>DATJKM010000124.1:0-22302 GCA_035491515.1 Candidatus Udaeobacter sp. | reverse complement strand
AGCATTTACGGGTACGCCAGCGCTCGTTTTACGAACGCTGCCTCCGAATGAAGTCGCGAAATAGGCCCGAAACAAGATCGCCATGCCATCTACCAACAGCAAACGTTGTTCACTCATCGTTATATTGCCCCTCTCTTACTTATATAAAATGAACTGAAAATTGAATGTACGCTGAGTTGCATCAAGGAACAGCCACCCTTTACTCAACTTGATGAAGTTTTTGAGCCGCAAAAAGCGGGATTTTGTCATTCTAATTAGTTGCGAATGATCGATAAATTTGGCTCCTGTTTTGGAACTGCTTCGAACTTACTCCAATTGAATCGCTATCTTGTAAAATTGCAGTAACTTTTCCCTTATTAGCGACAAATCCTGCTCTATCCTGCACATTTGCAATAAAAAGCTGCTATTTTCGGTTATAGGCTGACATTTGGGTCTTTATGTTGTATGAAGTACAACATAGAGACCTCGTTTCACTGAAAAAGGTCTTCTATCCTGTGAAAATACAATATAGCTATTTATATTGATTGGGATAACACGCAATGACCGGACCGATAAGGATGAAATTCTTTCGTTCAACTTATTAAGTAAACTCTCAATCCTACATTTATTGCCCGCGAATAAAGCTTCCAATCCGTCTAGCCGCTTCCTTCAATCTTTCCTCGCTCTCGACAAGGGCAATTCGAACGTAGCCCTCGCCTTCAGAGCCAAACGCTTCTCCCGGAACGACGACTACCCCGGTCGCTTTAAGCATTTCCTGGGAAATCCGTCTTGAAGTCCACGGCTCTTCCAGCGACCATTGCATCGGAGGCAGCTGCGCCCATACGAACATCGTTGCTTTCGGAGCAACGACGTCCCAGCCTTCTGTCCGAAGCGCTTCAAGGAATGTATTTCTCCGCTGCTCGTATAGCTTGCCTGCCTTTGGCAGCTTCGTACCTTCTATCGCTTCTTGCAGCGCAATAATGCCAGCCTCTTGAATAGGATCAAATACGCCATAGTCGATATTTGCCTTCAGCTCACGAAGAGCGCCGACTGCGGTCTTATTTCCAGCCAAAAAACCGATTCTGCAGCCAGCCATATTAAAGCTTTTCGATAATGAATGGAACTCTACGGCTTGATCGCTCGCGCCCGGTATCTCCAGTATACTTGGGGGCTCGCAGCCGTCAAACCCCATTTCCGAGTAGGCTAAATCATGAACGACCAATACGTCATGACGGCGCGCCTTATCCAGCAGCCGTTCGAAAAAAACTAAATCCGCTACGGCTGAGATTGGATTGTTCGGATAATTGAGCAAAATGAACGTCGCTCTGTCCCATTCCTCATCCGGTATGGCGTCCAAATCGGGCATATACCCGTTCTCCTCGCGCAGCGGCATGAGTACAGACTCCACGCCCGCAAGCGCTAATGAAGCGGCATAAATCGGATAGCCCGGATTTGGCAGCAAGGCCGTATCGCCGGGATCGCAAAGCGCCAGTGCGAGATGCGCAAGTCCATCCTGCGAACCCAGCAGCGTAACGATCTCGCTCATCGGATCCAGCTCTACGTTAAAACGGTGCTTCATCCATGCCGCAGCGTGCCTGCGAAAGGGCAGTCCGCTTTTGGTAGCAGGATAGGCGTACATATCGGTGCGCAGCGCAGCTTCGCTAAGCGCTTGCCGAACGGCAGGAGAAGGCGGCTGATCCGGACTGCCGATTCCCAGGTCAATAATATCGAGCCCGCTTTCAGCAGCTGACAGCTTCCAACCCGCCACTTCAGCAAAAATTGAAGATCCCAGCTGCGACAGTCTCTCCGATCTCCATTTGGATTGCGACATATAATTACTCACCCTTTTCCGTTGTTCCAAACTTGTTCGTACTGCTCTTCCTTGTAGCCTACGGTTACCGTCTTGCCATCCGTTACGATTGGACGCTTGATGAGCATGCCATTGGATGCCAGCAGAGCATACTTCTCATCCTCCGACATCGCGCCAAGTTTATCCTTCAAGCCAAGCTCCCTGTAAACTTCACCCGATGTATTAAAAAACTTCTTCAGCTCGAGGCCGCTGCTCGCTACAAGCTCCTTCAACTCCCCGGCTGTCGGCGTTTGTTCTACAATATGGCGGGAATGAACCTCATTGCCTTTGCTTTGCAATGATTTAAACGCTGACCTGCATGTGCCGCATTTAGGATACTGAATAATCGTTAATTGATTTTGCTTTGACATCACTATGAATCCTCCAATATACATGTAACAGTTTCTATATCATTCAGGATAGCGTCTGCTCTAATAAAACGAGCTCCGGCGGTAAAGCCGCCTGCCATTCCATCCATTGCTTCGTGATCGGATGAGTGAAGCCCAGTATTTCGGCATGCAGCGCTTGACGACCGGCCGCTGCCTCCCATGCCTCCACTGCGCCTTCCTCCGGCCCATACATTTTATCCCCGATAAGCGGGCAGCCAATATGTTTCATATGAACGCGTATTTGATGGGTGCGTCCCGTTTCAAGCTTCAAACGTACGGCAGCCGCAGCTGTTTTGTTCATGGAAGAGCCGAAGCTCTTTACCGTCTCATAATGCGTAACGGACGGATAACCCTCCGGCGTCACGATTCGGATATGAGGCTCGTCCGGGTTACGGTCGATCGGCGCATCTACCGTTCCCTTAGCTGGATCAGGACAGCCGTACACATAGGCGCGATACAGCTTCAAGAAGCCATTCGCCTGCATCTGCTCGGACAGCTGCTGATGCACGTAAGACGTTTTTGCGACTGCGACTAAGCCTGAAGTCTCTTCATCAAGACGGTGAACGGGCCTGAAGCGCACCCGCTCTCCCTTCTCCTGCCAATGATAAACGACGCCATTGGCTAGCGTACCCGTGTAATGCCCATGCGTCGGATGGACGATCATGCCGGCCGGCTTATTGATGATGAGCAGATCCTCGTCCTCGAATACAATTTGAATCGGAATAGGCTGCGGCAAAATATCTCCGGATACTTCCCGCTCCATGCGGACGCGTATAATATCGCCGGCAGCGACGGGAGCGGTCGTATAGGCGCGGCTTTCGTTGACGGTAAGCCCGTGCTCCGTCAGCTTCACCTGAGACAGCAGCTTGCGCGAAACGCCAAGCTGCCGCTCCAGCACTGTCCGTACCGTCTTCCCATGTTCCGCTTCGCTGACGATAGCTACTAACGGACGGTAATATAATTGCTCTAAATTTTCCATCATTTTTTCGGCTTCCGAAACACTTCCGCGCTCCGTACATATTCGGTATCCGGTACGCCAAGCTTCGCATTCGCTACTCTAGCTGCCGCGAAGAAAAAGTCGGACAAACGATTTAAATAGGTTAACACATCATGATTGATCGGATGCTCGGCGGCAAGCGTTACGACGCGGCGTTCCGCGCGGCGGCATACTGTTCTGCACACATGCAGCAGCGCGGAAACGGAACTGCCCCCCGGCAAAATAAATCTCGTAATCTCAGGTGCCTCCGCAATATATTGATCGATCCAGCCTTCTAATCGCGCAGCAGGCTCCGCAGCTATTTTGAGCGGCGCCCCTAGGGCCGCATAGGCTAGATCCGAGCCGCAATCAAACAGCTCCTGTTGAATGTCGATCAGCCAGCCGGCCATTTCCGTCAATTCCCCATGCTTAGCTGCCTCCGCCGCAGCCTGCCCGACGAAGCTGTTTAATTCATCGATCGTTCCATATGCCTCTACGCGAACATCATCCTTCCGAACGCGTCCGCCAATCAAGGATGTCTGACCGCTATCCCCTGTTCTCGTATATAATTTCATCCTCTTCTGCCTCCTTTTTCTTCCGATGTTCTTATTCATGCAAACAGCAGGCCGGATACACTCCTGACCTGCTGCTCATTAATGTGAAGTAACGATAATAGATTACCCTTACCGGCTCAACCGATGGACAAAGCTGCCTATTCGGTCCAGCGCTTCGGTAAGGTTCGCAACGGAGGTTGCATAGGAACAGCGAAGATGGCCTTCGCCTCCGAGACCGAATACGTCGCCCGGCACGGCCGCAACATTCGCCTCATCCAGCAGCCGCTGCGCGAATTGCTCGCTCGTTAGCCCTGTTGATACGATCGATGGAAAAGCGTAGAACGCGCCCTGCGGCTCATGGCAATCAAGGCCGATATCCCGGAAGCCCTTCACAACAAGGCGGCGCCGTTGATTGTAAGCCTCAACCATACGGTCCTTCTCCTCCAACCCGTGCTGGAGCGCTTCAAGAGCAGCATACTGCGCCATTATCGGAGCGCACATAACGGTATACTGGTGGATTTTCAGCATAGCTGCAATAAGATCGGAATGCCCGCAGGCATAACCCATCCGCCAGCCGGTCATAGCGAATGCTTTCGAGAATCCGCTAACGAGAATCGTGCGATCCTTCATGCCGGGCATAGCGGCAAAACTTACATGCTTCGCATCGTATGTAAGCTCTGCGTAAATTTCATCAGAGATGACGATGAGATCGTTCTCTTCCACAAGCTTGGCAATAGGCAGCCAGTCCTCGTAAGTCATTGTGCCGCCGGTCGGATTGCTCGGGTAACATAATATAAGTACTTTAGACCTTGGCGTAATGACCGCTTGAAGCGACTCGGCCTTCAGCTTAAATTCATCCTTGGCATATGTCTCGATGCCTACGGGCTTGCCGCCGGTAAGCGATGTAATCGGAGAATAAGATATATAACAAGGCTCCGGAATCAAAATTTCATCACCTGGCGCAATGAAAGCGCGGAGAGCAAGATCGATCGCTTCACTGCCGCCAACCGTCACCAAAATTTCGTTCGCAGGATTATACTCCACGGCGAATTGATCATTCAAATATTGTCCGATCGCTCCGCGCAGCTCAGGCATCCCGGCATTCGACGTATATTGCGTCTTTCCTGTTTCCAGCGCGTATACCGCAGCTTCCCGGACATGCCACGGCGTAACAAAGTCGGGCTCGCCTACGCCTAGAGTAATAACATCCTTGCGCGTGCTGACCAAATCAAAAAACCGGCGGATTCCCGACGGTTTAATGTCCCGTACGAGCGGGGACAAATAGTTAGCCATCGATTGCTGCCGCACAGGTGTGGCGGGTTGCTGCTCTTCGTCTTTAATCATTGCCATCACCCTTTTTTACGGCGAAACCATCAAACGATGGTCACCTTCATGCTCCTCGAAGATAATGCCGTCTTGTTTGTATTTTTTCAAAATAAAAAATGTTTTAGTCGATAATACCGCATCGATCGGTGATAATTTATTGGATACGAAAGAGGCAACCTCTTTCAAGTTTTTGCCTTCAACCTCAACTAAAAGATCGTATGCCCCAGACATCAAGTAGACAGATTTTACTTCCGGATATAAATAAATGCGCTCGGCGATTCCTTCGAATCCGCGACCGCGTTCTGGTGTAATTTGTACCTCGATAAGTGCGGTTACCTTCTGGTCGTCAATCTTGCTCCAGTTCACGACTGTCGCATATTTCACGATAATATGATCGTTCTCAAGCTCGGCTATCGCTTGCTTTACTTCCTCTGTCGGTACGGCAAGCATGGTTGCGATCAGCTCTGCATCCCTTCGCGCGTCTTCCTTCAGCAGTTCCAGCACTTTCAACTGTAATTCCGTCATTGTATAACTCCTTCCAGTACGACTGCGATTATAAAAAATATTTTACAACTTTTTTGAATAGCGTGCAATAAAGCGTAAATGGCCAAAGCCTTTATTTGGGCGGCTTCAGCTCATCTCACGGTTAAAAATAACCGTTCTGCAAACCAGATAATTATGCTTTCTTAACCTTGCAAAAAAAAAGACCCCGAAGGGTCTTTACATGTAATACGTTTGAGTACCTTGTTGATGCTGGCCGGACTGATGCTGCATATTCGGCGTATACATGGTTTGGCCTTGGCGTTGACCGAGATTTTGCTGCAAAAACTGGTTCGTTTTTTGCTTAGTCTGCTGATATTGTTTCGCCTGCTTGTCCAGTTCCTGACGAAGCGCAGGCGATGAAACATTATACATATTCGCTTGCTGCATCGCTTGGAACATCTGGCCTTGCAGGGCCAAGGTGCTGTCCATTAATTTTGTGAATAATTGGCGGATGTCAGGACAGGTCGACTCTGTTGCCGCTGTCGCGTACTCACGAACGACTCGTTTTAAATCGCCAAGTATCGAACCCGCCAAATCTTCCTCTGTCAAAATCGATTGCTTCTGCTGCTGAAACATAGCGACTTACCTCCTAAACGTTTTTGAAATGCCTTGCATGACGTGTTTATTACTGCGGCTGCGTTGGAGCCATTTGTAGATGATGATTAATGGCGTGCAATAGAGAATCGTAATGCTGTTGATGCGTTTGAATCATTTGCGAGCATAGGTTTGTGAGCGCCGGTGTAGTGCCTGTCGCTACAACTGCCGCACACTGCTTCATTAATAAATCCTCGTTAGACATAGAGTCTGCAATGTACTCCAGCTCTTTTGCCGTCATTGGTTGCAACATAGGTCATCCTCCTTATTTCCATACTGGGTTCGTAAGCACACGCTAATCCAATTTTTTCGTGCCAAAAGTAGTATTAGCCGTATTTCCTTTATTTATGTGCTAATAAAAAAAACGATGCTCACGCCTTTATAGGCTGCGAGCACAGTCTTCATTCATTAAGGTATATGCACCGTCTTCACATGATCAAAGTGTAAAAATACGGCGTTTCCGCTTGCGGTAGCAAGCTCGATCATGCTTTGATCGACGCTTTTCAGAACACCGATTTTGTTAGATTTTTCACCTAAATCAAGTACGACAAATTCACCGATTAGTTTGCGCAGCTGTTGATCGAGGGTTCTTGCCAGCGTAATTGGAGATGGCTTTAAGGGGAATTGCTCTGGCGTTAATGTGTACGGCGTAACGTTCGGATTATATGGAATCAAATATTTCATATGATTGAGCGAGACGATAATAGTATGATAGACAGGAGAATAGAAGACAAAAAAATCATTCATTACGGTCGTCAAATAACCATGGATGGACTGATTGCCCGTAATATAAATCTCAGAAAACATGCCCTTGGCGTTCATGAGCATTTTACGGTACGAGATCGGTTCGTTATAAGGCTCGAAAGGCATTTCCGGTATTTCAACCTTATCTTCTTCTTCCCGCGTCGAAATACGAAGCTGCTGTAGATGAATAAGCGGGATATATAAAAATTGTGTTCCGTTATGCAGCACTAAAATATCTTGACCAAACTCGATCAATTTCCCTCGTATTGGCGCCGTTTTTCCTGAAATCTCCAATTCGACCTGCCGATCCAAAAGCGGATGACGGTTTTTCATGCGATCAACCTCCTTTCATCCGGTTATTTCGAAGAAACGGGCAAAGGTCTGAACCTTTGCCCGGTAAGCCATTACTTTATTTCACCGAACGGCTAGTCGCTTAAGGAGCTGTTTTTAGGAAGCCGCTTATGAGCGGTTTTTGCCGCCGCTTCGGCTGCCTTGTGTTTTATCGTTTATTATTGCTCTTGCTGCTCTTGTTGCTCTTGTTACTCTTGTTGCTTTTGTCGCTTTTGTTGCCGCTTCTGCTACCGCTTGTGTTATTGCTTCTGTTACCGCTTGTGTTATCGCTTCTGTTGCCGCTTGTGTTATCGCTTCTGTTGCCGCTTGTATTATCGCTTCTATTGCCACCGCTTTTGTTGCCGCCGCTTTTGTTGTCGTTTTTGTTGTCGTTTTTGTTGCCACCGGACTTGTTACCGCCGGATTTTTTGCCGCCGGATTTCATGCAATCAATTGCCATAATCGTTTTAATGTGGTCGTTCTGAACCAAAACAGCTTCTTTACCTGATACCACCAAGGTCGTAGTATCGTTTACTTGCGAGACGAAGCCTTTAAGCTTCTCCGGACCGCCCCAGTTAATTTGCACGAATTGCTGGTGAAGTGCGCGAAGGACTCCGTTGAAGTTGTTTGCGTTAATAAAATCCGTGTCACGATTGCCGCTTCTGTTTCCGCCTGTTCTGTTGCCGCCGCTTTTGCTGCAGCCGATCTCAGTAATACTCTTAACATGTCTATTTGCGACATAGACGACGCCTTCTCTCGTTTTTACTACGAGAAAATCGCTTTTTACTGCGAGAAGCTTGCCGGTAAGCGAATCCGGTCCGCCGCGGTTAATTTTTACCATTTTCCCTATCAGGCTTTGAAGAAAGTCATCTCTATTTCCGCTTCTATTTCTGCTTCTATGACTCTTGTTACGGTCCCAATTATTAGCATCAAATTGACCGGCAACAAAATGATGGTTACAGCAAAAACTCATAAAAAATCCCTCCGATAATTTTATTATTGGTAGTTCCATGCTTCTTGTAAAACCGACGAGTTGACCCTGTCATCAGCATCATGTTTGTATCGCTGCACATCCCTCCAATACTTCGTTCACATCATCTATCACGGGAAGCGATATGTAATATATTTATATGTATACCGTATTGAGGTGGTACTAGATTACTATCTATTTATTAAAGATTGAGCACTTAACCGGTTCGAATACTAGATTAATGTCATAGGTTATAGTATCTTCACAACGGGAGGAATTTGATTTGGCCAAAAATAAGAAGCGCAAACAAAAGCAAAACGCGAAAGCGAGCTATACGGAAGGCAATCTTACACAAGGTAATCGTACTGGAGGCAATCTTACACAAGGCAATCTTACACAAGGTAATCGTACTGGAGGCAATCTTACTCGCGGAAACCATACGGCGGGTAAACACACGGAAGGCAATCTAGTGGAAACCAATCGAACGACTGGAAAATTCGCGGATGGTTACACAATCACTTACAATACCCCGCTCCTCTTTAATGAAATGTCCGACCTGCCGCCCCCAAGCTTCGTATGGGAAATCAATCTATAATAAAAAACTGTGACCATCTGGGCATTAGCTGAATACCGTAATTAAGATCCATGCCTATCTTCTAAAGGTAGGCTTTATCTTTTGCCTCGGGAGATGGTTAGATGGCTGCTGAAACCTTGCCGGCACGCGCCGTTCACATTAATGAATCTGATTTTCAAAAAATACAGAGCAACGCTTGGGGACGGGACTTTAAGCCGGCAGAGCTGGAGCTCGACGGACAAACCTATAAAGCTACATTTGGATTACGGGGAGGCCATACGCGTAATTATTCTAAGAAATCCTATGAAATACGGATCGACGGCGGAAAAACGCTTCATTGGAATGCCGAATATGACGATCCATCCATGATGCGCAACGCGCTTTCGTTTTATTTTTTCAATAAAATTGGCGTTCCGTCACCTTCGACCAAGCATTTCTGGCTTATTATAAATGGCACACCGAAGGGCGTTTATTTGGAAATCGAGGCGGTCGACCGGCTTTTTTTCGAGAAAAGGGGCATCGGCTACCGCTCACTGCTGTATGCAGTTAATGACAGCGCCGACTTCAGCTTAACCGATCCCGAATCGAAGGGAAAAAAGCCGTCTCTATTCGATGGTTATGAATTGATGCAAGGCAAGAAGGGGACTAAGAGCAGGCTTGTGTCGTTCGTACGCAATTTGAACGTTATGTCTGGAAAAAAACTCGGTGCTCTCACGGCAAGGCGGCTTGATGTATCCCAATATTTATTATGGCTGGCCGGTGCCGTATTAACTGGAAATTACGATGGGTTTGATCAAAATTATGCGCTTTATGAGCATCGCACAAGCGGAAAATATCGAATTATTCCGTGGGACTATGAGGGGACTTGGGGGAGAAATTGCTATGGGAAGCCGTGCGGCAGCGATCTCGTTCGTCTTCAGGGCTACAACAAGCTGACCGAGAAGCTGTTTACCTTTCAGGCATGCCGCCGAAAATACAGGTCCATCTTGAATAATCTGCTCCAAACCGCCTTCACTGTCGAGAAACTTGAGCCTGTCATTTCACGGATGCATAAGCAATTATCGCCGGCCATTCGAAATGACTATACGCGAAAGGCAAGCTATGACACCTTTCTGGCAGAGCCGTTCTTCATTCATAATTACATTCTAGAAAGACGGGATATTTTGGAGAAATCGCTGCGGGAGTGGGTATAAGCCGCTCCCGTCCGCTGTTCAAAATATATCCATGCTCATGTAGCGTTCTCCCGTATCCGGCGCGATACAAAGCACGCGCTTGCCAGTGCCGAGCCGTTTCGCAATTTGCATCGCAGCCCATACCGAGGCGCCTGACGACGGTCCAAGCAGCAGACCCTCTCTTGTCGCGAGCGCTCTCATCGTAGACAATGCATTCTCATCGGATACTTGAATAATTTCATCGTAAATCGAAGTGTTAAGTATAGCTGGTACAAAACCCGGACTCGTGCCGACCAGCTTATGCGGCCCCGGCTTGCCCCCTGATAACACTGGAGAGCCCTGCGGTTCTACAACCGCTATATATAAATGCGGAAGCAGCTCCTTTAGCATTTCACCTGTTCCGGTTATCGTGCCTCCGGTGCCTGCCGTAGCGACGAAAGCGTCAAGCTTACCGCCCGTTTGCTCCATAATTTCCAAAGCTGTTGTCAATCGGTGAATATGCGGATTAGCCTTATTTTCGAACTGGTTGGGAATATAACTGCCCGGACGCTGAGACTGCAGCTCCTCCGCCTTGCGGATTGCACCCGGCATTCTTTCCGCCGCAGGCGTCAACACGACTTCCGCCCCGTACGCCTGAAGCAGCTTAATCCGTTCCGCTGTCATGTTATCCGGCATGACCAGTATAATTTTGTAACCTCTGGCTGCCGCATTCATGGCCAGCCCTATGCCGGTGTTGCCGCTCGTTGGCTCAATAATGGTGTCGCCCGGCTTAATTAGCCCGCGCTTCTCCGCATCGTTAATGAGCGAAAAAGCCGCTCGATCCTTCACGCTGCCGCTTGGATTAAAACGTTCCAGCTTGACGTTTACCTCGGCACTGCCTTCCTCCGGGAGCCGATTCAGCCGGACGACCGGTGTGTTTCCAATCAATTGCGTTATATCCGATACAATTCTCGGCATCGCTTGTCCTCCTTTTGGTTTTATTTAAGCCTTCTGCTGCTGCTCCAAAAACGGCTTTATAAACCACCAACCCGCTATCGGAACAACGCCAACCGCAAATAACAGCCACGTAATCGCGACAGTCGAATGATTCTGCGGCAAAACGATTAAATACGACGTTAAACCGATGACTCTCCCCGTCACAAGCGCAATTTCGCGAAGCACGATAAACTCTTCCCTCTCCCGCGCGCTCTCCTCGGATTGCCCGATTAGGTCGAAAACTCTGGAGGTCATAGGAATAATGTAAAGCGGCATAAATAATGACGTACCTATGCCGAACATGATCAGCGTAGCGTAGGATACTTTCCAAAATAACGGTAAAATTACGACCGAAATCATAATGACACCGATCAGCATCACCAGCTTGCGATTTCTTTTTTTGAGCATTTTACCAACGAACCAAAAGCTGATTAGTGCCACGAGGGACGTAATGAGCGAGAAGGTACCCAGCTTGCTCTCGTTTTTTGTAGCTACGTATACCGTAAGGCCGACAAGAAACATAAATACACCTTCGCGCACGCCCTGTGCCGCAATAGCTGGAAACATGCGGCGCCAGGGATTCCCTTTTTGCATAAGCTGCTGCAGGCCATGCTTCCAATTATAGATGCCTTGACCATGCCGCTTCTTCAGCCAGAAGCTTAAAATAACGCTAATAGAGAAGATGACGAGCGACAAGGTAAAAATTAGTCGATACCCCTTCTCCCCCTGCATCGACGTAATAAGCAAGCCTGAAACCCAAGGTGCTACTATGCCGGCCGCTGAGCCGAGCAGTCCCGCCCAGCCGTTATAGCGGTCCCGGTTATCAGGATCTGTTACTTCGAAATAAACAACGTTAAACGCGAGCCAAAAAAAGCCGAGCGCCATCCCGTGCAAAATGCCGAGCGGCACGTAATAGCTTTTCGCTTGCTGCCCTAGCAGCAATACTGTGCAATAAAAGACGCCGGACAAAACAATTCCAATGCGCAGGCTGTTCATTTTGTTATGCTCTTTCACCCATTTGCCGGCAACCCAGAACGTTAATCCGCTCATCACGTATTGGCCAAGCGTATACCAGCCAATCAACATATAAGACTGGCTTGCTTTCCATAGGTACACCGGAACAAATGTCCCGGACAGCACATTCGCCACGCCGAAAAGCGCTTGAACAACGAGTAATAGGACTGCTTGTCTGTTTAAGGCTTTCGCCAAAGCTTTTGTCAAAACGATTCCTCCTGCCGCAGGCTAGAGCATGGCTTCGCATGTCTAGACGATTACGTATGAGAATTACGTTTTTTAAAGGTTCCCTTTTTGGCGGCAAGCCATGCCCGTCCATTTTTGCCAGCACTCTTCTATTCGTCAGGAGTCAATCGCTTGATCATTTGCTCGCGGTCGCCATGACTCAGCAAGGATGAGGTTTGGTAGCAAGAAGGACATACATATAAAGTGAGTTTGAACGGAGTCGGCAATACGGGACCGTTCAGCGATGGGGCGATTCTTGACTCAAACTGCCCGTCTCCTACCAGTTGAACGCCTGCCTCGATCATATACGACCGGCAAACTGGACATTCCGGCACTTCGTCTTGATCGTCTAGCACGCGTTGAATGGTTTCTTCTACAGCGAATCGTGCACTGTCTGCGCTGCGGAAGCCATCGCCGCTCTCTAACCAGCGCTTGTTATTCGGATCATCGGAATAATCGTCTTCCTCTTCCTCTTCAAGTTCATCCTCAGACCAATCCGCCGGCCTGGCGGCTCTGCGGGCATCATTAATTTTTAGTGCCTGAACAGCCCGTTCATGCTCGTCAGCCTCAACTTCTTCCTCATCATAGCCAAGCTCTAACGTCCGGTACGCGCTTAATTCGTTGTCGCAATGCGGACAATGCGACTCCGCGCCAATCTCTTCATCCCATACAATTTCCGTTAAACACCACGGACAGACCAAATGCTCTTCCATTGTTTTTCTTCCCCTCTAATGATTCATAATATAAACGACACCAAATACAAAAAACAAAATAGCGACAACCACTAATATTCTCCATAAATAATTCAAAATAGCTTCCCCCGTTATATAATGACAGTTGCTCCGATGACGTAGGATAGCGATATGGATATGATCATCGCAATGAGCCCTACAGCACGGTTATCGCGGGCGATTTCCTCGTCAATCCGGAATACAGGTGTCAGAAATTCGAATAAGAAATAAGCGGCCATCAAGATCACGAAACCGAATGCGCCCCAAATAAGGCTTTGGTAAACCGAATCATTCGACTCGATGGAGAATCGAAAAATATTGCATATACCGAAAATTTTTCCGCTTGTCGCCATCGCCACGGCAACGTTCCCTTTCTTGATCTCGCTCCAGCATTTATACCTGGTTACCAGCTCAAAGCAGGATAAAAACACTATAAGCGACAGCACCGTTACCGATACATAAACAAGCGAAGCAGCGTAAGGGTTAGCTAGCAGCTTATCGACTTCATTACTCATTCAAAGTTCCCTCCATCATCAGGCATTTTCGCTTTCGCCCTGCTGCCCGCTACTTCAGCTCTGCAACGGTTACGCCAATGCCGCCCTCGCCATAATTGCCGAGCCGGAAGCTCTTTACATGGCTATGCTTACGCAAATATTGCTGTATGCCCGTGCGAAGCACGCCTGTGCCTTTGCCATGAATAATGGCTACTTGACCTAAGCCTGACAGAAACGCCTCGTCGAGAAAACGGTCAACCTCAAGAATCGCTTCTTCCAAATTTTCTCCCCGCAGGTCAAGTTCCATCTTGATGTTCTCATCGCGCGTACGCTTTAAGCTGGCTGCCTGCTTCGGCTGCTGCGTTTTTACGGCGGACGAAGATTTAAGCAGCTCCAAATCATCCAGAGCAACCTTCATTTTCATAATACCGAGCTGTACCGTCGCATCAGAGCCATGAATTTCCACGACCGTACCCTTCTGGTTCAAGCTGTAGACGGTTACCTCATCTCCGGCTTCAATCTTTGCCGTCTTTGCTGCGGTTTTTGTTGCGCCTCGTTTAGCCTTCTGAAGCTCAGGCGCCGCTTCATCCAGCTTGCGGCGGGCCTCGATGAGCTTATGCTCCTTGACAGAGGCGCCCTCCATAGCCAGCTTGCGCAAATCCGCGATAATTTGCTCGGCTTCGCGCTTCGCCTTTGCGAAGGCTTCGCGCGCCTCTTCCTGGGCTTTCAGCAGCAGCTTTTCCTTCTGCTCCTCGAACCGGGCACGCTCTGACTCATGACGAGCCCGAAGCGTCTCCATCTCGCGGCGCAGCGACTCAGCCGTCTGACGCTCGGTTTCGGCGCCCAAACGATTCTCCTCGAGCGAGGCAATCATATTTTCTACCCGTTGATCCTCTTCGCTAACCTCGCCTCTGGCATGATCGATAATGGAACGGGCAAGGCCTAATCGTTCAGCGATTGCGAATGCGTTACTGCGTCCCGGAACGCCAACCAGCAAGCGGTAGGTTGGACTTAACGTCGCAACGTCGAACTCCATGCTCGCATTTATAACGCCTTTTCGATTATAAGCATATGCCTTCAGCTCGCTGTAATGCGTTGTGGCCACGATACGGCTGTCCATCGCATGCACATGCTCCAATATGGCAATGGCAAGCGCCGACCCTTCTGCCGGATCCGTCCCCGCACCGAGCTCATCCAGCAGCACTAAGCTTTTGGAGGTCATCGAACTTAAAATTCGGATGATATTTTTCAAATGGCTGGAAAATGTGCTTAGGCTTTGTTCAATGCTTTGTTCATCGCCGATATCGGCGTAGATCGCGTCGAATACGCAAAGCTGGCTTCCATCTTCGGCAGGAACAAATAAGCCCGACATCGCCATGAGGCTTAAGAGCCCAATCGTTTTCAAGGAGACGGTTTTGCCGCCTGTATTCGGTCCCGTTACAATAATTGCCGTATATTGATTGCCCAGCTCCACATCAATCGGAACTACCTGGTCAGCGGCGATAAGCGGATGGCGGCCGCGCTTCAGCTTGAGGAAGCCTCTGTCATTCATTCGCGGCAGCGTCGCCTTCATGCCGTGAGCAAGACGCGCCTTTGCATAGGCAAAGTCGATTTGGCCGAGCAAATCTAAGTTCACAAGAAGATCCTCAACATAATCAGAGGTCAATGCGGTAAGCTTCTGCAAAATTTTCTCGATTTCCCGCAGCTCGCCCGCCTTCAGCTCCCGAAGCTTATTGTTCATCGCGACGATCGCTTCCGGTTCGATAAATAACGTCGCGCCGGATCCAGATTGATCATGTACGATACCGCCGAAATGAGAACGGTATTCCTGCTTAACAGGAATAACATATCTGTCGTTGCGCAGCGTAATGATGGATTCCTGCAGCATTTTTTGTACCGATGAGGAGCGGATCATTTGATCCATCTTCTCGCGAATGCGCGATTCTCCGTTTCGAAGCTCACGTCTAATTGAAGCTAATGCAGCGCTTGCACTGTCCATGACCTCCGCCTGATCGTCAATGCATTCGAATATCGCATCCTCAAGCGGCTTATGCTCGCTAATTTGATCCGCAATTAGCTGCAGCAGCGGGATTGGATGATCTTCATGCAAAAGGCCGATATGCTTCTTCACACGGCGTCCGCCGCGAGCGGTAGACGCGATATCCAGCAGCTCCGCCGGATTAAGCGTACCGCCGATGCGGGCACGGTGAAGCGGAGCGGAAATGTCCACGACACCCCCGAATGGCGCACTCCCTTTCAGACGGTCAGCCGTATAAGCTTCATCGGTAGCTTGGAGAATCTTCTTAACCGCTTCCAAATCGGAAACCGGCTGCAGCGACTCCGCTGCCGTTTTACCAAGCGATGTTGCCGCATGCTGCGACAATCTATGTATGATTTTAGGATATTCAAGTGTCGTCAAAATTTTAGTGTCCAATAAATAACACCCCTCTCGCCTTCCTATTATAGCCGAACAATGATCTTGATGCACGGGCTGAACAGTCGATTCATACATAAATGATGTTCAAATGGTCACAATATAAAACGAACGAGCCTTCTTACGATGTAACCTTATCCAGGGTGGTAGGAGGGAAAAGCTTAAGATCTGCTTATGATGCGGTTTATAATCGCAAAACGAACAGGAGCTGCACTCGATGCGGTCTCAGTTCGTAAAAATTAAGGAGGGTTTGTACTATGTCTTTTCTAGGCCACGTCGTCCGGTTTATTGTAGCCGCGCTTGTATTAATGCTTGTCGGGTTTATCGTCCCGCAATTTAGCGTCGGAGGTTTCTGGAGCGCATTATTTCTTGCTCTGGTCATTGCCGCGCTCGGCTGGATTATTGAAGGTATTTTCGGCAAAAGGGTAACGCCCTTCGGCCGCGGTATCGTCGGATTTATCGCCAGCGCAGCCGTCATATGGATCGCCCAGTTTATCGTCGGAGGCGTAAGCGTTACGCTGCTCGGTGCCATATTAGCCGCTTTGGTCATCGGGATCATCGACCTGTTCATTCCGGTCAGCACTCCTTATGAAGCTGGCAGACGGGAACGCGACTAACACATATGTTGCAGCGAAAGCCCTTGATTGCCCGTAACAGGGCGGTCAAGGGCTTTCGCTGCGCTTATTCGGCATCGATTTGCTGTTTCACTATTTCACAAGTTCTTCATTACTTTGTCATGGCGCTGTCACTGCAAACGCTTGAAAGTTGAGGTACAATAGATAATACCCAACGATATAACTAAGTTGGACAATTGAAAGGGGAAGCTATCCAAATGAAAAAATGGTTACTATTTGCAAGCGCAATGTGCCTGGTGTTCGTCATTGCGGCATGCGGCGCGAACAACACGAAGGAAGCAAACAAGGATGTGGACACTACCGTTGCGGACAGCGGCGCAGCATCCTCGGATCTTGTAATCACAGCATCTAACTGGAAGTTTGACCAGCCGGAATATAAAATTAAAGCCGGAGAAACGGTTAACGTCAAGCTTGATTCAATCGAAGGCATGCATGGCATTCAAATCAAAAAAACCGATTATACGATTTCTGCCGGCAAAGCGGTTCCCGTCACTATTAGTGAACCAGGCACTTATGAAATGATTTGCAACAGACCATGCGGCGCGGGCCACATTGAGATGAAAGCAACGCTTGTTGTCGAATAAATTTATTCGCTGGAAATCAGGGCTGCTCCACAGGTATTTTATAACCTGTAGAGCAGCCTTTATTGTTTTCTTGGACAAATCCGTCCCCCTTCCAAGGCATCTTCATTGATCGCTTATATAATCTTTATTTACCATTCCAGTAAAAAAGTCTGATGCCTCAACCTCTTCCCCTGCTACTCTCCCTCTGCTAAGATATTCACAATACAAACAGCGAATGGAGGAATGGTGATGGGAGCACTACAAAATCGAGTCGCCATTATTAGCGGAGCAGGTACTGGCCTCGGCCGCGCAGCATCAATTTCTTTTGCAGCGGCAGGCGCCGATGTCGTCCTGCTGGGAAGACGAATTGCCAAGCTTGAGGAAACCGCATTGGTCGTGAAGACAAAAACGGGCAAAGACGCGCTTGTGCTGCAAACGGACGTATCCGACGAGCAGCAGGTTCAGGATACCATTTCTGCTGCTATCCGGCGCTTTGGCCGCATCGATATTATTTTGAACAGCGCAGCCGCGTTCGAGCCAGGATCTGTTGCGGAATTAAAGTCGGATGAATGGCAAAATCAAATTGCAGTTAATTTAACCGGGCCGTTCCTGCTCTCGAAAGCTGTCATACCCGCTATGCGCAAAGCGAAGTACGGACGAATTATCAATCTAACCTCCGGCCTGTCATGGAACGGAGCAGGCGGTTACGCAGCTTACAGCGCAGCCAAGGCCGGTCTTGAATCGTTAACGCGAACACTTGCTGACGAGGAGCATGAGCATGGCATTCTCGTTAACCTCTATAATCCAGGCATGCTCCGCACAGAAATGCACGCAACCGGCAAAGATCCAGCAATCGTTACACCGGATCTGATACGGCTAGCCAGCTTGCCTGTTGGCGGACCTACCGGCACAATCGTCTCATACGGCTAAGAATGTACAATAATAAACAGGGTGAAAACGCTATCAACACTATTATAATAAAACACCGCAGTAACAAGCGCCGGCTTATTGCCCAAGCTTGTCACTGCGGTGTTTCTGCTTATGGGATATTAGCTTTGCTCTATAAGCTCAATCCACTCGTTATATTCGGTTTGCAGCTTCGAATACTCATTTTTCAGCTTGTGATGCTGCTCAAGCAAATCGCTATGGTCTAGTGCCAGCTTTTCCTTAGAACGTGTTGCTTCATCGCGCTCATAGGAAAGCGACTCCAATGCGCTAGCTGCCTCATCACGCTCATAGGCCAGCTGCTCCGCTTTGCGCGCGGCTTCGTCCCGCTCGTTCGCAAGCCGCGCCGTATACTCGCTCAGTTCTTCCTTCAGCTCGGAGGCTGCCGCTGCTTCCTGCATCGCTCTCTCCAGCCGCTCTCTCAGCGCCTCTTCATCAGCCTCCCGCGATTGCCTCTCAAGCTCAAGGCGATTTGCTTCGGCGGCTGTCTGCTCCGCATATTGCTGCTGTGCTTGCAGACGTTCGCTTAGCTCGCGTTCGCGGGCTGCTGCAGCTTCCAGCTGCTGCCCGGCAATACGCTCACGCGCAGCCGTAATCTCAAACTGCTCGGTTAGCTCTTGTTCCCTGGCTTCGAGCTTCTCAAGCTCGGTCTTGTAGAACTGTTCTCCATCAGCAGCTGAAGCGGCTATTTTCTCGATTTTACCCAGCTGCTCTTGCAGCTTCTGAATCATAATCTCGTAATCATGCCGCTGCTGCAGCAGCTGCTCCTCTTGATCCGCTTTCAGCTGCTTAAGCTGCTCTTCATGCTCAGCAGCCCATTGCTGCAAACGCTGCTCGTGTTCGTCCTCCAACTGCTTGCGCTCTTCTTCCTGCTTAGCAGCGAGCTCGATATATTGCTCTTCGTACTGATCCACCAGCTGTTCAGAAATGGCCGCCTGCTTAACAGCAAACGCCTTCGCTTCAGCTTCATAATCATGAGCGAGCTGTTTATTTTGCTCCTCGTACTGAACAGCCTGCTCAAGCAGCTGCTCCTCATATTGATTAACCAGCTGCTTATTCCGCTCTTCATACTCGGCTGCTTTCTGCCTTGCTTGCTCTTCATACCCGCGAGCGAGCTGTTTGTTCTGCTCCTCGTACTGAACGGCCTGCTCAAGCAGCTGCTCCTCATATTGATTAACCAGCTGCTTATTCCGCTCTTCATACTCGGCTGCTTTCCGCCCTGCCTGCTCCTCGTATTCAAGAGCAAGCTGTTTGCGCTGCTCTTCGTGCTGAACGGCCTGCTCGAACAGCTGCTCTTCATATTGACTAGCCAACTGCTTATATTTTTCCTCGTACTCAAAGGCAAGCTCCCTAATGTGCGCATCCTGCTCGGCAGCAAGCTGTTCGCAGCGTTCATTGCTTTCTGCGGTCATCTGTTTAAACAGCTCATCATTTTCCGCTTCTACAACTCTTAACTGCTCCTCCTGCTCAAGGCGCAGCGTTCTCACCAGCTCATGCTTCTCTTCCTCAAACTTCTGCATTTGCTGCTCATGTTCTTCTTTCAGTGAATCCCGCTGTTTCTCAAGCTCCGCACGCAGCAAATTCCGGTGCTCTTCAAGATTATTCTGATGTGTCTGCTCAAGCTCTTCCTGCTCAAGCCGCAGCATTAGCAGCTGCTCCTCCTGCTGTCTTTGCAGCTCCTCGAGCTCGAGCTGCTTCTGCTCCTCACGCTCCAACGCCTCTTTCAAACGCTGCTGTAAATCCGTTGCGCGCTTATCCGCAGCAGAGACATGGCTTCGTTCATGAGCGAGCTTCTGCTCCAGCTCTTGAACCATCGCATTCGCCCCGCTATTGTGCTCTTGCAGCTCCGCCAATTGGCTGCGCGTTTCTTTCAGCTCGCTTTGCGCAAGCTGTAATTCACTTTCCCGTTCTTGAACGTCCCGCTCGAGCTGCCCATTAGACGTACGGAAGGACTCCTCCTGCTCCATCGCCTGAATGAGTTGATCATCCGCCGCAGAAATACGATTCTCCAGCGCTTCCTTCTCTTCCTTCCAGCCTTGCTGAAGCTCGGCAATCTGTGCTTGCAGCTTGCTCCGCTCCTCAAGCCAGCCGTTTCGACGGCGCTCAAGATCAGCGCGGAATGCCTGCTCGCGCTCCTCGCCCAGACGGGCTAGCTCAAGCTGCGATGCCTCGGTATGTGCCAGCCAGCTCAGCTCGCGCTCATCCCATTTGTTCTGCCAGTTCCCTTCAAGCTCGGTGAGCAGCGACTCTTTCTCTTCGTTTAGAGCGGATATCGCCGCTTCCTTCTCTGAAATTAACGCTGACAGCTGCTCTTCCTTCTCGCGTCTCAGAGCAGCCAGTTCCTCGGCACTCGCTCTTGCAAGCTCGGATATTTGTATTTCCTTTTCAAGCTCCAGCTCCAGCTGAAAATCTTCTTTGGCCTGCTGCAGCTCTGCCAGCTCGGCTTCCTTTTGATTTCTCAGCTCGGATAGTTCAGCCTCTTTTTCATTCTTCAGCGCAGCCAGTTCCGCTTCCTTCTGATTTTGCAGCTCCGACAGCTCCGAGTCCTTTCTCATCTGAAGCTCAGCCAGCTCTGCTTCCTTCTCCGCCTGGATCCGGGCAATCTGCTCATCCTTCTTCGTTCGAAGAGATGCAATCCGTTCCACATTTTCTTGCGTAAGCCGGAGGATCGTTTCCTCTTGAGCCTTCATGGCCTCTGCTGCCGCCGCTTGCTGCTCCGCTGACTGCTCTGCAGCAAGCGCCAGCATTTCGGCTAGCTCCGCTTCAGCGGCTGCCTTGGCCTTTTGCAATTGCTCGCTCGCCATTCGTTTAGTCTCAGCCAGCTCAGCCTGCAGCGCGACTGACTGCTCGCTTATTTGCTCCAGCTCGCGAATCATGAGGTTAAGCCTCGCTTCCTCCTCTAGAAGCCTTGTATTATCGCGACGCAGACGGTAAACTTCCTCCATAATTTGCACGGCCGAGAGCACCGCCAGCTTCGGCATATCCAGACGCGGATAACCTTTCGCCAGCTTTTTCATGCTTTCGTCGATTGCCGCGGCAACCTTTTTTATGTATTCCACATTGGAATGGCCTTTTAATTTATATTGAACTCCATATATATCAACCGTAACAACTGTTTGATCTGCATCCATTAAGGCGAATCCTCCTAATAATCCAAGTAGAGCCAGCGTAAACGGCTGACAGCAGCCTTTGGCTTCAAAAGCTCGTTTCGCGTTAAATATAGGCATAATCATCGTTGCAAATTGAATTTCGCCTTATATTTAAAGGAAAAAAGCCGCATCAATAGCTCACTAGGAACTATTTCGATGCGGCTTTAAAGGTTTCCTGCCTACTTGCGCAATTCAGCTGCAAAAGATTGTTCTAATTGTAAAACGACTTTCCCGTGCAGCTCCGTTACCTCTTCATCTGTCAAAGTACGCTCTGCATGACGGTATACAAGCGACAGCGCAACGCTCTTCTTGCCTGCTCCAAGCTTCTCTCCTGTGTAGACGTCGAATACGCGAACGGACTCCAGCAATTCTCCTGCTATTTCCCATGCTACGCCGGTTAGCTTAGCAGCCGCCACCTCATGGTCAACGACTACTGCGATATCGCGCTGCATAGCCGGATAACGAGGAAGCACCTTATATTCGATCCCCGAATCAGCCAGCTCGTATATCAAATCAAGTCCGATTTCGAGCACATACGTGTCAGCCAGATCCGCCTCCAGCTGAAGCGCAGGATGCAGCTGTCCTACATAACCGATCACTTCATTGCCTTTTGGCGTATGAAGAAGGACGGCTGCTGTTCTGCCCGGGTGGAAGTGCTCAGGCTTAGCCGCTTCGTACGTTACGCTTGCCGTTAAGCCCAGCACAGCAAATATGGTCTCCAAGATGCCTTTCGCATCGTAAAAATCAACTGGAGTTGCCTTCGCATTCCACTGCGCCTCCGAACGGTTGCCTGTCAGGAGCGCCGCAAACCGGTGCTTCTCATGCGGCAAGCGCGTCAGCTGTTTTTCATCCGTATGGAATACGCTGCCGATTTCAAAAAGTGCCGCTGACTCATTTTTACGGTTGCGGTTGTAGGCCGCCGTTTCCAGCAGCTGGGCGATCAGCGTCGTGCGCAATACGCTGCGGTCCTCGCTCATCGGCATCGCCAGGCGCACCGGATTCGTACGCTCTGCCAGCGCCGGGAACAGCTTCGTCCGCTCAGGTCCCGTAAACGAATAGCTGACGACCTCGTGGAGTCCCGCATCGGACAGGCGCTTGCGCAGCTCGCGGCGGATCGCCTGCGGCTTCGTCAAGGAG
>DATJKM010000123.1:0-5079 GCA_035491515.1 Candidatus Udaeobacter sp. | reverse complement strand
AAATGATCGACGGCAGCACGGCGGTTGTCGCAACTGCGGACATCTTCCCCCAAAACAACCCTTCCTGCGTCATAAAGGAAGCCATAAACACAGGCATCGTCGAGGAATCGGTATAGGTCAGATTGACGCCAAACAGAAACTCGTTCCAAGCAAATACAAAACAGAGCAGTCCGGTAGAAATGACTCCCGGCTTTACCAAGGGAAGCGTCACTTTAAAGAAACCCTGCAGCCCTGTTGCGCCGTCAACTTGCGTGGATTCAATGATTTCGTAAGGAATGTCATTAAAGAAAGAACGCATCATCCAGACGGCGAGCGGGATATTCATCGCGGTATAAAGAATGATAAGGGCTAAATGCGAATCCAATAACCCGAGCTTTTTGAAGATGATGTAGACGGGAATAATGACGCCTACAGCAGGAAGCATTTTCGTTGAAATGAACCAGAACAGAACGTCATCCGCTTTCTTCATACGGAACATGGATAAGGCATATGCGGCGGATACGCCCAAAATTAAAGAGAGTATTGTAGATATGACGACAATTATTGCGGAATTGCCCAAAAAGGTACCGATTCCCGAGCCCCAAACAATTTTATAATTGTCCAGCGTAGGGCTGAAAAAAATGGAGGGCGGCATGATGACGGCTTCGCCTTCATTTTTAAAACCGGTAATAAACATCCACAGCAAGGGGAAAAAATAGATAAAAGCTGCCAGATACGTACATATCGTCAATAGACCCGCAAGCAGCTTTTTCATGATAACTCACCTCGGAACGTTCTCCTCAAAAACTTGAAGAGATACTTTAATAATAGCAATGTAATAATGACGATAACGACGCCGATGGCCGAAGCGCCGCCGATATCCCAACCTTTAAACCCTACACGATATACATAGAACGGGAGATTTGTGGACGAATAGCCGGGTCCGCCCGAAGTTGTTACATAAATCTCTCCAAATGTTTGCATAATAAACAAAAGTCCGAGCAGCATCGCAACTTCGATATAACGCAGCAAGTGAGGAAGGACGACATATATAAACCTCTGAAAGATAGAAGCGCCATCAATCATTCCCGCTTCCATCGCATCCTTGGGCACAGATTGAAGTCCCGCAAGGATGATCAGCATAAAAAACGGGATCCACTGCCAAGAGACCAAAGCGATTATTGTTTGCAGCGGATAAGAGCCTAGAAAGTCCACTGCATCCTGTCCCATCAATCCCGCAAAATAAGCGGTTATGCCGAAATTAGGATTCAAGATCGCCGTTTTCCAGATGATGCCCGAGACGGCAGGCATGACGAAGAAGGGAGCAACAAATATAGTACGCAGCAAGCCTTTGCCCAGAAAATCCCGGTTCATCAATAAAGCTAATCCCAGGCCGAATACGAGGCACAACAACAGTGTACACGCGGTTAAAATGAACGTATTGCCCAGAACCGTATAAAATTCAGCCCCTGTAAAGATTGCTTTGAAATTGGCGAACCAGACAAATTTCGCACCCTTATCCGGCCGCATAAGATTCCAGTCCAGAAAGCTGTAATAAATGGTTACAAGAAACGGGATTTGCGTAACGAGCGCAACAAAAATAATACTCGGCCAGAGCAACCTTTTGATCGGCGACGCTGATGCCTTGCGGCTTGACGACTGAAATTTTGAAGCAGAATTTAATTCAATCGATTTCATTAGGTTCTCCATTCCACCGGTGAATGGGGGAGGGACAAGCCCCCCACCATTAGTCCGATTACTTTTTATATCCTCCGGAGGTTGCAATTTGTTCCGCTAAGC
This sequence comes from Candidatus Udaeobacter sp., assembly GCA_035491515.1. GTDB lineage: Bacteria > Bacillota > Bacilli > Paenibacillales > Paenibacillaceae > Pristimantibacillus. Next base: position 3,300 of record DATJKM010000123.1, on the reverse strand, counting down.
TTTGTGAATTCTCCAAGGCTTCATCCACTGTTTTTTTGCCTGCGATGGCCGTAGCGATATCTTGTCCTACGGAAGTGCCGAGCTGTTGATATTCCGGAATCGCGAGATATTGGATCCCTTGATAAGGAACAGGATTTACAGTCGGTTTCGTATAGTCGGCATTTTCCATCGATTGCAAAACAAGTTCTGCAAAAGGAGCCGCTTCTTTGTATTTCGGATTATCATAAGTCGATTTACGGGTTCCCGGAGGCGCTACACCCCATCCCTTCGACTCCCCTACTTGCTCGATATAGTGTTTGCTTGTTGCCCACGTAAGAAATTTGAATGCTTCTTCTTTGTGCTTGCTGGCGCTTTCGATTCCAAGCGACCAAGCCCACAGCCAGCCGTTATTGTCCTTCGCACCGGAAGGCGCAAACGCATATCCGATTTTACCCGCTACTTTGGAGGATTCCGGATTATTCAGAAATCCTGCAGCAACCGTTGAGTCGTACCACATAGCTGCCTTACCAGTCGACAGAAGGGTTAGCGCCTCTGTGAAGCCCGTGCTGAATGCGCCCGGCTGGCCGGCTTCTTTTAACAGATCCACATAAAACTGAACGGCTTTCTTCGTCTCCGGGCTTGTCAGCTGCGCATTCCAGTTCATGTCGTACCAAGATCCGCCGAAGGCGTTGATAACGGTATTGAGCGGCGCCATCACTTCACCCCAACCGGGAAGGCCCCGGAGAACAATGCCCGGTACGTTGTTTGCTGCTTTTACTTTGATAGCAATATCACGCACTTGGTCCCATGTCGGGTGCAGCGGCATCTCGACGCCGGCTTTTTGAAGCATATCTTTGTTGTAATAAATCATGCTGCTTTCCCCATAAAATGGAACCGCATACATTTGATCTTGATAAGAGAGCGCGCTGCGGATCGAAGGGAAAATGTCTTCAAGATCGTAGTCTTTCTTCTCTTGCTCGGACATCTTGTCCACCAGCGGCGTCAGAGGTTCAATCCATTCATTTTTCGCCCAAATCGGAGCATCGTAGGTACCGATCGTAACGATGTCGAACATGCCTGCTTTCATGGCTACATCCGTCGTTACTTTTTCCCGGAGATCATTTTCCGGAAGTACTACGAATTCTAATTTAATGCCGGTTTCTTCTGTAAATTGACTGGACATTTCCTTCATAATGGTCATATCCGGATTATTTACAGTTGCAATTGTTAATGTTACATTTTGTTCAGCTTTACCGTTGTCGACTTGATTGCCGGCTGTTGGAGCTTCCGAACCGCATCCGCTTAAAACCAATACGAACAGTAAAGAAAGAACAGCCAGCGGAGAAACAAACTTTTTCATTGAAACCCTCCTCATTTTTTTATATGTCTAAATTGTTCGACAGGTTTAGTTTAGTTTCTACACGGCCATTAAGCTATCTTTACATCTATAAGTTTGGCGCCTTGTCCTTCAAGCCAATTTTTAAGATCTGTCATAATGCAGTGTAAATAGGGGCTTTTTCAGAAGCCAGATGGCCGCCATCATATGACGCCTAAGAAAAAAGGCCAACCAGAAATCTCTGGTTGACCTAATAATACGAAATAAAGCCCTAGACTGCCGCTGCTGCCCGATAGTTCGGCATGCTGCCGAACGGTTTTTCTTCAGTGATTGTCATATTTGATGCTCACATAGACGAATACCTTCTTGTCCTGACTATAATCTTTGTCCGTATGTCCCTTAACCCTCCACTCTGCTCTGTAACCACCGGGCACCTCGGTGGCACTGTACTCGGTACCACCTGGGAGTTCCGTCGTATCTTCCGGCAATCGGTTACCCTCGCCCACGGTCTCCAGACTAAGGTCATAATCTTCCCCCTCCGGGGAAATCATGGACACCTTAACGACTCCGTGGAAACCTTCAGGGGGGCTCCAAGATCCACTCAACTCTTGTCCTGAGGACGAAATGTACCCGTAATATAAAGAAAACTCATAATTGGATCCGCCGGCTTGATAAGTTTTGGAATCGGAAAGCTGGAGTTGGTTCGGATGAATCTCAAACAATGAACCGCCGTCAATCCGGTACCATACGCCATACCGGTATTGTTCGCCTACAGGACCGCTCAAGGCATGCTCCCGGTAGTGCAACTCTCCCGGACCGCTGAAGGAATACAAGCGTTTGCTCTCTTGGGCGGAATAAAGGTAAGTTGTGTCTTTAAACGTGTACGCTACCGTGCCGTCCGGTGCCAGCTGCTTGATGGAGAGAGGCACGCCTGTCAACGTCGGCCATTTAGGGGCTGCATAAACTTGTTTTGTCACGCCTTCCGGCGACCGGACATACAAGATCCAACGCTCTGTTTCCTTGTTATACTCCTTATAGGCAATCCATCCGTTGTTGATCTGGTACGATTTTCTTGGATCGCCAGAATAATCTGCTGCTCCTTGATAAGGGTTCAAGGCTATCGTGGTAATCTGTCCATCAGCGCTGCGAACGCGGAGCGACCACTTGGAATAACTTCCGCCATACTCTATGAGTGCATTGTAGAGTATGTTTTTTCCATCCGTCAAAGGCCCCTGGTATGTATTTGGGTATTCGGGTGAAGGCGGCAAATACGTTGTCATCGTACCGCCTTGGAGCTGGCTGGCGTAGCCGTTAAGATACTCATAAACGACCGTACCGTCAGCCGACAGATCAAATGAGTTCCTATTATGAAAATACGCATTAGGCAATCTATAGTACTCTCCCGTCTTTACATTCACAACGCTGTCAATTAATACCGCAAAATTCCCTTTTACTTCGTTCATAAAGTCAGGCGACCTACCCCCATGAACCTCTTGAACCGTACCGTCCTTCCAATAGTACGTCGAGGGCACTGACGAGTACCATAAAGTATAAACAACGCCTTCGGCGGACAATTTCGCTGGTGCCGCCTTCCATGCATCAGGGTAACCATAGGTTGAACCGTCCAATCCTTGCGGCCAACCTATCGTATAATTAGACCCGGTGGCATCGTGAACCTTTACTTGGCTTCCATCCGTTCGGTTGTACAGCCAGAGCACCTTATCGCCGGTTTGCTTCCACAAAATACGGCTTTGGTCAAAGTCGAGAATGGTTCCGTTAAACTTGTAAAGCAGCATTTCTGCTTTGGGTACTGGATTATACGCAACAGTAGTGACCAACTCTTCTTTTTTCACACTCTGGTTGCCATCGGCATCGACGGCGGCCAGTGAAAAGAGGTAGGACGAAGTTGGAGACAGTCCCTTCACTTCATAGCTGTTCACATCCCCGTTCAGGGTAGCCAGCAGCGTGTTTTCTTGGTATACCAA
>DATJKM010000122.1:0-13641 GCA_035491515.1 Candidatus Udaeobacter sp. | reverse complement strand
GCTTATAACCGCCTATTCCATTGTCGCCGTGAATGTGTTCAACCGGGCCGGCCCATTCGCGAAAAAGCGGACGTCCCGCGCCCATGGCAACCGGAATATCGGCAGGTGCTCCCGCAAGCTCAAGAACCTGCAGCGTGTTCTGCGCCGCTTGCTCCACACTTACATTTCCGAAGACCGTGGTGATTCCTTCAAGCTGAATATCACCCGATTTTACAGCAAACAGTAAAGCTAATGCGTCGTCGATACCCGTATCGACGTCAATAATCATTCGGGATTTGGTCATCGCTTCCACCTTCTATTCGTAGTTTTTTTAAAAGTATTTATGAACCTGTACGAATGGTTCAACCTAACCTTGAGCCAGCGCCATCCGCCTTCTTTTTTTGCGAACGGCGAAGAAGACTAGCGCAATAATCGTAACGACATACGGAATCATTTGAATGAACTGGCTCGGAACCGGACTTCCCGGCGTTGTCTGTACAAGAGTCGTTACAGCGCTGGCCAATCCGAATATGACAGATCCGAACAAGATGCCTACCGGGTTTCGATTACCGAGCAGCACGACGGCGAGTGCAAGAAAACCTGTGCCCGCTGTCATATCTTTGACAAACATGCTCGTCATGCCCATCGATAAATAAGCACCGGCAAGCCCGGCAAGTACCCCGCTCCAGGCGAGCGCAGAATACTGAATCCGGTTTACCGGAATGCCTAAAGACTTAGCCGCTTCAGGCGCTTCGCCTACCGAACGCAGATGTACTCCATAAGGCGTCCGGTATATCATCAGCATACAGAAAATAACAGAAATCAAGGCTAACCATACCATCAAGCTATGTCCGTTTAGCAGCTTGCCCAAAACAGGTATTTGCTGGATAAAAGGAATGTTGATGGTAGGAATGTTTTTCAGATCAATCGGAGAATAGTTGCCTGCAACTCCGTAAATTCTGCTCATCATAAAGATCGTAAAACCTGATCCGAAAATGTTTACGGCAAAGCCTGCTATAATAATATCTACTTTCAGCTTGATCGAGAAAAAGCCCATTCCGTAACAAATGATGACGGAAGCTGCCACACCGGCAAGCGTACCAAGAACCCAGCTTCCCGTTGCGGATCCGACTGCGATGGAAGCAAAGGCCGAAATCAGCATTAATCCTTCCAAACCGATATTGATAACGCCGGCGATTTCGGAAATAAGCCCTCCTAAAGCGGATAATAGAATCGGGGTCATAAAACGCAGCAGCACGACGACAAGAGTTAAATCCATGATTTGTGACCAAAGCGCTTGCCACATTTTACTTCACCGCCTTTAATCCGTATTTTTGCTTCAGATAGACGAATATCGCCTGGGAAGAAACGAGCAGCACCAGCATAACTTGAATGATAACCGCCACCTCCCGCGGCATGTCGCTGCCGACCTGCATCGTTTGCGCTCCGACCTGAATATAAGCGTATAACAAGGATGCGATCAGAACACCGATAGGATGGTTTCGCGCAAGCAGCGCGATAATGATGCCGTCAAAGCCCAGTCCGGCCGAAAAATTATCTTTATACGTACCATGAACACCTAATATTTCTACAATGCCGGCAAGCCCCGCAAGGGCGCCGCTGATCATAATGCTCGTTAAAACAACCCGATTTGTGGCGATTCCGCCGTATCTGGCAAAATGGCCGCTTTTTCCGACAATACGCAGCTCATAACCGACTTTCGTTTTATACAGCATGAGATAAACAACCACGACCGCTAACAAGGCGATCACGATTCCGGCATGCGCCGGTAAACCGGGAAACAGCTTTCCAAGCAGGATTCCCGGATTTACATACGGCATACGCGCAAATCCGCCGCTGCTCGGATCCTTGAATACATTATTGACAAAATAGGAAGTCGACAAGATCGCCACGAAGTTCAACATAAGCGTCGTTACAATTTCATTGGCATTCGCATATGTTTTCAATAATCCGGCTATAGCTGCGAATAAAGCACCGCCTGCCATCGCACAAATCAGAACTAGCGGAAGATGAAGCCATGGCGTAAGACCGTGAATATAGACGCCGGCAAGCGCGCCCAAAAATCCGCCGGCGTAAAGCTGCCCTTCCGCACCCATGCTGAATACGCCCGATTGAAATACGACGGAAAGCGCCAAACCTGTAAATATGAGCGGAACCGCTTTATTAAGCACCGTCCCGATATTGAATAAATTGGAAACCGGATCAAGCAGCAATGACGTAAGTGCGCTTAACGGTTCGTCGCTTGTAACCAAGATGACCGCAAAACCGCAAAGGAGCGCAAGTATGACAGCTACAGCAATGCCGGCAAACTCCAAAATCGTTGCGTTTCCCTTTTTCATTGAGCCGCCACCTCCTCTTTTTGTTTCTTGATGCCAAGTCCCAGCATATAATACCCGATTTCTGCCTCTGTCAACTCGCTCGTATTTTCCAGTACAGCAACGATTTCGCCTTCATACACAACGGCAATCCGGTCGCTTAAGGCCATAACTTCCGATAATTCGGCTGAAACGAGCAGCACTGCCGCTCCACCATCCCGTTTTTTGATGATCTCGCGATGGATGAATTCGATGGCTCCGATATCTACACCCCGGGTTGGCTGCGAAACGATCAGCAGCTTCGGATTTTTCGAAAGCTCGCGGGCGATCACCACTTTTTGCAAGTTGCCTCCGGATAACGAGCCAGCCATCACATCTTCGTTTTGAGCACGTACATCGTAAACATCCATCATGATTTTCGTAAACTGCTTGATTTTCTTTTTGTGGAGGAACGGACCCCATTTAAATTCCGGATTCCGGTAATGGTCTAGAATTAAGTTTTCAGCAATGGTCGACGTTAAGCTCGCCCCTGTCGTTTGCCGGTCTTCCGGAACATGTCCAATTTTCATCGCGCGGATTTGGGCAATGCTTTTTCCAATCAACTCCTCGTTGAAATAGCGTATTTCACCGGAAGTTGCTTTTCGGAGACCAGTAATCGTTTCGACCAGCTCCGTTTGCCCGTTTCCTTCTACGCCGGCAATTCCCACAACCTCGCCTGCCCGAATATCGAGCGAAATGCCGCATAAAGCCGGTGCGCCTTTATCGTCAGAAGCGCAAAGCTCCTTTACGGACAAAACGACATCTTTGGGTACGGATGGCTGCTTGTCGACGCGGAATAATATTTCTCTGCCCACCATGAGTCTTGATATTTCTTCGGGATTGGTATCCTTGGTCATCAAAGTGGCGATCGTTTTTCCTGCCTTAAGCACAGTGACCCGGTTCGATATCTCCATCACTTCGCGCAATTTATGGGTGATGAAAATAATCGTATAGCCTTGTTTGATCAGCGACTTGATCGAGTCAAACAGCTCGTCTGTTTCTTGCGGTGTTAATACGGCTGTCGGCTCGTCCAAAATAATGAGCCGGGCACCCTTATAGAGCACTTTCAATATTTCAACACGCTGTTTCTGGCCAACCGGGATGGTATCTACTTTCGCGTGAGGATCGACCTTAAGTCCATAAGTCCGAATCAGCTTTTCAATTTCCTCACTTTCCTTGTTACGGTCTCTGAACAATGAAAACGGACCTTTTCTCGGCTCCTCGCCAAGCACGATATTTTCCGATACGGTAAGCGACGGAGCGAGCATAAAGTGCTGATGAACCATGCCCATCCCGTACTTGATAGCATCCTTTGGCCCATGAAAAGTAACCGGAGCGCCTTTATATTCGATCGTCCCGCTTGTAGGCGCTTCCAATCCGAACATGATTTTCATGAGCGTCGATTTGCCTGCCCCGTTTTCTCCGACCAATGCATGTATTTCGCCTTCGTGTATCGTGAGGTCAACGCCGCGATTGGCTGCTGTTCCATTAGGATAAACTTTATGAATATCTTTCATCTGAAGTAAGATTGACATAATGACCTCCGTTATTTCAAGATCGATTTAACCTGAATCTCTCCGCTCTTCATTTTCTGCTCGATATCGAGCATTTGATCCTGAATCGTTTTGGGAACATTGCTGTTGTAAAGCTCGTCCTTGGCAAGACCAACTCCGCCTTCTTTAATGCCAAGTACCTCGTTCGTGCCAAAAGGCAATTTGCCTTGTTTATATAAATCCAGCGCACGGAAAACGGAAGCATCGATATTTTTCATCATCGAAGTCAGAACGCTTCCAGGATAAAGCGGGTTTTGGTTGCCGTCGACGCCAATCGTATATTTCCCTGCAGCTTTACCCGCTTCAAGCACGCCAAGTCCGCCGCCGCCGGCAACCTGATAAACAACATCGACTTTTTGCGCATTAAATTGCGAAAGCGCAAGCTCCTTGCCTTTAGGCGCGTTGGCAAAATCTCCGATGTAAGAAGCGACAATTTTCACGGCAGGATCGACGTACTGCGCGCCTTGCTCGTAGCCCGCTTTAAAGTCATTAATAATAGGAACGTCCATACCGCCTACAAATCCAATCACTTTATCAGGGTTTGACGCTTGCAGCTCCGTGTTTGTCGTTACTAGCGATGCAAATGCACCCGCCAAAAAGGAGCCTTCGCTTTGGGAGTAAAGCATCGAGTAAATATTCGGAACATCTGTTACGACCTCATCGAAGAAAATGAACTTTTCATCCGGATACCTGCCCGCGATATCTTTGACGATATCGATCATTTGGCTCGTACCGGCAACGACTACATCATATTTTTTGCTGGATACGAGCGACTCCAAACCTGCTGCCCAGTCGGCCTGGTTAGAACCGCCTTCTACTGTCTTCACTTCGATGCCTAGTTCTTTGCCCGCTTTTTGCATGCCTTTTTCCGTGGAATCGAAGAAACCTTTGTCTCCTAATGTACCGTTAACGTAAAAGACGGCTTTGATGTTTTCCGGGTCATTCCCAGCACTTGTTGGAGTATCCGACTCCTTTCCGCAGGCTGCCAATACGAGCAGCAAAACGAGCAGTAATACGCCAATCGACCAACGTTTATTGTTCTTCATTCAAAATTCCCCCTTTAAATAGTTGAAAAGCTCTACCGCGTTTCCATAACCCATTCAGCTTCCAGCAGCTCATGCTTGTACTCCAAATGATGGTTTGCCTTCCTCACCCCTTTCAATCTTGAGCATTGCCATTCAAGGAGGACTTCACCACGATTTCCCCGCTGGCGATCTTGCTTTCAATATCTTTCATCTTTTCCTTAATATCATTTGGGACGTACTTCTCATACAGCTCGTCCCGGGCAATCCCGATCCCGATCTCCTTCACGCCGAGCACCTCCGTCGTACCGAAAGGAAGCGAACCGCCGCGGATTTTGCTTAAAGCGCGGAATACGGACTCATCCAGATTTTTGAGCATCGAGGTGAGCACACTGCCCGGATAAAGCGGATTTTGGTTGCTGTCGACCCCGATCGTGTATTTACCGGCATCATTCCCCGCTTTCAACAGTCCAAATCCTGCGGAGCCGGCTACGTTGTAAATGATGTCGACCTGTGACAAATACTGCTTCGCCGCCAATTCCTCCGCCTTGCCTTGGTTTACAAAATCGCCGACGTAAGACGCAACCACTTGCACTTCCGGATCGATATACAAAGCGCCCTGCTCGTAACCGGACTTGAAATCGTTAATGATTTCGTCGTCCTCGCCCCCGATGAAGCCGATTTTTTTCTCGGAATTTGCCCCGCTGAGCTCCGGGCTTGTCGTAACCATCGCCGCGAATGCGCCGGCGAGGAACGAGCCCTCGCTCTGTGAGCAGATCATCGCGTACACATTCGGTATGCCTTGAATCGTATCGTCATAGAACATAAACTGCTGCTCGGGATAACGAACTGCCAGCTTCTTAACCGGCTCCCTCATTTTCGATGTCCCGACTATGATGACGTCGTATAATCCGGAGGCGGCAAGCTTCTCGAGTCCCGGCTCCCAGGCAGCGGGGTCCTCGCCGCCTTCGATGCTGGACGTTTCGAATCCGAATACGTACTCGGCTTTTTTAAGTCCCCGATCGGCCGAATCGAAAAAACCCTTGTCCCCCAGCTTGCCGCTGACATAATGTACGACCTTGAGCTGTTCATTTTGAGCGGGCGTCTTGTCAGGTGCCTCCGCTTTTGCCGGCTCCTGACGCTCGGGCGAATCGGCGTTGCTGCAGCCGAACAGTCCCGATATGAAGAGGGCGGCTATCATAACCCATATTGCTTTTTTTCGTCTCATTACCGCTGCCTCCTAAACTGTTGTCTGCCATTGTTTCGTATATCAGTTTGTACTCTGCAAGCGATTACAATACAAATTTAGCATGCATCTACTGCCGAAAAAACAGACAGACCGTCGAATTAAGGTGTAAAAATCATGCACGTTTTTTCGGGTTGCCTGAATTGAGCATGTTTTGCTAAGGTATACTTACATTACTAGATAAGCCTTGAGGCAGGAGGTATCGCACCTGATGTTCAGGAACTCGATTTTTGCTAAGCTGCTTTTATCGTTCCTGCTGCTTTCGACCATACCGCTTATGCTATCGGGTTTATTTACGCTAACAGGCTCCGAACGCACGCTGAATGAGAAGCTTCAAAGGGAAACGATCAATATACTTGATCAAAAGCTGAAAACGTTATCTTTTTACATTGCCGATATGCGGCGTATGGGAGATGCGATTGCCCAAGATCCGAACGTTTCAGCATTCTTAAGCGCACCGGACGCCGCAGCCGGACAAGCATTTTTCCCCGATTTGGATCGGTTGTTGTCGTCGACACATGCGATTCGTCCGGAGAATATCGGGATGACGCTGATTAACGACCGAGGCCTCATCCATGCTTTCGGCTATGAATTACGTCACGATGCCACCCGCCAAAGCGACTTTCAATGGCTTTCTGCTAGCGGGGACAAGACGAACTTATATTCGATTTCACAAATGCACGACCGGTCCTACAGCGCTCGCGAGCCGGCTCAGCCCGTCTTCTCATTCATCCGCAACATCGGCAGCCCAGGGGCAGGAGCTCATGGCGTTTTGATCATCGATTTTAAAATCGAAATGCTGCGCGATTTGTTGAAAAACATATTCCTGATGGGCGACATTTACAACGATTACGCTTCCGGTGTTATTATTACCGACCGGGTCGGAGAAATCCTATATCCGTATCCCGCCGGTCTCTTTGTAGAGGAAGATTACAAACGTCTGGAGCAGAATTACTTTCTCATCCAGCGCTACGACAAAACGACGGATTGGAATTTTACAGCCTATTTTTTAAAAAGCGAGCTCTACAAGCCGATTTACGGCCTCCGTCAGGTTGCGCACTCGATTACGATTGGCAGCATTGTCGTATGCGTGATCGTTTCGCTCATTTTATCGGACAGAATTTCCAAGCCTATTTTGCAGCTTCGCAATCTGATGCGGAAGGTTGGCCGGGGCGACTTCAACGTCCATTATCAAGGCAGGGCCCGGGATGAGATCGGCGCGCTCGGCCACGGCTTCAATACGATGGTGAGCCGGATTCAAGATTTGGTTGGGCAGGTGTACGAGGAGCAGGATCAGAAGCGCCGCGCCGAGGTAACGGCGATGCAGTCGCAGATCAATCCGCATTTTCTGTACAACACGCTGGAATCGATTAATTCGCTGGCGCGCAAAACAAAGCAGCAGGAAATCAGCCGGATGATCGTGCTGCTCGGCAAGCTGCTGCGGATGAGCATCAGCACCTTTGAAGATATGATTCCAATCGAGAAAGAGGTCGCTTACGCGCGCCAATATCTCGAAATTCATAAGCTGCGAATGAAGGAAGGCTTTGAGTACGACATTCAGCTCGATCCGCAGCTGCTTGACCTGCTTACGATCAAATGGATTTTGCAGCCCGTCATTGAGAATGCCGTCATTCATGGACTAGATCCGAAGCAGCATGCCGGGAATATCGTGGTGAAGGGCTGGCTGGGCGGCGATGACGTTTACATCAGCGTCAGCGACCAAGGCGTCGGCATGCATGCGGAAGCGATTCAGCAGCTGAATGACGATTTGGAGCACCGGGCGGTCGAGCTGGCCAAGCATCATGGTAAGGTAGGATTATTTAATGTACAATCGCGCATTAAGCTGTATTTGGGGCCGAATTACGGCATACACGTGGAAAGCGAACGAGGGCAAGGCATGACCGTGACGTTCAAGCTGCCGAGGAAGGGGCCGACATGAAAAAAATAAAACTATTGATCGTCGACGACGAATGGATCATTGCGGATAGTTTAAGCTCAATGGAGGAATGGGACGAGCGGCATATCGAGGTCGTCGGCATCGCCCATAACGGGTACGACGCCATTCGTTATTTGGAGGCGGAGCCGATCAATCTCGTCATCTCCGATATCCGCATGCCGGATATGGACGGACTGCAGCTGCTTCAATACATTTACGAAGAAATGCCAAATACGGAGGTCATCCTGATTAGCGGTTATGAAGATTTCACCTACGTGAGAACAGCGCTGAGATACGGGGCCAAAGGGTACATTTTGAAGCCTATCGACACCGATGAGCTTCTCGAGAACGTAGATCGTCTTTTAGCACCGCTCAATCCGAGAATTGAAGCCGACGGCGATACAGCCGAGCCCGAGCTCCCGCTGACGTATCACAAGGAAATCGTACGCAAAGCGAAACATTTTATCCAAGACAACCTGCATACTCCGCTCTCGCTCTCCGATGTGGCAGCGACCGTCCATTTGACGGCACACTACTTCGGACAAATTTTCAAAAGTGAGAGCGGTCTGCTCTTCAACTCGTATTTGACTCAGGTTAGGATGGAGAAAGCGTGCGAGCTTCTAAAGCATTCTGGTCTGAGAATATACGAAATATGCGAACAGGTCGGCTATGTCGATCCGAAGTACTTCGCGAAAGTGTTTCAGAAGCAATTCGGCATGACCCCTAACGAATTCCGGTTGAAGAAGTGAGTGTGCCAGCGGAAGCCGGAGCTAGCTCATAGTGAAGAGGCTTTCACAGAAGGTCTATGACCGGTGATAGCCTCTTTTTACGCTTCCCTGGATGAAGCCACATCCTGACGGATCGCACATTACCATCCCCGCGCTCAAGCGTAGGAGCAAATATCTATAAAATAGCCGTGCCACTCCTTTAAGTAAATTAATAGCTTAGATTAAGCCATAAAAGGAGGGGTAATCCTTTGACTGCATGTAAACCTTCGCCATCATTTCATTTCGCTTATGTCACGAATTTCAAGGATGATACCGTGTCAGTGATTGATACCCGAACAACAAAGGTCAAGGCAACAATCAAGACCGGTCGTGGACCTTTTGAGATTGCTGTTACACCCGATAGGAAGTATGCTTATGTTGTCAATAAAAATGATAACACCGCTCAAGTAATCAAAAGAAAAACAAATACAATTATCCGCACCATCCGGGTCGGAAACGCTCCATCGGATGTAGGTACATCACGAAACTTCGTCTATGTTACGAACTCGGCTGACAATACCGTTTCAGTAATTTGTATAAAGAAACAAAGAGTCATTAAAACGATAAAGGTCGAAAAAAAACCGGTAGGAGTAACCATTACTCCTAAGAAGTTCAGCTTAAGAACTTTAGGATTTGTAAGTAATAACGCCAGCAATACGATTTCTATTTTCGATGTGAAAAATAACAAGGTTATCGATACGATAAAAGCCGGCGTCGGCCCGGATCAAATTGCTTTCACGATGAACCGCAAATTAGCTTATGTCACCACGGATAATAATGTTTTGGTTATAGGTATTCATAGTCGAAAGATCCTAAAAAAGATTCAAGTTGGACTTAAACCGATCGGTGTAGCCATAACCCCTAACAACAAATTTGCCTATGTTGGTAATGAAGGGGATAACACGGTTTCCGTCATAAAACTAATAAATAACAAGGTGATAGCTACCATTCCGGTGGGGATCAAACCCGGTATTGTAGCCATCACACAAGATAGTAAATATGCTTATGTTGCTAATTTTGGAGAAAATTCGGTTTCTGTTATAAGAATCAGGGATAATAAGGTTATTAAGTCGATAAAAGTAGGAAATGCAGCATCGGGGCTTGCTATTATCCCTTTATAGATGGTATTGAAAACATTAATAGTACTATTTGGGGTAATCCTGGCTCATTGCGTAAATGAAAGATGACTGCATGTGTGATCGGCGTTCTGGTGGGTGAGATTCTTAAGTTAACGGGAAACGAAAGTAGAGGAGCTCGCTTTGATGCGGCTCCTTTTTTATTGAAGTAACGGGCAGTTTAGCGGAATACCCTCCGAAACATTTGTCCTTATTTTTCGTCTGAGTAGGAGAAGATTAAATCGTTTCTTTTATTGGGGTTAGTCTAATACTTATTTTACGAAGTCTGACGAGATTGTAATTCGAAAAGCCACATGGGATCAACACATCCAGTCTAATACTTCATTTTCCTTGAACACATGGAAACTTTCGACGACATGTCCATTCTGAAGCGCAAAGATTACTTCGGAAAATACTAATCATGTTATCATTTTCAAAATTCATAAAATATGGTACTGATCTTAATTTGTCACCCGCAATCGTAGTTAAACGCTAACCTTTCATAAAAAGGCTTCTGTAACTCTACGAAGAGCCAATACCTATGAGACCGTCCGATCATAGAATAGAATATAAGCAGCAGGCACGGATACTGCCGCCTCAAATCGTAACGAAGAAAGGAATGCAAAGCTTATATGGGATGCCATATTGGACGGGTCATCATCGTTAACAACGCGGGCACGATTATTTTTGGGAATGTCGCAACCTTAAATATCAAAATAACCTCGGCTTCTACCACCGGGACTGAGAGCTCCTCAAGCGAAACAAGTACCGCCGACAACGCCGAATCGGCACAGAATACAAAGAAATCTTCGGAATCCGGTACTGTATCGGCCAAAACCTCAAAAAAACACCAACACAAGAAGAAATAGCTTTATCATTTCTGCAGCCAAAAAATGGTGTACCTGCATTTAAATTAAGAACCCGCAATGAATGCATGTTCTTATCGGAGCATCTTCTTGTCATCTGACATCTGACATTACTTGAGTCTAATCCTTTTATTAATCTTTGCTTAAACCCTGCAGCATCCCTCTTAATTGCATGTTAATCGCATTCAACTCGTTGTTAGGCGGGTCATACTTAAAGCGAACGGATTCCAAAATGGCGTTTGCAAATAAATCTCCTTTATAGATAAGCTTGCGAATCTTTTCCCCGCTATCATCTTTGCGATCCCCGAAGGTGTTCCAAAACCTTTCTGGATACTCGAAATGACTAAAGGTCCATTCCGCCATAGGGTCTCCCCAGTAGGCTCTTTCCATGTCCAATATCCCCGAAATTTGCAGCCCGGCTTCCGACTGTTTAACTAATATATTGTTGGGCCATAAATCCCCATGGCATAATTTCGCTTCCGAAATGTCATCCAGCCAAGGGATGCATTGTTTGACGAGGCCTATATATTCGAGCATTTCAGCATCCAAGAGTTTAAAGCGATGAATATCTTGAAGTTTATTTTCAAGAAGATTAATAAAATAACCGCTCCATTTATCATAATGGGGAGCAGGGTACGGTATGCCGAAATGCTGATTCGTCACTTCATTAATACGGTTAACGATTGTTCCTAACTGCTTCCAAATCGATTCATTCTCTTCCTGTGACAGCCGGTCCTGCAGCTCGCCCCAATTCAAGCCTTCAATAAAGCTTTGGAACATATAATCGCGGTCAATATGCTTTCGGCTAAAATCAGCAAAAAGCACTCTAGGTATGTACGGCCCGATAACTGAAAAATAAGGCTGTATCAGGTATTCTCCCCTCATCAAATGATTTTCGTGGCTGTAGAGCAATTCAGGGTAATTAGGCGAAACCCTTAGCATAACCTTGAAATAATCTTGAAATGTAATGCAATAGGTATTGTTAAAAAATCCAGAACCCATCTCTATGATTTCCAGAATCTTATTTTCCCCTGCAAATGCAATCGAACAAACCTTAACGATATCATCAAGCTTTAGCGATTGCTGAAAATGACCTGCTTCTCGATACATAGGTTCATAGTTCATTTCGTACACCTCACAGAAATAATAAATTTTCCTAAATAGCTCGAAAAGGCGTCGAATCGATCTCGACGCCTTATTCGAATATATTCGTTTACACCGTTGCTACCGAATAAATAGATTTCAAGGCATGAATAGAAAGAGAGATCACTTTCATGCTGCCGCCATGAACATAAAGCTCCAAACCTGTGCTATTCGGATCTGGAAATATTTGATCGGTAATCGCTATTTCACCATCATTGGCAAACACTTCGACGGACGATTGATCGACAAACAAATGCAGCTTTAATCTTCCATTCTCCGTCTGGAGCGCCACGTCATGCCTGCAGCCGAAAGCTTCATGAAATGCTTTCTCGCCAGAATCGCTGCGGTCGATAAACAAAGATTGAGTGACAGCGTTGTAAGCTACAACGGTCTCCTCGTGCTCGGATTTACGAAGCTTAAATCCGATTTCCGAGGCATTGCCGATTTCCAATTCACACTCTATATCAAAGGTATCGCCTTTAATGTCCGAAAGGAGGTTTTGCCCCGGACTTACAGAAATCCCTTCAAAGCGCTGCGTTTGCTGACGCAGCTTCTGAACATCGGTTACCGGCTTTTGAACCAATCGAATACCGTCCCGAACCGCGCGAAGAGTCAATACTCTTGGCAAAGTCATCGCGCTTCTCCAACTATCTGTGGGCGTCAAGTTCGCATATTTCCAATTGCTCATCCATCCGATAAACAACTTCCCGTTATCCGGCCGATTTGCATCCGACCAGGTAACACCGGCATAGTTGTCCCTGCCATGATCGAGCCATAATACCGTCTCAGGCGAATCATCATTCGTAAAAGCTTGGCCGTCAAAATGACCGACAAAATATTGCGTTCTTGAACCTTCTTCAAATGCAGGATTATCTCCAATGCTGACGATCATTACCCATTTACTAGCATTTTCTTGACCTTCTACCGGCAGCTCGATTAAATCCGGACATTCCCATACGCCGTCATGCGAGCCTTCTTCAGCTCCAAATTCACTAGCAAATTTCCATTCCTTCAAATTAGGAGACGTAAAAATATGAACGCGATCCCCAGCCGCGAGGACCATTACCCATTGCTGTGAATCAGCATGCCAAAATACCTTCGGATCACGGAAATCTATGATTTGCTCATCGCAAAGTACAGGATTGCCTTCATAGAGCGACCAGGTTCTTCCCTTGTCCGTGCTATAGGCAAGACTTTGCCGTTGTCTAGGTCGATCAGAATCCGGATCATGATCGGCATGCGTAAATATCGCAACCAAACCCGGCTTGCCGAAGAAAAAGCCGCTTGTATCCTCCCAATCTACTACTGCGCTTCCGGAGAAAATAGCGCCATTCTCATCCGGTTTTAGCGCAATTGGACGATGCTCCCAATGAATCAAATCCGTACTGATCGCGTGGCCCCAATGCATAGGTCCCCAGGTCGTCCCGTCCGGATGATGCTGGTAAAACAAATGGTATTCTCCTTCAAAATACACCATGCCGTTCGGATCGTTCATCCACTTCGCAGGCGGCGTAAAATGAAACTGTGGTCGATATTTTTCTCTATAATTAATCGTTGACATGTATTCCAGTCCCTTAATCCTATAAAGATGAAGTATGCTCTAGTGGCTAGAGCATACTTTTATCCATTTAATCTACTA
>DATJKM010000121.1:0-8871 GCA_035491515.1 Candidatus Udaeobacter sp. | reverse complement strand
ATCACGATCATAACCACAATCACGAGCATGACGCTCATCATCATTCGCATGAGCATGTCATGGTCGTAACGCATTATTGGCGAAGCCCGGTAAGCAGCGAAGCATTTGAGTCGCTGCTGCAGAGGCTGCCGGCTAACATTTACCGTGCGAAGGGGATCGTGACGTTTACGGATGCGCCAAGCCGGTTTCTGTTTCAATACGCATATAAGGAATCTGATTTTATGAGAATCGAGCCGCAGGGGCATGTAAACGATGTGGCGGTATTCATCGGGGAGCATTTCTCCAAGGATTGGCTGCTGAGGGAGCTGGAGCTTCTGGAGCAGGCTGGGAATATGGACGAGTAAGCCTGGCTTGTTCAAGGGAGGAAAATGTCGAAAACTGCCATTATCATGTCTATTCACGTGAATGCTTGGGCAAAATAATCCAGATGAGGCTTGGCTACTGCCTCTGCATCACGAAAGCAATGGAAAGGTGTGGCAGCAAATGATTAGAAAATGGTTTATTCCCGCCGTGGCGCTTGCCGTTCTGTTTTCAGTCGCTCCTGTATGGGCAGCGAAGTCGGTATCGGCTTTGCCGGATGTTTCATTAGTGGTCCAGCACCCTGAAGAGTCCGATGGGCATATGCATCACAAGGGAAAAATGACGCGCAAAGATTTTGAAGCGTACCGTCTGGAGAAGCTGAAAGAAATAGCTACCTACTTTGGCATTCAGACGGAGGGGAAGACAGCTGAACAGCTGAAGAAGGAAGTAGAGGCAGCGAAGCTGGCCAATAAGGATAAGTGGGAAGCCTTTAAAGCGGAGCATCAAGCGAAGCGGCTGGAGCATTTGCGCAAAATAGCCGAGGAGCATGGCATTAAGACCGAAGGCAAAACCTCGGAGCAGCTGCGCGAAGAGCTTTACCTTCTTCATGGCGGAAAAGGCAAACGTCCTCATCGCTTGGAGGATCATGATCGTTCCGCCGATGATAACGATAAGCAGAAGGACAAGCAAAACCAAGTATAGCCTGAAATTCACTCGCCTTCCCTTTCATTTCCCGGGAGGGCATTTTTGCGTTTAAACCAAAGAAATAAAAATATGGAATAACATTCCCTCTAATTGAACTCGGAATAAGGGCAACCGACTCTTGCGTCGTGAAATAGTAGGTGTGATGAGAAGGTTATTGTCGAATTATATAGTGATTTATTCCTATCTTTCTCATTGTGTTTGGGTCAAAATGTCAAGTATACTAGAGCCATATCATAATTTGACATATGGCGTCGATTGTTTGCTTTGTTCTAAAACAAGGGGCTGATAGAAGTTGAGAAAGATTAGGCTAAGCATTGCTCAAAAGTTAATATTTTCTCTTGGCCTGCTTGTTATTCTTTCATTTGCTATTTTAGTATCTACCCATCTTATTAAGCTTTATGAGTCCAATCTGCGTGAAAGCGAACTTCTCGCGCAAACCCAAACAATGGCATACATAAATCCGTTTTCGAAATCGATGGATCAAACGATGGCAATGCTGGAGACGCTGAAAGCAACCATGCTTCAGATGAACAAGGATCATATGCAGAATCGTGAATACATCGTCGAATTGCTGCAGCAGGTGCTTAGCGGGAATCCTGAAGTGCTAGGCGTTTACACGTTATGGGAGCCGAATGCGTATGACGGGAAAGATGAGCTTTACCGAAGCAAAAATAGCTACGATGATGCTACCGGGCGGTTTATTCCCTATGCGGTGCGCAAGAATGATTCCATTGCCGTTATGGCTCTTGAGGATTACGAGGATAAGGAGAAAGGGAGCTATTATCAAATTCCTAAGCTTACCAAAACCTTTTCATTAATAGAGCCGTATTCTTACGATGTAGAAGATAAATCGATATTGATGACTTCGCTTGTGCTGCCTATTTTGGACGGGCAGGGTCAATTTTTAGGAATAGTAGGGGCGGACATCTCGTTAGAATCAGTCCAGAAGCATATTGAAGCTTTTCGGCCGTTAGGCGGTTACGCAAATATTATTACGGCGGATAATAAATATTTGGCCAACGGCAGAAATCCGGAGCTTGTTAATTTTCCTTATCAGCTATGGTCGAATTACGATGAGCTTGAGGCGATGAAAGGGACGAAACCGCAGTCCGGTTATTCGCAAGGCCCAGACGGTGACGGGACTGTCCTGCGAATATTTTATCCCATACCGATTCATCAAGTACTTTGGTATATCGAAACAGTCATTCCAAAAAAGAATATGCTGTCAGATTATTACAAAAGCCTTAGGGAATCGATTCTTATAACAGGGCTTGCCCTGCTTTTTATGACGATTGTTATGGTGCTGCTCGTTCGGAAAATCATTTTGGTCAATATTCATAAGGTTGTGCAAGCAACCTCTGCTGTCGCCATCGGAAACGAAGAGATGCAGCTAAGCATTCGTACGAACGACGAATTCGAATTTATGGCGAATCATTTCAATAATATGCTTAACCAGCGGAAGGAAGCAGAGCATCTGATCGAGTACCAATCGACGCATGACTTAATGACCGGTCTGCCGAATCGCTATGCTTATCATCGCTACATGGAAGGGAAAACAGCGGCGGGAGCTGCGATGGAGGGTCACTTTACCCTGCTCTTCATCGACCTTGACCGGTTCAAAATGATAAATGATACGCTCGATCATGCGATGGGTGACCAATTGCTCCGCCAGGTGGCGGAGCGTATCGTACGTACGGTTGGCAGCGGGGGGCGCGTATTCCGGTTCGGGGGCGACGAGTATATCGCTCTGCTGGAAAACATCATTCATCTGTATCAGGCTATGCGTATAGCGGAAGAGATATTGTCGGTCATTTCTGAGCCAATCAGGCTAAAGGACCGGATGTTCTATATTACGGCAAGCATCGGAATGAGCATTCATCATGAATGGACGCCCGCCGCTGCGGATCAGCTCGTGAAGGAAGCGGACATTGCGATGTACGTCGCCAAGAAAGAGCGCAACACGTGCAAAATATATTCTCCTTCCATGAATGATGTATCGAAGAGGGAGCTTATTCTTGAGAACAGCATGTTAAAGGCGTTAGAGCTCGGCCAATTTATGCTTGATTACCAGCCGAAGATCGATGTGTCTACGGGAAGTATTTTTGGAGCGGAAGCATTAATTAGGTGGAGGCACCCGGAGCTTGGCATGGTGTCGCCGCTGGATTTCATTCCGATTGCGGAGAAGACGGGCTTTATTATACCGCTGGGCGAATGGGTGCTCTATACGGCCTGCCGGCAGCTTAGCGAGTGGGAGCGGATGGGCTTGCCGCCGCTTACGGTGAGTGTTAATAT
The DNA here is from genome assembly GCA_035491515.1 of Candidatus Udaeobacter sp. Taxonomy (GTDB): domain Bacteria; phylum Bacillota; class Bacilli; order Paenibacillales; family Paenibacillaceae; genus Pristimantibacillus. The sequence goes on along the minus strand of DATJKM010000121.1, from coordinate 5,574 downwards.
GTCGATGATTCAATTCCAGCAGAAGCAAATCGTACATACGATCGAACATATCATTTCGGATGCGGGCGTTCGTCCGGAGCAGATCGAGCTGGAAATTACAGAGTCGATTTTTATGGATAATCCCGCGCATACGCTCAAAATATTGCACGAGCTGCAGCAGCTTGGCGTTAAGCTGTCGCTTGATGATTTTGGCACCGGCTATTCATCCCTCAGCTATTTGCAAAACATTCCGCTGCATACGTTGAAGCTGGATAAATCCTTTATAAGCGGCATCGTGAATGATATTAAGAAGCAAATGATTTTCAAATCCGTCATCGTCATCGCGCATAACTTGAATTTGAAGGTGGTTACGGAAGGCGTGGAGACGCAGGAGGAGCTGTGCATCATACGCGATCATAAATGCGATGCCGTTCAGGGCTACATTTTTAGTCCTCCCGTTCAAGCGCCTAGGTTCGCGCAGCTTTATCTGGAGCAGTTGAAAGAAAATGCCTGATGGCCATTCCGTCTTCTCTAACCGGGGAGGCGGTTTTTTTATATTTTTCGGACGCGGGGCAGTACAAATTTATTTGATAAAATAATGTTTGAGCAGATTGTGTTACAAAATGACGGGAAGCATCGTCTTACCTATAGCTTGAGCAATAAACAGAAGGAGGACAACGGAATGGAACATTCGGCGCCGGATTTGTTTCGTCAACAATTTAATCAGCATTACCAGGCGGTAAGGCGCAAGCTTATTGCGCTTATTCGGGACGAAGCAGCCGCTGAGGATCTCGCCCAGGAAACCTTTCTGAGGCTTTACCGGAATCCGCCGGATCAGCCTGAGGCAATTGGAGGCTGGCTTCATCGGGTGCTGACGAGGCTGGCCTATGACTATATGGATAAGAAGGCGCGGGAGCGCAATCTAACGCAAAAGCAGGAGCAAACCATGCTGGCTCAGCCGCAAGCGGCGCCGTCCAATGAGCAGCAGCTCATCGATAAGGGCGAGCAGGAGCAGGTGCGGGGCTGGCTCGACAGTCTGCCCGAGCGGGATAGGCAAATGCTGCTGCTGCGTTATGAAGGGTATAGCTACGCGGAAATTGCGGAGCAGCTTCAAGTACGCCAGCCGCAGGTCGGCACGATGCTGCGGAGAGCCGGCGAACGGCTAAAGCGACAAGCTTTGAAAGCAGAAGGCGCGATGTCTCATGAATAGAAAGAAGGCTAATGCCGATTACGCCTCGTTATACAGGTCAAAACCGTTTAGGAGGAGTTCGAAATGACAACCAATGATGCTTTGAATAAAAAAGAACAAGAGCAGACTGCGGCCGCATGGGCGCGCCTTGAGAAGCAGCTGCATGCAGAGGAACAATCGCCGCTCTGGAAACAATGGGAAGAGCGGGGGCAGAACGGTCATGCCGCTTATGAGGAGAAGGGGGTATCGGCAGCCGCAAGCGCAGCTCCGCACGCTTCTGCGCAAGCAATGGCGCTCCGTTCGATAGGCGAACAGGTGCAAGCTAATTCCGTTCCGCCAGGGAGCGCGCGCCATATACCTGGCGAAGCTGGAAGCAAAATGGGCAAGAGCGGGGCAGCCCGCCGCTGGTTCAAAAGAAATATGGGCAAGACAGTTGCGGCATGCGCCGCTGCAGTACTCACGGTAGTTATCGCTACGCCTTCAACGAATGAAGCGCTGGCGGCATGGCTGAACACGTTTCGTATGGATAACGTAATGGTTGTGCAGGAGAATGATTTGGTATCGCTGATGAACAGCTTTATTAATGAGGGCGAGACGCTCGAAATGTCTAACCGATTCGGTGATTTCGAGCAGACATCGCATGGGAACTGGCAGCAGCTTACCCCTGAGCAGGCTGCAAAGCAGCTTGGCTTCGATATTCCTGCCATAAAGGTTGCGGACAACCAGGTCATTGATATTACATCATCGTCTTCACAAACGTTTAAGTTCAGCTTGAAGGTGGAAGAAATCAATCAAGCGATGCGTAAGCTGGGTGCGGAAAAGCTGCTGCCATTATCGGTGGACGGCAAACAAATTACGTTTGACACGGGCAAAAGCACGCAAATTTCCTATTCTCCGAAAGAAGGAGAAACATCTAAGCAGCGCGTGAGGATTAGCTATTTAGAGGCTCCGACGATTCAAGTCGATCCTTCCGTAGATGTAAAGGATGCTTTCGATGCGGTTGTAAGGTTCCCGGCGCTGCCGGATCATATGCGCACATCTCTTTTGCAAGCCTCGAGCTTGGAGGATGGCAAAATCCCGATGCCGCTTATTACGAAGGGTGATCCGAAGAAGATCAGCATAAAAGGCGTCGATGTCTACGTGGAGCAGTCAGATAGCAATTATTCATCAGCGACGTGGCTGGAGAAGGGCTATATCGTGACAGCGGGCTTCGAGAGCTATGGAAATTCTCAAAAAGTAGAATCCGCTATTGCGGAGATGATCCGCTCATGACAGCCCATGCCATTGCGACCACCCAATTAAGCAAGGATTATGGCGACGGGCGCGGCTGCCGCGACGTCACGTTAACAATTAGAGAAGGGGAAGCCTTTGGCTTCCTCGGCCCTAATGGAGCAGGCAAAAGCACGATCGTCAAAATGCTCACAGGTCTGATCAAGCCAACCTCAGGCAAAGCTCAAATATTCGGTCATGCTTCCGGCACTATCGAGGCAAGGCGGAGATTGGGCTATTTGCCTGAGTTATTTCGTTATCCGGACTGGCTGACCGGTGAAGAGGTGTTGGCTTTCCATGCAAAGCTTTGCGAGCTGGATCGTACGGCTGCCAAGCGGCGTATCTATCAGCTTCTTGATGAAGTCGGCATCGGCAGCCGCGGACGGGACCGGCTCAAAGGCTATTCCAAAGGCATGCAGCAGCGGCTTGGCCTTGCATGCGCGCTGCTTGGCAATCCCGAAATCGTCTTTCTCGATGAGCCGGCTTCAGCGCTTGATCCCGTTGGCAGACATGAGGTGCGGGAACTGCTTGCCAGGCTGCGGAGCCAAGGCAAGACGATATTTCTTAATTCGCATTTGCTTGAGGATGTTGAGCAATTATGCGACACGGTCGCTTTGCTTAATAATGGTCAAGTGCTGGTTGAGGGCAAGGTTACGGAGGTGCTGCGCTCGCACTCGAATTGGCGTTTGCGGGTCAGCGGTTATACACCTCTGGCGCCTGAGCGCATCCGGCAAATGCTTGGCGTGAGAGTCGACGTTTCCGGGCATCCGGCCGGCGATGATTCGGTCTGGCTTGAGATGGAGCTGGATGATGACGAACAAATAGGCTTGGTCAATTACATACTCATAGAGCTGGGGCTGACGATTTACGAGGTTGGAAGAATAAAATCGCGGCTGGATGAATGGTTTCTGCAGGCCGTATCCGGTCTTGAGCATAGGGGGGAGCGCAGATGACCGCGGTTTGGAGTTTAACGTGGAAGGAGCTTATCCGCAAGCGGGTGACGCTTATGACGATCATTATGACCGTCCTATTCTGGGTTGCCTTTTGGTTCGTTGCAGATGCGATCGCAGGCTCTTCGCAAACGGTTAATTCGGTCGATTCCTCGCTTGATTTGTTCAACAAATTTATGAGCAGCGCGATGGTGCTGACGCTCGGTTTTTTCTTTGGGGCGTTTGCGATCGCCTTTCTGGCGATATTCAGCTCCGTTGCCGCTGTGACCGGTGAAGCGGAGCAAGGGGTTTTGCAATCGGTACTCGCAAGGCCGATTCCGCGCTGGAAATGGTTTATGGGAAGATGGCTCGGCTTTGTTACTTATGGGGCGCTGTACGCACTCGTATTATTTGTTTCGATCATTGCGATATGCCGGATAGAAACAGGCGTTTTATTCGACATTCCCGTTCTGCTCAAATCATATGTTTTATTTGCTTCCGTTGTGCCGCTGCTTGTGTCATTAACGATGGTTGGCTCTTGTTTTCTAAGTCCATTAGGAAATGGTATCGGCATGACGCTGCTGTTCGGAATGGGCTGGCTCGGAAGCACGATCGGACGTTTTATGGGCATGGGCAGAATACAATTGGAGGGGATGAAGACGCTTGAGACGATTACCGGATTAATTAAGATGGCGATGCCTGCGGATGCTTTGCAGCAGCGGATGCTAAGCGAGTTGTTTTCCATTTCGGAGCTTGAAGGATTAATTAACCTTAACCGTGATCTTAGTATTTTCTCCATTGGCAGCACGCCGTCAAATTCTTTTTTAGTATATTGCGCGATTTACATAGCAGCTATGCTTGCTGCCGGCTTGTTTATTATGAAGCGAAAAGATTTTTAAAAAAAGCTGCCCCCCATCACATGGGATTGACCCCTGTTTGTGAGACAGGGATCAAAACACCTTTCAAGTTTAAACAGCCAGTCGTCGGAAATCAATCGGCGACTGGTTATTTAGTTTCGTTTGAATCCGAATTGAGTTATAGTAAGTGATGTAATCTCGAACGGTCTGCTCAACGATGGCTGTCGTTGTACAGGTTAACCCTTCGAGATAGAACGTTTCAGACTTTAGCGTGGAATGAAACGATTCGATGGGGGCATTATCAGCGGGCGTACCCTTGCGGGACATGCTCATGGTAATGCCTTTTCCTTTTACAGCTTCTTGGTAGGCCTGCGACGTGTAGACGCTGCCTTGATCGCTATGGAGCACAGCACCTGGCAGAGCTGGCAGTTGATTTAGCGTGTGCAGCACAAATGCAGTATCTTGTTTGTCTGATATACTGCTAGCGACAATCTCTCCGTTAAACAAGTCTAAGACACTCGATAGGTATAACATTTTTCCACCATACGGCAAATACGTAATATCTGTAACGAGTTTGTGCATCGGTGCCTCAGCTTGAAATTGACGCTTTAACAGATGCTCCGCTATGTATGCAGGCTGCCCCGTCAGCTTCCGTTTCTTAACTTTGACACGGCATTGCAGCTGCTCACGTTGCATAATCCGTTGCACACGTTTGTGATTGATCGTCTGTTCCTTTTGTAGCAGCGCGGTGATCTTTCGATAGCCGTAACGAAATTTATGTTCCTTACAGAGCTGTCGTATTTGTTCAACCGTATGATTCTCATAAGGGAGCTCACATGCCGTTTTCCAGCGGTAGTAGGTGGCACGAGCTATCCCAAGCCATGCACAAGCCTGAGACACCGTTACTTCTCCTCGGATAGACCCCATCCAGGCGACAACGACTCGCGGTTCCACCTCCTTTCCATCTCCTTGTACTTTTTTAGAACGTCCAATTGTTGCTTCAGAAACCGATTTTCTGCTTTCACTTTCTCAAGCTCTGAAGTGTGTTCCGGACCTTTCCCATAGCTGTATTGTTTACCAACAGGCTGCTCCAGGCGATGGAGCTCATTATTCCGAAACCATGCCATCCAAACCTTCAATTGCGTTACATTACGAATGTCCAGTTCTTCCATTACTTCTTTTACTGGGACACCTGCCAATCTCAATTCAATAGCCTTCATCTTTGTTTCCACTGGGTAGCTTACTCTTGTTGCCAACGCAAAAACACCTCCAAGGTTGTATCCACATCTTACGACATGTTCACATTCTCTTGAAGGTGTTTTGATTTGTCTCACTCTAGGGGGTCAGTCCC
>DATJKM010000120.1:0-6522 GCA_035491515.1 Candidatus Udaeobacter sp. | reverse complement strand
TAATATTTCACCGTAATAACGGGCCTTTGCCGCCTAAAGGGGCGTCGGCCCGTTTATTTGACTTTTGTCGGTTCTTCGAACGTCATGCCAAGCGTGTCTACCGTTACTTTTTTCATCGAAATCGGAGTTTCCGGCCTATCGTTCGCACCGGTTGTCTGATTCACGATTTCGTCTACCGCGTCCATGCCTTCCGTTACTTTGCCGAAAGAGGCGTATTCGTTATCGAGCGAAGGCGCGTCGGCAACCATGATGAAAAACTGCGAGCCTGCGGTATCCGGCTCACCGGTACGCGCCATCGAAAGCACGCCGCGCGTATGCTTCAGCTTGTTCTCGAAGCCGTTACTGCTGAACTCGCCGGCAATGCTATAGCCGGGACCGCCCATTCCCGTACCCTCAGGATCTCCGCCTTGAATCATGAACCCTGGAATAACGCGGTGGAAAATGACCCCGTCATAAAAACCTTTATTTATGAGAGAAATAAAGTTGTTCACCGTATTAGAAGCAACTTCCGGATAGAGCTCAAGCTTAATGATTTTGTCATTGCTTAGTTGGATGGTCACGACGGGGTGCTTGTCCGGACCCAGCAGCTCAGGACCATCCTCTACAGGCGCTTCAGTAGGGGGAGTCGTACTCACATTGCCACTGTTCGAGCTTGCGCCAGAGCTTTTGTCCCCAGCCGCGTTCTTGCTTGCGCCGCAGCCCGAAGCCACAACGAGCAGAATGAGCATAAGAAGCAGCATCATCCCAAGACGTTTGTTATTAAACAGCATTTCCAATATCCTCCTCAAATTTTGCTTTCCCTTCCCTTATTCCATTTGTATGATAACATATGGATCGATTTAAATGCGAGAGAGCCGCTTTATGTTCTAGATAAGTTGAACTGAAGATTGAATGTACTCGGAGACACATAAAGGACCAGCCTCCCTTTATTACGCTTGATGATGTGCTTGAGCCGCTAATAGCGGGTATTCTCCTGTTAGATATAGTTGCAAATAATTATCGATAAATGCGGCCTCTGCTTCAGAGTCGCCTCGAACGCTCACCTGCTTGGGAACTGCATTGAACTCGCGCCTTATGAATCGCTATCCTGTATCATTGCAGTAACTTTTGTCTTATTAGTTCCAAATCCGGCTCTATCCTGCACATATGCAATAAAAAGCTACTATTTTCGGCTGCAGGCCGACATATGCGCCTCTATGTTGTACCAATTGCAGTATAAAGACCTCATTTCACTGAGAAAGGTCTTCTATTCTGTGAAAATACAATATAGCTATTTATGCAGATCGGGATAACACGCGATGCCCGGACCGATAAGGATAACATTCTTTCATTCAACATATGTAAATGAGAGCACGCACCACAGATGAAATACACTGCATAAAGCCCTGGAACAGGCCCCCGAAAGCACCATCAACTATAGACCATAAACCCCAATAGCAATTAGCAGGATATAAGCGGCGGTCTCGCGAATATACTTGAAGTTATAACCTGACATGACTTCGTTCAATGGTCGCGAACAATTTATGATTTTGATTAGGAAGGGCTTAGACAATGGGAATGTTATTTGCAGTCATCGGTTTCCTTATTATCGATTTATATGTTAATCTCATTCCGCGGTTATTCCCGCTGGATACCGTCTCTTGGCTGTTGTACGCTTGCTTGTTTTTTGTATTAGCCCATCATGTAGCTAAGCTGACCGGCTTAAACGGAATAGGCGATTTGGGTGTAAAAGCTCATTTTGGCTGGAAAAGAAATCTCCGGATCGGTTTTTTATTTGGCGCAGGTATTTGGGCAGCGATGTATTTGCTTTTATGGGGTTTTGGAGACTTTGAGATTACCGGTGTGAAGAAAGCGCCGGAAGCCGTTATTTTTGTTATCGAGACCTTTGCCGGTATGTTTCTTGGCTCGCTTATTAATGATCTCATCGTACGGGGCTATATATTTGCTCATCTTAAGGGTAAGGTGCTAAACGTTTATTTATTGCTTATATCCGCGTTTATTTATGCGCTGGATGATGTTTGGCTGGTTGGCTTCAGCATCTCGAATACTATATTTTCCGTTATACTCGGTTTATCGCTTGGCTATGTGCTTCTAAAAACGGGATCGATTTGGATGAATACGGGTTTACATATGGGCTTAAACGTCATGTACTGCTTCGTATACGGTATTCCGGGGCATGAGGCTGCCAAGGGTCTGCTTTTAACGACGCCAGGGGGGAGCCGCTCCTTCCTGCTGGAACATGCCCATATACTAGCGGCTATCGTATTGCTTCTGGTTATCCTTGCTGCATATGGCCGTTTGAGGCTTAATTCGGCTAATAAATACATGTACTGAGAACGGGCTGCAGGTAAAAAGCGATGTTGGTTAAGGCAGTTAATCATATTAGCAGTTAAACATACAGCAGCTAAAAATACAGTTGCGAAACAAGCGTTGATTCGCTATAATCACTTTAATTCAGTCGAAGGGATTGGGTATCATGTACAAATTCCAATTGAATCAGCATCATTATTTCACCAAGCGTTAGCACACCTGAACAACATTCAGGGTGGGCTAGCGCTTCTCGCGTTGGCCTCCCTGCAGCATACGATGCGCGCAGGACCATGAGGTCCTGCGCGTTTTTTTTATTCCAAAAAACCGGGAGAGGAATGATCGTGATGCAAAATGTGAAGGGGACTTATGATTATTTTGGCAAGGAGCAGGCGCTCAGGAGGCAGGTTCAAGCAACTCTCCGTGAAAAGTTCGAGCTTTATGATTTCGATGAGATGGTGACGACCGAGCTGACGGAGCTCGATTTCTTGACCTCTAAATACGCGGGCGGCGATGAGATTATGAAGGAAATGTACCAGCTGACGGATCAGCGAAAGCGACGATTAGGATTGCGGTATGACCTGACGATCCCTTTCGCCAAGGTAATCGCCTTAAATCCGGGTATCGAGCTGCCCTTCAAGCGGTATGAGATAGGAAAGGTGTTCCGTGACGGCCCCGTTAAGCGCGGGCGGCTGCGGGAGTTTTTGCAATGCGATGTCGATGTTGTCGGAGTAAAAGGGCCGGAGGCGGAGGTTGAATTGATGCAGCTGGCGGTCGACGTATTTCGTACGCTGGCGATTAAGATTCAGCTGAAATGGAACAATAGACGGTTCCTAGGCGAGGTTCTGGCTGCTGTCGGAGTTCCCGCCAAGGATTCGCTGTCGGTCATGCTGACGTTAGATAAGCTTGCAAAAATCGGAGCAGACGGCGTGAAGGAAGAGCTTGCCGAGAAAGGACTGGCGGACGGGGTGAGGGATGCCGTTACCTTGCTGATTACACAGGAAAATCCGTCGCTCGAAGAGATAATGGATAAATACGGGCTGCAAAATAGTGCGGGAGCGCTGGAGGTTCTCGCGGTACGGGATATCCTATGCAAGATTGGACTTGCGGAGGAATGTGTGTTTGATCCGTTTCTCTCGCGCGGGCTATCGTTCTATACGGGAACGGTCTATGAAATATTCGATGCAGCTGGCGGATTCTCTTCGAGCTTGGGCGGCGGCGGACGGTATGATGCAATCATTGGGCAGCTGGTTGGCAGGGATGATGCCGAATACGGCGCGGCCGGGTTATCGTTTGGCATGGAGTCGATTATGGCGCTGCTCGAAAATCGTGCTGCGGAAGCAGCTGCCGCCTCGGTTGTCCTCATTCCCATTGGCGTATCTGCTGCGGAGATGCTGCAAACAGCGGCTGAGCTGCGCGCGAGCGGCATTCGGGTGAAGCTCGATACGAGCGGGCGAAAGCTGAAAAATATTCTCGCCTCGGTAGCAAGCAGCGGAATCCGTTATGCGCTGCTGCTGGGGGAAACGGAATGGCAGGCTGGAAGGGTCCGTTTAAAGGACATGGAAGAGCGGATCGAGCGGGAAGTGAGCGTTGATGAAGCGATATACTTATTAGCGGACAAATGATTCCCGAATTCCGCGCAAGCTTATAGGAGTCCCTTTCTTGTGAGAAGAAAGGGACTCCAATAATGAAATAAACGTGTAGAATGATTTCAATGCTTTGAAGCACGAATAAACGATTCAATAATATGATAAATCTAGGCCCTTTCAATAGCCTGACAGATGATTCACGCCGCCGAGGACAGGCGAAGCGTCATCATCAGCGCTATAGAACAGTTTTAACAAAGGAGAGCAACGAAATATGAAGCGATTGGTCTTATCCTATCCGCTGAGCGTGCATACGCCGGTGTATAGAGACAATCCCCCTGTTGAGATCCGGCAACAATTCAGTATACAAAGGGTGATCTGTTCAATCAATTTTTCATAGATACCATTAATCATAATGGCACGCACATTGACGGTCCGTGGCACTTCAACCCGCAAGGTAAAAAGCTCAACGAGCTGCCCATTGATTATTTCGTCTTTACCCGTATGACGATCCTCGACATTCCCAAAACGGATGATGAACTGATATCAAAAGAAGATCTGGAGCCGTTTGCGAACCGGATCGCAGGCTCAGATCTGCTGCTTATACGAACAGGGTTCGGTAAAATCCGCGATTCGGATCCGGTGCGCTACGGCAATCGTAACCCGGGTTTTTCATCATCTGCAGCTCAGTACTTAATGGTATTTGATTCATTGCGGGCCATAGGCATTGATGTCATTTCCGCATCAGCCGCACAAAAACTGGATAAAGGAATCGCTTTTCATCAAATCATTTCCGGGAAAGACAGGAAGGATGGCCGATTCCTATTGATTATTGAGGATATGAATTTAAACCACGACTTGTCCGGAGCGAACATCGTTTACGCTGTACCTTTGTTTATCGAAGGGATTGACAGTAGTTTTAGTACGATTTTCGCAGAAAAACGTGAATAGTGATTGGGGCATGAAAGAGATTATGCGGCGGCCATTCAAGCAACGTCGATTGATCTTAAATAATCAAGGCTCGTTTTTATGGATTTGAAATGATCCGGAGAATCATCCTGCTCCACAAAATAATATTGCACTCCGACATCCTTGAGCGCGCAAAAAATGGAAGGCCAATCGATAATGCCGCTCCCTACATCGGTGAAGCCGCCGGCTTCATCTATGTCTTTTACATGGATAATCGGGACGAGGCCTTTATACTTATACAGAGTTTGCAAAGGGTCCACGCCGCCTTTTTTTGCCCAGTAAATATCAATCAGCAGCTTCAACAAGTCTGTTCCGACTCCTTCGATTATTCGGTCCACAATACGTTTCCCGCCAACTATTCCATATTCATTATCGCGGGGGTGATACAGAGCTGAATGCCGCGTCGTTTTGCCTCCATTCCCATGATCTTCAGCTTTCTGATGACCTCTTGAATAGATGCTTCATCCTTGAAATTTTCCTTGTCAACAAAGATGGTATAGAAATACTTCGCGCCAATCTTTTTGGCGTAATCGAGTTGAAACGCCAGTTCATCCAAATTCGGAAGGATACGGGTGGAAACCACCCCCAAACCGAGACACTTTAATACCTTCACAAATTCATCGGCGGTTAGTCCCCCGTAGTTTGTAGGTTCAATAAGCTTGTATCCGATACTCGCCACTTTCCGCAGCGTTCCAATGAAATCCTGATGCAATTCATTCCGCAGCGTGTGGAGTGCTAGTCCCGGAGGATATTTGGACATGTCCCACAGTTCATTGTTAATCCGAATAAATTTCAATTCACCATCTCCTCGTATTTTATTCCAACTGATGCTGCGTGCGGATGAGATGAATGCTATTTCTCGCATTGACGGATACCACATTGTATGGAAATGCAGCTATTTATATGTATGGGTTTCGTTTAGACCATAGTTGGACTAGACACTTAGCTAGGCTAATTGAGTAAAAGCAGCCCATCCATATGACAAGGAATGAGCTGCTTTTTTCGTATATTAAGCGTGAGCATGAACCTTCAGCAGCTTCTGGATATAGCTTTCGATTCGTTCAGGCGTAGCTTTAGATCCGAAGCGCTTCAGCACTTTGCCGTTCTGATCGACGAGGAACTTCGTGAAGTTCCATTTGATGGATTTCGAGCCGAGGAACCCGCGCGCTTCATTCGTAAGATGTTTGAACAGGGGATGCGCATGGCTGCCGTTCACATCGATTTTCGCATAGAGCGGGAACGATACTCCGAAGTTAATCTCGCATGCCTCTGCCACTTGGCTGTCATCGCTTAGCTCCTGATTGGCGAACTGTGAGGAAGGAAAGCCGAGTACGGAGAAGCCTTGCTTGCCATACGTATCATGAAGCTTCTGGAGACCCTTGAACTGAGGTGCAAACCCGCATTTGGTAGCTGTATTCACGATCAGCATAACTTTCCCTTTATAGGGGGCGAGCGTCTGCGATTCTCCTCGGATCGTCTTTACTTCAATATTGTATATGGACATCGGAACAACCTCCCATAGCTGAATTTTATATTTTACATAATTTAATTTTATACAACTTAAATAGAGGTGTCAAATCTAAAGAAAAAGAAAAAGCAAAAGCAAAAGCAAAAGCCAATGCCAATGCCAATGCCAATGCATCTGCTATAAAAGCATGAC
>DATJKM010000119.1:0-12088 GCA_035491515.1 Candidatus Udaeobacter sp. | reverse complement strand
GGAAAAAGCGACGGAAGTCGGCGGCGATGACGGCGCTGCAGCGTTTGCGGCAGGTAAAGGCGCGATGTGGCTGCAAGGTCCATGGTACGCCGAAACGATTCTCAAATCCAATCCCGATCTTGATTTTGGCGTAGCGCCGCTGCCGATCAACGATAATCCAAAAGCAACGCTTATTAACCTTAGCGCATCGACTTCTTTAGCTTTATCGAAAACGACGAAAAACAAGGAAGTGGCGCTTGATTTCATCAACTATGTGCTCGATGATACCGCTTCTAACGAATTCTACCAATCGCTTAAATTTAATCCGATCGCCACGGTGCATACGTTCGAAAGCTATCCTTGGGTAAATGATGCAACGGCATATGTTAAAGAGGGCAAATCGTACCAGGATCCACGTATTCCGCAGTCTGTAAAAGACGAGGTAGGCAAAGGGCTGCAGGCTTATTATGCCGGTCAAATTTCGCAGGACGATGTGCTGAAGGCGCTCGACAAAGCTTGGAAAGCGTTCAATAAAGTAAACAAGTAATCGATATAGTCGGGGATGAAGGGGAGAGGCGATTCCTGCCCTCCTCATCCCGATCTGAGTAGAGACACATAAGGAGAGGGGCGGAAACTGTGCCGATCAAAAGCTACAAAAAATACATCTCGTTATTGACTTTTGTTGCGCCCGCATTTGTTTTATATGCTATCTTCCTGCTGATACCGACGCTCGGCGGAATGTTCTACAGCTTTACCGACTGGAACGGCTTGAATACTAACTATGAGTTTATTGGCTTAGGCAACTTTATCGAAGCGCTTAAGGAAGATCCCGATTTCATTAGTTCGATATTTTTCACTTTGAAATACGTGCTGTTTATGGTCGTTCTGCAAAATGTATTCGCTTTGCTGCTCGCCGTATTTATTGAATCACGCGCAAAAAGCAAAGGCTTCTTCCGGACGATTTTCTTTATGCCGAACATGATAAGCACGATCATCAGCGCGTTTATGTGGACGTTCGTATTCGCTCAGGTGCTGCCGCAGCTCGCTGAGAAGACAGCGCTTACGTTTCTGGACCAATCATGGATCGGAGATCCGCAAGTGTCCTTCTACTCCATTCTGATCGTATCGCTCTGGAATGGCGTCGGCTACATGATGATTATTTATTTGGCTGGCCTGCAGGGTGTGCCGCAGAGCTTGAAGGAGGCGGCTGTCATTGATGGCGCTACCGCATTCCAAACGTTCCGCAACGTGACGCTTCCGATGATTACGCATGCGATTACCATTTGCTTCTTCCTGACGCTGAACGGCGCGTTTAAAGTGTTTGAGGTCGTATACGGTTTAACGGGCGGGGGTCCTGGCCGGAGCACGCAGGTTATTACGATGAATATTTACGAAGAAGCGTTCTCGAATAATTTCCGTTACGGCTATGCCAGCGCAAAATCAGTCATTCTATTCGTAATTATCCTAATATTCACGCTTATCCAAATCCGTGTCATGAAGAAAAGAGAGGTGGAAGCATGAGTCAGAAAAAATCAACCTCCCTGCTTATTACCGTTTTGCTGTCGACCTTGGCTGCTGTTTCCTTCTTCCCGATTTACTTAGCTGTCATTAACTCGTTTAAGACGCAAGGCGAAATGTTCCGCTCGTTCGTTGCGCTGCCTTCGAAGATTCATTTCAGCAACTATGTTGATGCTTTTCGTCAAATTCAATTGCTGCACAGCACGCTAAACTCGATTATTATCTCGGTGGTCGGGATCGGCGGGATCGTATTTTGCGCCGCTTTGGCTGGTTACAAGCTTTCCCGTACGAGCGGCAGACTAAGCAGTATCATCTTCTTCTTATTTATTGCTTCGATGCTCGTTCCGTTTCATTCGATTATGATTCCGTTGACTAGAATGGCCAAAGCCTTGTCCGTTCAAGGCAGTACGTATGGGCTTGCAATCATATATATCGGACTGGGCGTTAATATGGCGATCTTTCTCTACCATGGCTTCGTGAAATCGATCCCAAGGGAGCTGGAGGAAGCGGCACAAATTGACGGCTGTAATGAATTCCAAACCTTCTTCAAAATTATTTTTCCGCTGCTTGTGCCGATTACCGTAACGATCGCTATTCTTGATTTCCTTTGGATCTGGAATGATTTCTTGTTGCCATTGCTTATGCTGACTGATGTGGACAATTACACGCTCATATTATCTACAAACACCTTGTTCGGCGAGTATAACAAGGAGTGGTCGCTCATTTTGGCGGCGCTTGTGCTGACGGCGATTCCTGTCATTATTATTTATTCGTTCTTCCAAAAGTTCATTATGCACGGAATTGCGGAGGGTGCGATCAAGGGCTAATGGCAATGGCGCTGAATCCGGGCGGCTAGAGAATAATCAGCTATAGAGAAGGAGCTTTATGATGAAAAAACTGTTATACGGCGTTGCTTATTATGATGAATATATGCCCTGCGAGCGGCTTGAAGAAGATATTCGCATGATGAAGGAAGCGGGGATTAATGTCGTCCGGATCGCGGAATCGACTTGGAGCACGCATGAGCCGCAAAACGGCGTATTCGATTTCTCCTCTGTCGATAAGGTGCTGGATGCGATGCATGGCGCAGGCATCAAGGTGATTGTCGGGACGCCGACCTATGCGGTTCCGACATGGATGGTGAAGGAGCATCCGGATGTGCTGGCGGTCACGGCGCGCGGACCCGGCTCCTACGGAGCCCGCCAAATTATGGATATTACCAATCCGGCTTATCTTTTTTATTCCGAACGTATCATTCGTAAGCTCATTAGCCGAGTAAGTGCACATCCAGCCGTTATCGGGTATCAGACGGACAACGAAACGAAACACTACGATACGGCCGGGCCGAATGTTCAGCTGCAGTTCGTCAAATATATGCGGGATACGTATGAATCGTTAGACCGCGTCAATGAGCTGTTCGGTCTTGATTATTGGAGCAACCGCATTAATAGCTGGGAGGACTTTCCGTCCATGGTCGGCACAATCAATGGAAGCCTTGGAGCGGAGTTCGCAAAGTTCCAGCGGAAGCTGGTTAACGAATTTTTGGCATGGCAGGTAGCTATAGTGAACGAATACAAGCAGCCCGGACAATTCGTGACACAAAACTTCGATTTCGAATGGCGCGGCTATTCGTTCGGCGTACAGCCTTCCGTTGATCATTTTGCCGCTTCGGAGCCATTCGATATTGCAGGCGTCGATATTTATCATCCTTCTCAGGACGATTTGACCGGCATTGAAATTTCGTTCGGCGGCGACATGACGCGTTCGCTGAAAAACAGCAATTATTTGGTTTTAGAGACGCAAGCGCAGGCCTTCCCTCATTGGACGCCATATCCCGGCCAATTGCGGCTGCAAGCATTCAGCCATCTCGCATCCGGAGCGAATATGGTCGCTTATTGGCACTGGCATTCGATTCACAATTCGGCGGAGACGTATTGGAAAGGGCTGCTGAGCCATGACTTCAAGCCGAATCCGGTGTATAACGAAGCGAAAACGATTGGAGCCGATTTTGCCAGACTCAGCAATGAGCTTATTAACTTGCGGAAAAGCAATCAGGTAGCCGTAATGGTCAGCAACGAGGCATTGACGGCGATGGAGTGGTTCAAGCTGCCCGACGGAAAAACGTACAATGATGTCGTTCGTGCCTTGTATGATGAATTGTACAAGCTAAATGTCGAGGTTGATTTTATCCAGCCTACCCATACTAATTTGAATGATTATAAGCTAATCGTCGTTCCTGCGCTTTACGCGGCAGCTGATGAATGCCTGTTGCGGTTAAATGAGTTCGTTCGCAGCGGCGGGCATGTCGTCTATTCATTCAAGAGCGGCTTTGCCGATGAGGCCGTTAAGGTACGCGCTGCGCAGCAGCCTGGTATTATACATGAGGCATGCGGCATCACTTACAGCATGTTTGTATCGCCGAATCATGTTAGTTTGAAGGGTGAGCTGGTCTTGGAAGGCACGGAGAGCAGCCGGGTTGAAGCATGGATGGAGCTCATTACACCAACGACCGCCGAAGTGCTTGCTTATTACGATCATTCGCATTGGGGCGAATATGCGGCGATTACGCGCAACAAATTTGGAAGAGGAACCGCGACCTATATCGGATGTTTGCCAGGGGCCGATATTGTCAGACGCGTTATGAGCGGCGCCTTGCAGGATGCCGGGTTATGGGGCGTAAATCAAGAGCTTTCTTTCCCGATTATCGTGAAATCAGGCCTGAACGCAAATGGAGAACAAATCCGTTATTATTTTAACTACTCGAATGATCCTGCCGCTTTCAATTATTCGCATCAGGCTGGTACGGAGCTGCTGACGGGCAGCAGCATCGCAAGCGGTCAACAGCTGGAGCTTGCGCCTTGGGGCTTACTTATTATTAAAGAATAGATAAGGCTAAGGCTGAAACAAGCGGGACTTGTTTCAGCCTTATTTGTGTATGCTAAAGCGAATGAGGAGGACAGCTGAGCTCTGATCCTAAACTTGACGATACGCAATAACTTATGTATCATTACTTACAATAAGTAACTAGAAGCTGCCTAAAGAGACGTTACCCGTCTTCGGATATAAAGTAAGAAAGCGGTGTTTGTCATCAAAGAAGAAACACAGATTGGCGTTCCGTTAAAAGAAGGGCGATCGGGAGAGTTTGAGTTTGGCATTTATACGTTAGGCGATATTAGCGCTGATCCTGTAAGCGGACAGCTGCCAAGTGCCGGGGATCGCATGAAGGAGATCGTTGCAGCTGCGAAGCTTGCCGATGAGGCCGGCCTTGATGTGTTTGGAGTCGGCGAGCATCATCGCTTGGACTTTGTTATTTCGTCGCCGCCAGTCGTATTAGCGGCGATCGCGCAAGCTACGAAGCAAATTCGGTTAACGAGTGCTACTACGGTGCTTGGAACCTCTGATCCTGTAAGAGTGTTTGAGGATTTCTCAACCTTGGATTTGCTGTCCGATGGCCGGGCGGAAATTATCGCGGGACGCGGGGCTTATGTGGAATCGTTCCCGCTGTTCGGATATGAGCTGGACGATTATAAGGATTTATTTTACGAGAAAATCAACCTGCTGCTCCGGCTGAACGAAAGCGAGCGCATTAGTTGGAACGGCCGTTTTCGCACCGGCTTGCAAAATGCTGAAATTGCACCTCGTCCGCTGCAGCCCCGTCTACCCGTATGGGTCGGAGTCGGGGGTACTCCGCAAAGTGCGGAGCTGGCCGGAAAGCTGGGCGCGGGAATGGCTCTTGCCATCCTTGGAGGCGATCCGGCTAAATTTAAGCCGCTTGTCGATGTGTACCGGGCCGCAGCCATTCAGGCGGGACATCAACGGGAAGCGCTTAAAGTAGCGATAACGAGCCATGGCTATATCGCCAATTCATCTCAGCAGGCGAAGGACGAGTATTATCCTTATTACGCAAATTATGTCGGTCAGTTCATGGGCGGAAATGCGAGAGGCGAGAGGTTGGCGCGAGAGCAGTTCGAGCAGCTGGCGAATCCCTTGAGTGCATTAGCCGTCGGCAGTCCAGAGCAGCTTATCGAGAAAATTTTGGCGCAGCATGAGCTGTTTGGGCATAACCGGTTCATGGCTCAATTCGATATAGGAGGAATCCCTTTCTCCCAGGTAGCGGCATCGATCGAGCTGCTGGCGGTTAAGGTTGCGCCGGTTGTCCGGAGAGAGCTGAGCAAATCCGGCTTATACGCGGCGCAGCGCTAGAACGAATAGAAATGGAAGAGGAGACTGTCCAAGGCCGGCGCATCGGCTGCGGGAAGTTTCTTTTTTATTGCGGCACCTAAAAAAAGCAGACATGATCCAAAAATAACGGCGATGCTCAAAACTGTTGAATTCGCTTACAATTATGAAAGATGGGCATAGTATCTTTAATAGTTAGAGGATGGATCGTTATGGATAAAGGCGGGGTGATTATGTATTGGCAAAAAATAGTTCAATTTATAGTCCATTATCGTCCTCGTAAACTTAGAAGCCGGTTTGTGCTTGCAATGATCAGCCTTTCTGTACCCCCATTATTTGTACTTGGCTATATTTCGTATGACGTGGCTAGAGATACCCTTGTTCAAAATCATACAGACAATAATGCGTATCATCTGAAAACGGCCAGCGAGGTAGCGGATCTCTTATTTCGTAATCTGATCAATATGAATCGGTTAATCTTAGCGAATGATGATCTCCGCCGCGAGGTAAGGGAGAGCGGAATGGACGGTCATGCAGTCATTAATTTACGAACCGCGAATCGTCTTCATAACGTCGTTGTCAACAATCTGGCCGACACTCGACATATCGAATCGATTTGTATATTTGACCGCGATTACCGTTCCGTTTGCTATGGCAGTACCCCGGAGCGTGCTGGCATATACGGCAATGATGAAGGAAGAGCGAGCCTGGTTGATACGGTTTGGTATCAGAAGGCGCTCGCAGCACAGGGAAAGGAGCAGTTTTTCAGCTATAACGTGCTTCAGGGAACCTCGAACGGGAGCGCATTCTCGAGCGTGAAGCTGCTGCGTGACCCCTCCAATTACGAGACTATCGGCCTGTTAGTTATTAATATAAAAAAAACGTTATTTGAACAGGTCATCAATGAAGGCGGAGATAGCGGCTTTGTCGTGTTTGATCCATCGGACAATCATTTGAATATCATTTATGACCGATTCCCGTCTTTAACGTCTCTTTTCCTTTCGGCAGATTCGGAATCGACCTTCTTAAAGCAGCTGCAGGAGAATGGATACCTGACGACAACCTATACGAATAGAACGACCGGCTGGACGTTTCTGCATTTCGTGGCGGAGAAAACGCTGCTTAAGGATTCCGACCGGATCGGAGTCGCTACGACACTGATTGCAAGTCTCATTGCTTTAATTGCTTTATTGTTATCCTTGTTTTTATCGGGTACGATAATCCGCCCGCTCCTGCAGGTCAAAAAAATGATGGTCGACTGGTCGAAAGGAACGCAAAGCACGCGGGAGTCGTTCGAGGAGGATGAGGTTGGCGTGATCGGCGAGACGTTCAAGCGCATAACCTCTGAAAACGTGCAGCTAAACGAGCGGCTGATTCACTCGCAGTTAAAAGAACGCGAAGCCGAGCTGAGAACGCTGCAAGCGCAGATCAAGCCTCATTTCCTGTACAATACGTTGGATTCTATTTATTGGATGGCCGTCATACAAAAGAACGAAGATATCGCCAAAATGGCCGTATCCCTCTCGGAAAGCTTCAAGCTCAGCTTGAACAAAGGGAAGGAAACCATTCCGGTTTTTAAGGAATTAAAGCATATCGAGCATTATATGACCATTCAAAATTTACGATATAACGAGCGCTTTCAATATATCCAAGAGGTAGAGTCTTCGCTGATGGGTTTGGAAATATTAAAGCTTATGCTGCAGCCGCTTGTCGAGAACGCGATCTATCACGGGCTGGAGCCGAAGGTAGGGGAAGGAACGATTCGCCTGACCGGGAAGCTGGAGGGTGGAATGGTAGTTTTCACGGTAGAGGACGACGGTGTCGGCATTGCGGATTTGGAAGTGACGAAGCAGGGTTACGGCCTCGGAAACGTTCGGGAAAGATTGCAGTTATACTACGGGCCAAGCAGCTCGCTCGATATTTCGAGCGAGCCGGATGCAGGCACCAAGATAACGATTCGATTCCGGCCAGAAGGCAGAAGAGAGGGATAACAGATGTTGAAGGCAGTTGTGTTTGACGATGAGTATATCGTGCTGCAGGGGCTTCGAACGATGATCGATTGGCAGCAGTACGGCATAGAATTGGCCGGTACGGCGGGTGACGGCAAATCGGCTCTCGACATGTTCCGCGAACTAACGCCTGATATCGTGATGACCGATATACGGATGCCCGGTATGGATGGCTTGCAACTCGTTGAAGCGATCTTGCAAGAGTCCCCCGAGACGTTATGCATCGTGTTCAGCGGCTTTAATGAGTTTGAGTATGTACGAAGGGCCATAAATCTCGGCGTTCTTGACTATCTGGAGAAACCAATCACAATCGCAAAAATAGATGAAGTACTGAAGAAAACGATCGAACGTATAGGCGAGCAGCAGGAATTGACGAATCTGAAATCAAAGTGGGAAGCAAGCCGTAATGAGCTGCTTGAGAAAGCGACGCTTGACTTGCTGCTTGTAGGCGGGGAGGCTGAACCGAAATGGCGGGAGAGCTTTGGGCTTGACGCGGAGCGGGTCGTCGGCGTGACCGTCTTCGCATTCCTAGAGCTTAATCAAGCACTTCGGGAGCAGCCAGCCTATCGCATCGTTCACGTTTGGAACGGTTTGGAGCGGCTTTCGGTCGTGTTTCACTTCGACCTGTCGCCTGACATCATTGCGGAACAGCTAAATGCGCAGATGAAGCAAATGTCTTGCACTGCCGGATCGGGAAGAACGTACCCATCTGTATCGGATGCTCCCAAGAGCTATAAGGAAGCGCTGCGGGCATTGCGGTATGGTAGGTTTCTAGAAGAGAAGGGCTGGGTGAGATTTGAGGATGCCGGACAAAATGATATGTTTCAGGTGGGATCGACGGAGCGGGAGGAAGCGATCATTTTTCACATGCGAAAGGGTGACAAGGACGGGCTGATGAAGCAGCTGGAAGCCTTCCGTCAGTGGATGGAGGAGGAGAAGCTAAGCCCTGAGCTTGCGGAGCAAGAAATTTTAAAACTCGCCTTTCTAAGTGCAGGAGTTGCGAAGGAATCGGGTATCGATCTCCGGCAAGCGGGCAGCATTTCAGCTGTCTCCCATCAGGAGCTAAGCGCGATGCATTCCCGTTCGGAGATGTTTCAGTGGCTCAGCAATCAAATGATGGCGGCATTGCATTTGACGACAGAAACGAGACATGGCTCCAAGCATAGTGCGGTAGAGAAAGCTCTGCGCTATATGAACGAGCATTACAGCCGCGACTTATCCTTGCAGGAAGTAGCGGAGCAGGTGAGCTTGAATGCGACTTATTTCAGCTTGCTGTTCAAGGAGGAGGTCGGCATTTCTTATATTAAGCATTTGACCAAAATCCGGCTGGAGCATGCGAAAGCGCTGCTGTCGGAAGGGGCGAGAGTCAATGAGGTAAGCGAGAAGGTCGGCTATCATAATTACAGACATTTTACGGAGATGTTCAAGAAGATCTATGGGATTACGCCAGGCCAATACCGGGAATCAATGGAGCAAACGCAATCCCGCGAGGCGCTGCCTATAAAAGGGAGGGGGGTGGAGTGAAGCGATTGTTGCAATTTCTTCCAGGAATAATGGTTTCGATGATCCTCTTGACGTCCTGTATGTCCGCCAGGGGTCCTTCTGTCCTGAAGCTGCCGCAGCAGCGAACGATTCATTATGTCTCATCCAATCAGGGAAATGAGGGCAGTGCCAAAATTATCGGTCAGCTGGCGGAGAATTATTCGGCTGCCCATCCCAATGTGAAGTATGAGTTTGAAAATGTGACGACCTCGGCTCTGCTGCAAAAAATCCAATTGCTTGCCGCGTCTAACGATTTGCCCGATCTGTTTTCCTTCGAGCCCGGGAGTCCGCTCAAGCAGCTTGCAGATAGCGGCTTCGTACTGGATCTGGAAAAGACCTTTAAGGAGCTAGGCCTCTATGACCAATTGAACCCGGCAGCCGTAGTCTTATTGAAGTCCATGGTCGGCGGTAAGGGTTTATATGCGCTTCCGCTTGAGATGAATATTGAAGGCTTCTGGTACAATAAGGAGCTGTTTGCGAAGTATGGCCTGAAGGAGCCGCACACCTGGGACGAGATGTTGCGTGCCGCAGAAACGTTTAAGCAGCACGGCATTCAGCCTTTCTCGGTCGGCGGCGAGCATAAATGGCCGATCACGCGGCTCATTAATGGCTATGTCATACGAAAGTACGGCTTTGACGCAATGCAAAGGGTAAGCAGAGGCGAGCTGCGGGTCACCGAGCCCGGGTTTGTTGAAGCCGCTCAGGTTGTTCAGGATATGGGCTTGAAAGGGTACTTCGGCAGCAACGTCAACTCTGTGGATAACGATTTGTCCGTACAAATGTTTTTGACGGGGAAGAGCGCGATGTTTTATGTGGGCAGCTGGATTTTGCGGGACTTGAACGACCCTGATAAAAATAAGATCGGGACAGAAAATATCGGCTTTTTCAATATTCCGCTCGTGAAGGGGGGCAAAGGGACACTAGATGATTGGTCCATGAATGCCGGACTGACGACGTCCTTCTCCGCAGCGGCTTACGATGAAACGATGAAAGATTGGATCAAAGAAGTGTTCACCGGCTATGGCGATGAGGCTTTGAATGAATTAGGCGTTATTCCGGGCTTTCGGGTAGAGCAAGTGCCGGACAATATTCCGCCGCTTACCCGTATGGTTCAGCAGAAGATGAATGGCGTCAAGAACAGCGCACTGTGGTTTGAAGCCTTCTTCAATACGAGGACGCAAACCGTGGCCTGGAATAATGCCCAGCTGCTTGTCTCGAGTGAGATGCTGACCCCCCGGCAGTATATGGAGGAGCTTCAACGGGCGATCGATGAGCAGCGGAATGAATAAAGATCGGCACCGAAGCCGTATGCAACGCATACGGTTCCGGTGCCTTCTTACATTTCGCCGCTATCGTTCTTGTTTAGTCCAATAAATATTTGCGGACAAAATAAGTCGGCGTGCAGCTCCATGCGTGACAGTAGCTGTTGATGAGATTGCTGCCGTAAGGGGACTGCTTCTTGTCCATCGGGTTGTAAAGCTCCCAGAAGCAATCCGCGCCGTCCTGCATCATTTCCCCCCAATAAGCGCGCATTTGCCCGATTGCCAATTCGCTATTGCCGCTTTCAAATAATGCTTCGATGAAGTGATGATACATATATGGAGTCGTCATGCCGATGCTTGGCGGTTCTACGAATAAACGCTCCAGCATCGCTTTCGTTTGCGCTGGACGGTGTACCTCGGCAAGCGCCATCCACACCTGGGAAGCCCATGAAATTTGCTTGTCCTCACCGCTTACGAAGTAGCCTTTACCGGCATCCCAGAGATGGGCGATTGCAGCCTGCACCGTTCTTTCGATTTGGCCGGAGAGGAAAGCTTGCTCCGCAGCTGATTCCAAAATGGCCGCCAGCTTAAGTCCCTTTCTCAGACAATAGATAAGCACGGCCTGCGCCGGAGCTTGCTTATTTAAATCCGGATGCCAGTCCGTGAAACAATACCAGGAGGGGTCGTCGACAACGATGCCCCGTTCATCCAGCCGGTTTAAACCGAGCTCCAGCTGCTTCACCGCAATCGGCCATAGCTCGATGAGCGCCGCCTTGTCGCCTGAGGCCTCGTAATAATCAAATAAGGTAGCGACGAAAAACAAGGAATAATCATAGAGCAGCGTATCGTCAACATGCGGCTGCGGCTTCTCGAACACGCATGCGCCGACCGCTCCGTTCCCGAGCGTCATGCCGCCGAATAAATACAGGCAGCGCTTGACGAGATCAAAGTTGCGGAAAGTATAGTAATTGGCTTGCGCCTGCAGCCGCAAATCGCCTATCCACAGCCTGCGGTCACGCTTCGGACCATCCTCGAACACGGTTTGCATGCAATCCTGCAAGGTTTTGATGCCGATTTGGTCCATTTGCTTCAAGTCATGGGGGAGACGATCCGGGAGCGGCGGAATCTGCGTTACGTCTCCCGAGGTGACGGCCAAGCAAACGGCATCCTCGAACGAAACCTTATATTTACGTGAAGTGTCCATGACGATGACCTTGATATAACGGAAGCAATAACGCCTTGGGAGCTTGATAACGGCAGGCAAAATATCGACGAATACGAGCTCTTCCTGCAGCCAGGAGCTGCTTAACCAGCCTTCATAAGACTCGAAGGGCTCGGCGGTTTCGCAGGGCATTTCTCCAAAAATAAGCTTCAGCTTGAGCGGTGCGTCCGGCGGACTTCCGACCGGCTTAACCGACAGGGTCAAATAGCCAACCTGATGATCGCCGAAGTCGAGCGTAAAGCTGTCGTTTTTGCCATAGGACGTTTGCTTCCACTCTTCAATCGTTGCCGCATGCTCCGTCCTCCAGCCTTGGAAAGCTTCATCGTCTGCCGTCATCTTTACGAGCCGGGTCGGTCGTACATCAGTGGTATATAGCT
>DATJKM010000118.1:0-10378 GCA_035491515.1 Candidatus Udaeobacter sp. | reverse complement strand
AGCTCCGGAAATGACCGACCATGACTGGGCGATCGCATCGATCCGGCATTCCTCATTGCGCACCGAACCAAGCCATACGCCATCATCCGTACGTGCCCGGCGATACCATTCGCCATCCCATGCATGCTTATTCAACGCTTCAGCAATGGAAGCCTTCCGGGCACGGTAAAGATCCGCGCGCTCGATATCTCCCTTCCGCTGACACACATCGGCGAATTTCCGCAATACCTCGCATAAAAACCTTCCAAGCCACACGCTCTCGCCTTTGCCTTCGTCGCCGACCGAGTTCATCCCGTCATTCCAATCGCCGATTCCCATTAACGGGATGCCGTGCTCTCCGAAGCGCGATGCCCGCTCAATGGACCTGATGCAATGCTCGTAGACCGAAGCGGTTTCTTCCGATACAACAGTCGCCTCGTAACGTTCGTGCTCATCGTCCAGGAGCATTTCGCTCGTTAGAAATGGCGCCGTCTCATCAAGTACGCCAATGTCGCCGGTATGCGTGATGTACCTCGATACGGCATATGGCAGCCAAAGCAAATCGTCCGAATACCGGGTGCGAATACCCCGTTCCGTCTCCTCGTGCCACCAGTGCTGAACATCGCCTTCAATGAATTGATGCGATGCATGCAGCAATATTTGCTTCCTCGTCAGTTCCGGCAGCGTATGCAGCAGCGAGAGTGAATCCTGCAGCTGATCCCTGAAGCCGTATGCACCGCCTGCTTGATAAAAAGCGGTACGGGCCCACATCCTGCACGACAGCGCTTGATACAGCAGCCAGCCGTTCAGCATCAGATCAAGCTCGCGATTCGGCGTCTTAACCTCGATCTGGTTAAGCGTGCGGTTCCAATAATTTGTTACATCCGTCAGCGCCGCCTCACAACTTTCCGCCGTGGCGTAGCGGCGAGTCAGCTTCTGCACCGCTTCCTTATTCGTGTCTGCGCCTACAAGAATGTATACCTTGCGTGCAGCACGGGGAGGTAACGTCAGCTTCATCTGAATCGCTCCGCAGCTGTCGGAGAAAACACCGTCAGCATTCGAGAGACTCTCCTGCCGCATTCCTTCAGGGAAAGCTAACGAGCCGGAGCGGCCGATGAACTCTGACCGGTTCGTCGTATAAGTGAAGCCCGAACCGCCGTCATCCGTCCCCCCCTCTTCCTTCTCTGCGTGCATTTGAAGGAAGGCGACCGCATCACGGAACGTTTCTTGGTAAGCGTTGCGGGCAAGCAAGGAATGGGTATCCGAATCCCATTCGGAAATAATATACGGCGCATTCATCTGTTTTCGAACGCCGAGCACCCAGTTGCAATAATAAGTGACAGACAAGCTGCGCGGCTCATCGCTTCTATTTTCCAGCTCGACTGTAACAAATTTGACCGGATCCTCTTTGCTTACGTAGACCGTCATACTTTGCTTGATCCCTCTCGTCTGCCGCTTGAAGCGTGTGTACCCGAAGCCGTGGGTTGCGTCAAACGCGTCCTTGCCCAGCTCCGGAGAAGGCGCTCCCGACCATAGGTCTCCGGTTGCTTCGTCACGGATATAGCATGCCTCGCCGGGCAGATCGAGTACCGGATCATTCGACCAAGGCGTCAGCTTGAACTCCCTGCTGTTGCGCCACCAGGTATAACCTGTCCCAAGCTCGGTAACGAGACAGCCAAAATTCGGATTGGCCATCACATTGCTCCATGGAGCAGGCAAAAACTTCCCTTTCCTCATCGCTATAACATACTCGCGCCCTTCGTTTGCAAACCCGCCTGAGCCGTTAAATACTTCGAGCGATTCAGGCGCGTAATCCGCAGGCTCGCTTAGAGTCGGGACAGCTTCTTCCGCCCGCTCAGGACGAAGCCGAAATTGCGGCGGAAGCCCTCCAATCGTTGGCAGCGACTCTGACTCTTTCGCATTCATTTTCTCAAGCTCTCTTGCCCTATGTGCCGCGGTTGCTTCACCGGATAATCCGGCCGGCTTACGGCTTGCAGAGCGAATGGAAAGCTGTGCTTTAAAGCTAGGCCCGTCAGCCCTAAGCGTCATGCGGGCAACGGTTTGGAGCAAATGAAGCTGTTCCTGCGACAGCCTGTCGGC
The DNA here is from genome assembly GCA_035491515.1 of Candidatus Udaeobacter sp. Taxonomy (GTDB): domain Bacteria; phylum Bacillota; class Bacilli; order Paenibacillales; family Paenibacillaceae; genus Pristimantibacillus. Next base: position 8,299 of record DATJKM010000118.1, on the reverse strand, counting down.
CATAACCGGATACACGCCGCCAGGCGTAGAAGAACCGCTAACGGTTTGCTCTGCGGAACGGCGCAGCGCATCCTGCACCTCCTGGTAATAACCTCCGGCCTCTTCAATAAGGAATACGAGATCGAAAGCTATTCCCTTTTGCCTTAAATACGAGTGGCCAATCAGCGCTTTTAGCGCAAAAGGCATTTGCGTCTTATCTTGTATCCGCACGAGCGCAATCGGCAGATCACCCGATATGCCCATCGGCCACAAGCCTGACTGCCCGGTTTGATTGGCGGCAATGCTGAGTGCCCGCTCCTCGCGAAGAGGCGTCTGGTAAAGCAGCCGGCCTGCCATCGTATGGTACTGAGCAGCTTCCATAGCGCTGAGTCGTTGATGTCTCAGATCGATCCGGCTGTGCGTCCATGCCAGCTGGAATGCACGCTCCACCTGCTGCTCGCTGCACAAGCTTGCTGCCACGTCCAAAGCTTCCTCACGGCTGTCAGCCACACCGGTAGCCGTGAACAGCTTGACGGTCTCCCCCGGTCCGATCGAAATGCGGCGGCGCATAACAAAAGCGGGATCGAGCACAGCGCCGACCGTACCGGATAGGCGGCATTCCAGGCTTGCCGGGTAGGCGAGGGTGTGACCTCTTCCGATAAAGCAGGAACGGTCCGTTTCATATTCGAGCGATCCAAGCGCATCACACCCGATTGACAGATTGTGCACCGCCCACTTCGGCCTCTCTTTCATATCGCGGGGCCGCCGGACGGCAAGCAGACATTCCGCCGCAGCGTCATATTCGGTCTGGACAAACAGTTTGCTGAACGCGGGATGCGCCTCGTCCGCAGCGGGAGGAGCAAGCGCAATTTCCAAATAAGTTGTCACCTCAACGACCCGGGCATCCCCGCCTGTATTCGTCAAGGATAAGCGGCGAAGCTCCGCGTTTTGATCGGGCGGTACGCAAATTTCCAGCGTCGAAGAGATAAATCCGTTTCGCCTTGTAAAGGACGCTTTATCGAGCGCAAACTGGGCTTTCTGCTCCTCCGCAAGCACGCGGCAAGGTTCAAAAGCTGGCGACCATACGGCATTTGTCGACACATCCCGAATATAAATGCAGCTTCCTGGCGTCTCCGCTACAGGATCCTCATGCCAGCGGGATACCGCCATTCCGCCGTACCGGGTAAACCCTCCCCCGGTATCGGATATGACGCTTGTAAATGACCCGTTGGACAAGACGCATACTTCGGGAACTTCGCGCGGCTTGGTAAATTCTCTTAAAGGAACGCGGGTGCCCGTAAGAGGTTCCTTCGTCCGCTCCAGCAGCGGCTTGGCCGCATTTTTTATAATAGCAGGGCGTTCAGGAATACGTTCCTGCAGAAGCAGCTCTGCGGCCTGCATGCGCTTATCTGCGTGAAAACGGTCGATCATCGTGCGCGGCAGCAGCAGATTACTCAAGGTAAGAAGGCTCATCCCGATATGGTGAGCCATGAAGCTGCGCACGATGATATAGCCCGTATTCTCAGGCATACGCTGGGCGGTGCAATCAATCGCTTCGTAAAAGCCGTATTTCCCTTTGGCGCCCATCTCTTCCATCCGTTTCAGAGAAGCCAGCGAATCCCCCAGTTGAACGGGTAGAGCCATAATCGCCGCGTACGGCGCGAGAACGAGATCGTTCTCAAGCCCTCGCTGAAACCCGAGCCCCGGTACGCCGAAAGCGCGGTACTGGTAATTCATTTGATAATCGAACGCGAAATAACCTGATTCAGAAATACCGAATGGCACTCCCCGCTGCCGCGCATATTCAATCTGACGCTTGACGACTCCACGATAAGTGACGTCCCAAACCGAGTGACGATAGGTGCGCATCAGGAGTGACGGCATTAAATATTCAAACATGGTGCCCGACCATGATAACAGTGTCGGGTGCTTACCCGACTTTGCCATCGCCCTTCCGAGCCTAAACCAATGCGATACCGGCGCTTGCCCGAACGCAATCGCCAGAAAGCTCGCCTGCCGGGCTTCGGAAGCAAGCAGGTCGTACAAAATATCTTCCCTGCGGTCAAGCGCAGCATGATACCCAAGCGTAAACAACTCGGCGCGATCATCATACAAGGGACGAAAGTCGGTGCCCGCAACGATCGATTCGATGCGTCCGGCGAGCGCTTCGGCCCAGTGCAGAAGCTCGCTTCCTTCGCCATTCGCTTCGTCCTTCTTCGCCCATTCCAGAATGCCCTGCTTCAGCGCAATCAAATAGGCGACAAAGTTGCCGGAATCGACGGTTGAGACGTAGAGCGGAGGCAATGGCCGCAGTGTCTGCGTATCGTACCAGTTGTACAGATGGCCGAACCGTTTCTCCATCTTCTCAATCGTTCCGATCGTTCGTCCAACGCGGTCAAGCATGCCTCGCGTATCAATGAAACCGAAATCGCGGGCAGCAAGCGTACAGGCGAGCAGCAGCCCGATATTGGTCGGCGATGTCCGGTGCGCAATCCCGTTCGGCGGCTCCATCTGCACATTGTCCGGCGGCAGCCAGTTGTCGCTCTCCCCCGCAAAATCTTCGTAATAAGCCCACATCTGCTCCGCCAATTGACGAAGCTCTGTGCTTTCCGTCTCCGAGGGAGCGATATTCGAATTAGAAGGCGAGCCGTTTAGCCAGCGCACCGCAAAGGGTGCGAGCAGCCAGAGCACCGCGATCGTCAATCCATATGCCCGCAAAGTACCGTCAGCGAACATCAACGCAGCAGCCCCAAACAAAACACTTAACGCATGGCCGGACCAAATGCCTGTAATAGCCGATGCCGATGCGCTTCGGCTGCGCCGCTCCACTTCGGCAGAGCTGGTCCATTCAAGCAGATTCTTTTTGCTGACCGCAAGCCTGTATAACGTTCTCACGATGGCGTCAGCCAGCACAACGGATTGATAGGGAAGCGCAACAAGCTGAACGAGCGATTGCAAGAACGCCGTCAAAAGCAGATCCGGTTTACGATTAAGGCGCCTTAGCGCTAACAAGCCCCGAATCAGCGGCAGTCCGAGCGTCACGAGCGCTGCAGTCATCAACACGGCTCCTGCAGCACCGGAAATAACCATGCTGACTGCGAGCAGGATGAGTACGGCGGGGTGAACGAGACTGCGCCGCATATTGTCGATGATCTGCCAGCGGGTAAGCAAGGATAGATCAATCGGCTGCAAATTGCCGCAGCGGTCGTGCTTACGGGAAGCAATCCAGCAAAGCAGCTGCCAATCGCCGCGAACCCACCGGTGCAGACGCTGCTGGTAAGCTTGAAAGGTAACCGGGTGGCCGTCCACAACCTCAATGTCCGACAGCAGCCCGCCCCTTAAGAAGCCGCCTTCCAGCAAATCGTGGCTGAGCACCGAATTTTCCGGAATCCGGTCATTAAGCACCTGCTTGAATGCGGCGATGTCGAATATTCCTTTGCCGGTAAAAATACCTTGTCCGAAAGCATCCTGGTAAGGGTCCGACATGGCGAACGAATAAGGATCGATTCCCGGCTTACCCGACCACAATTTTGCCAAGCGGGATGACGATACCGATTCATAGCTGATGCCGACTCGCGGCTGAAGCACCCCGTAGCCTTCTGAAACGCGCGTTCCGCCGGCATTCAAGCGCGCACGGTTATAAGGCAGATGCATAGTGCCGATCATCCGGGCGGCCGCCCCGACCGGCAGCTCCGTATCCGCATCAAGTGTAATGACATATTTGTAGCGTGTAATCGCCGAGCAGTCGCCGACAACGCAAGCGCAGCTCGTGTCGCTGCGGCCGCTTAGCAGATCGACAAACTCGACGAGTTTTCCCCGCTTGCGCTCCCATCCCATCCAGACTTGTTCCGATTCATTCCATTTGCGGCCCCGTTGAAAAAGATAGAAAGGCCCCGTACCGGTATCGGGATTACCGTATAATCGGTTGAGCGCCTCAATCCGGCGGCGCGCCGCCTCCGTAATAAGCTCATCTGCCTCTGCATGCTCGGTTGCAGCATCTGCAAAATCGCCAAGCAATGCAAAGCCCATATTAGAGTCCAGGCTCGCCAAATAATGAAGCTCCAGCCTGTCCGCCATCTCCTCGGCTTCCTCCGGCTTCGACCAAATAACAGGGATAACCGTGATCGTAGCGGCGTCCTCGTCAATGCCGCTCGCATAATCATATCGAAGCAGCGGCTGCGTGACGGATACCTTGCCAATCAACCCGTGAACGACGGTAACTGCCCATTCGCTGACCGGAAATACCAGTACAAGAGCGGCAGCCGTCCAAGCGCCGATACTGATAGCCGTATCATTTACCGCCGCTGCGCTCCAAAGAGAAACAAAAAGAAAAGCTGCAAAAATAACAGCCATTGCCCCTAAATACATTCCTATTCTCGGACGCAGCTGAATCAGCCTCACATAACGTTTCGGCTCGGTACATTCACGCGCCGAATCCAGCAGCTCCTTGTTCCCTTTCCGGTCAAGCAAATAATAAGCAGCGTAAGCTTGACGGGGCGGCAAAGCATCTGTTTGAGCTGCGGTCCCCTCGGGTCCGGCAAAATCCGTGCGGTATGTATCTTCATTGGAATATTTGCTTGCCAAAGCGATTGCCTGCTGCGCAATCACATTTTCCGGCAAGCCGGATGAGCGGGATAACCGCTCGACTTGCCCTCTCAGCGTGGCGCGGCTCTTCCCGTCCATAAGCCGATAGGTTCCGGCATGCTCCTCGGACAGTGTTCGCTCCACCACACTCATCCTCTCGAATAGAGAGTCCCATTTTGTGCGGGACAATGTGCGAAGCGATTGAATGAGATGACCGGCTGTTAATTCATAAGACGCTTGCAGCTGATGCTCGTAAAGAATGATACGGCTCAAGCTTTCGACGCCGTTGTCAAGCTTGCAAAGCAGCCAGCTGCGGACTTCACCCGCTTCTTCCGCCCATTCATTCAAATGGCTGACCAAATGAACGATGACCGGGGCCGACAGGGGCATTTGCAGGCCGGCATTTTCCAAAGCATCTTTTATTTTACCGGCATCCGGCTTTGTATTTCCTTCTGTGAACGGCACCAGCAGTTTGTCTACTTCGAGACAAGCCCGCCGCCGCTCCCTTACCGCTTCCATCACTTCGGCCAGCTTTCCGATGACGGCAATGCGCAGCATCAAAGGCATCGACCATACTTCAGCGATCGTGAGCACGGCGACCTCCTGATAGGCATTCGAAAAACGCGCAAACGCATCGGCCTCAAGCAAACCGTCAACCAGCTTCACATATTCGGAGCACATCGCCAACACGCGCGGCTCCGCTCCACTCTTCAGCCGCGGCAATTGACTCGAAAATCGTTTCGTCAATTCTGACTGAACCGTAAACGCTTCGGATTCGACCAAATCTGCGTGATCAATCAGCCATTGCTCAGCGGGCTGAAAGCATGGCGCGCCATCCTGCTTGAGCTCCGTCGCGAAATCCCGCAGCACATCCAAATTTCGGCGAAAGGCATGCCACATTGGGGCAGACGAACGAAAGACAGCTTTTCCGGGATGATGAATAAGAGCCAGTTCACGCGCTTTCTGCTCAAGTTGCTCGGTTGTTGGAATCATAGGCTCCCCCTTAATCCGTGAGTCATTACTATAGCCAAGGCAGCTAACAAACCTTGACTAACCTTGAGCTTAACCGCGGATTCAGTCACGGTGCTCAAGGCTTACTTAAGTAATATCACCAAATTAACGGAAAATTATGTGAGTAACGCCTATTTAATCCTCGAATGCTGGAACAGGTGAATAAACGGGATGAACGCCTGCCTCTTCTTTCTATTTCATTTGCTCGATGATATAATCCGCCGTCCGAATGGAAAGGGCCGCAATTGTAAGGAATGGATTTGCAGCTCCGCTGCTTGGAATCATGCTGCTGCTGGCGACATAGAGGCCGGATACTCCATGAATTTGCCCATACGGATTGGCTGCCGAAGTGGAGGGATCCGTACCGATGCGGCAGGTGCCCATATCGTGCATGACGCGCCCAATTGGCAGCGCGCAAATGGGTTCAATCGTAACCTGCATAGCTTCCGCTGCCTGCTTCATGCCCTGTTCCATTTGTCTGATGACTTCCAAATCTATATCGCTGAACGAGAATAAAGCCACCGGTTCAGGCACCCCGTACTCATCAACCTTCAGGGGATTCAGGGTAACTCTATTTTCATACCGCGATTCCAGCACACCCAAAGCAAGAATATCAAACTCCTGGCCGTGCGGCGGGAAACCGCGCATTTGCATCTGATACGGCCGGTCATCTGTTCGGGGAACATAAACAGCATAGATTCCCGGAATTTGCGGATAATCGCTAGGTGCAACTTTAGCTGTCGTATAAGCAAAGGAATGGTCCGTTAAGTAATGACCGATAGCTTCCCCGCGAATCGCCGAGTTAAGCAAAATCCGCGGTGTTTCAAATGTGCTCGCGGCCAAGACAACAGCCTTGGATTTCAGGAAATAAGGTTTCTTGTCCCGGTCCATGACCTTAATGCCTTCCACTTTTCCACTTTCGGTGTATACTTCAACTGCGCGGGTCTTGATCGCAATATCGAACGGCCGTCGATTAGCGGCGTTTGCGAGCAGCGAGATAGTACTAAACCGGGGAGTGGAGTTGTACTCTCCATTGGCGGTTGGCCGGATATTGATCGCCACCGGCTTATTCGCCGCTTCTGGAAAACCGTTTTGGCGAAGCCGGTCTAGAAGAAATTCGGCTGTTCTATAAAAAGACGTGTTGACGTTCATGAGTTCTTCAGCCATGTTATAGTACATGTTCATCTCTTTTTGGGAGACGGGCCAACTTGCAAGATCGACTGGACTCATACGGGGACTTACCATGCCCCACTCGATTGACCTGCCGCCTAAAGCGAGTATTTGTTCAAAGGATGTAAGCAGGGGAGACGGAGAAGCCAGACGGTCAGACGGAAAAATCGGAATCGACTCCCAATTCAGCGGATTAGGCGGTTCTACATTGGCCCAAAGAGGAAGCCAATTAGGCAGATCGAACTTATTAGCCGGTAGAAGATAATCGCCTGCTTCAATAACACCTATACGTTTTCCGTTTTTTCCCCACTGTTCGGCCAATCGCCAAAGGACAGAGCCTCCTCCCGCCCCGGTGCCTACGATGATTACGTCGTAGTCGGTTTTCTCCATTGCCTCCAGCGGCGTCCAAGGATAAATAATCTCATACGCAGGAACCGGGCAAACAGGAAGATTCACTGACTGATTAGCGGGAACGGATGACGGAGAAGGGCTAAACGGCCTTCCGTTAATGTTCAATGACTTCACTCCTTTCTACAAACCATTCATATCCTATATTTATGTGTCCTTTGAAGCCGTATTCGTATATGACAGAAAGGCTCCTATAAGAGAAAGCTCCACAGCTAGTTTTATACGGCCCCGCATAAAAAAACATCTGCATACTTCTGTAAGAAGTAAAAGCAGATGCTTTATAGAAGATCCTCTCGTTTGGTCTATTTCTTATCGACCTGAAGCAGCTTTACCGTCTTCGTGGAAAAGGTATCCTTCAGCTTTTCCTCTGTAATGACGTTCAGCTTAAGCAGGCTCGCGATTTTGGAAGCATCCGGCTTCGAGAGCATCCGCCACAGCTCCGGATCGGGCAGCGCCTCGAACAGCTTGTTTTCATCGTATTCTTTCCGCTCCTGTACGACAATTTTCACTTTATGGCTTCCGATCTCGAGCTCACTCGCTTCCTGCTCTGCAAAATAAGCCATAATTTCATTACGCAGCTCGGTCAGTTCCTGCTCTATTTCTTTTTGCTTTTGTTTTTGCTGATAATATCTCCGCACGGTCTTGTCCATCGTCATCACGCTCCTTTTCTCCTACATGCTTATGCGGAAGAGAAAAGTTTTAGGACAAGTCGGCCCTGCCATACGTTAATCAATAAATGTCCTTCCTCATAAACACCGCAAACGAAACGAGCAGCGAGCCGATCATCCATGCTGCAAGCACTGTAAGCGAGAAGCCGAGCGTCATGCCCTCGATTGGCGGAGCCGATCCGCTAACGTAGTCCATTAGGCCAAGATTGACCATGAACAAATATTTGGCCGAATCCCACGAGGAGACCATATTGCTCAGTATCGCTCCCGAGATTAAACAGGCAAGCATCGTGCCCATGCCGGCAGCGCTGCTTCGCATCAGAATGGACAGCATGAAGGATAACGTCCCGACGACCAAAGCAATAAACCATGCGAGCCCGAATTGCTGAATGATGTACTGCCACTGCGATACCAGACGAACGCCCGATATGTCGAGCTCGCCTCCCTCAGAGGAGAAGCCGGTCAATACCGGTGCCGAC
>DATJKM010000117.1:0-9191 GCA_035491515.1 Candidatus Udaeobacter sp. | reverse complement strand
AGACGGAGATCGCTGCCAACCGGCTTGATGTGGAGCTGGACAATCTGCTTCGCAAGCTTAGCGAGGAATATGAGCTCAGCTATGAGCTCGCCAAAGAGCAGTACCCGGTGCCTGAGGATGTTGTTGGGACGCAGAATGAGGTTAGAGATATTAAACGACAAATATCTGCGCTTGGCGAAGTTAACCTGGGCGCAATCGAGGAATATGAGCGGGTTAGCGAACGGTTTGAATTTTTGTCAGAGCAGAAGAATGACTTAATCGATGCGAAAACGACGCTGTATCAGGTTATCCGTGAAATGGACGATGAAATGTCGAAACGGTTCAAAATGACTTTTGAAGCGATTCGCGGACATTTTGTCATTGTATTCGCGAAGTTATTCGGTGGAGGAAGAGCTGATCTTGTACTTGTAGAGCCGGATCGCGTGCTCGATACCGGCATAGATATCGTTGCGCAGCCGCCGGGCAAAAAGCTGCAAAACCTGCAGCTGCTGTCGGGCGGAGAGCGCGCATTGACGGCGATCGCCTTGCTGTTTGCCATTTTGCAGGTGAAGCCGGTTCCGTTCTGCGTGCTCGATGAGGTAGAAGCCGCGCTTGACGAGGCAAACGTATCTCGTTTCGCTCAATATTTGCGCGAGTTTTCGGAGCTGACACAATTCATCGTAGTAACCCACCGCAAGGGTACGATGGAGGAAGCAGATGTGTTATATGGCGTTACGATGGAGGAAGGCGGCGTATCGAAACTCGTGTCGGTACGCTTAGAAGATGATGAAGAGCCGGTATCCGCATAAACAAATAAAACCGGCAATGTGAGGATGGGGAGTTGAAACGATGAGTTTTTTTAAGAGGCTGAAGGAAAGCATAGCAACAAAGACGGAAGCAGTAACGAATATTTTCAAAGAAGGCTTGTCGAAGACGCGTACGGCGTTCGTAGAGAAAGTCGAGGAGCTTATTACGCGCCGCAAAAAAATCGACGAGCAATTTTACGAGGAGCTTGAAGAGATTTTAATTGGCGCGGATGTTGGCGTAAACACCGTTATGCAGCTGATTGACGATCTCCGCGTCGAGGTGAAGAAGCGCAAGATCGAGGATGCCGCAGATTTGCAGCCGGTTCTTTCCGAGAAGCTGATCCAGCTTATGAAGGGTGACGATCAATCCGGTTTACGGATGGCTTCGAGCGGTATTACCGTTATTTTGTTCGTAGGGGTTAACGGAGTCGGTAAAACGACGACAATCGGAAAGCTTGCGCACAAGTTCAAGAGTGAGGGTAAAAGCGTGCTTATGGCAGCCGGCGATACATTTCGTGCAGGAGCAATCGAGCAGCTGGAAGTATGGGGTCAGCGCGTAGGCGTCGACGTTATTAAGCAGCAGTCAGGAGCGGATCCGGCAGCCGTCATGTACGATGCGGTGCAAGCCGCTAAACAGCGCGGCGTGGATGTGCTCTTGTGCGATACAGCTGGAAGGCTGCAAAATAAAACGAATTTGATGGAAGAACTCAATAAAATTTTCCGCGTCATTAGGCGCGAGCTGCCGGATGCCCCGCATGAGGTACTGCTTGTGCTGGATGCAACAACGGGTCAAAACGCGCTCAGTCAAGCGAAGCTGTTCGGCGAGAAGAGCGGCGTTACCGGTCTTGTGCTGACGAAGCTGGACGGTACAGCTAAGGGAGGGATCGTTATCGCGATCCGCAATGAACTTAGCTTACCGGTTAAGCTGGTCGGACTAGGAGAGAAAATGGGCGACCTGCAGCAGTTTGATTCGGAGCAATTTATCCATGCGCTGTTTGCCGGTTTAATTCAGCGCGAGGATGAGCAGGATTCGGAGAAAACGACGGAATAACGCGCTTTTGAGCCGAGCACACTGCTGGTCTTTGCTGCTTGTAAAGGTGACAAGGGGAAATGCTTGACAGCTGCCTATGGCGTCATGTATGATATAAGACGTCGCCTGGTGTAAAGGTATTTACCTTGTCGGTGATACAAGCATAATAACAGGAGGGGCTGCGGGGATGAAAGCAAATGAACCAGATGCCTTATCCAAAACGACCCGAATAAACTTGTTGTTCGACTTTTACGAGCCGCTCTTAACAGAGAAGCAGCGGACGTTCCTCAAATATTATTTTCACGATGATTTCTCCCTTGGAGAGATCGCGGCAGAGTTCGGCATTAGCCGACAGGCGGTATATGAGCATATCAAGCGTGCTGAACAGGTGCTTGAGAGCTATGAGAGCAAGCTTGGCTTGCATGTAAGACATGAATCACTTTTACAATTAACGGTACAGCTCGTCAACAGCGTAAATGAGCTTTCGATTGCCGAGCAGGACAGGCAGGCGCTTATGAGTGTCATTGCACAATTTAATTTAGCTGAATAATACATGAAGAGTGGAGGTGACGGTACATGGCAGCATTTGAGAGCTTATCAAGCCGGCTTCAAAATGTGTTCAGCAAGCTGAGGGGCAAAGGTAAGGTTTCCGAAGAAGATGTTAGCGAAGCGATGCGCGAGGTGCGATTGGCGCTTCTAGAGGCGGACGTAAACTTTAAGGTCGTGAAGGATTTTATCGCGAAAGTGAAGGAACGGGCAATTGGCCTCGATGTGTCAAAGAGCTTTACGCCCGGCATGGTCGTCATCGATATCGTAAATAAAGAGCTGACCGAGCTTATGGGCGGCACACAAAGCAAGCTGGTGAAGGCAAACAAGCCTCCTACAGTCATTATGATGGCTGGCTTGCAGGGTGCCGGTAAGACGACGACGACGGGCAAGTTGGCAAAGCTGCTCCAGAAGAGCAACAATAAGCCGCTTCTCATCGCGTGTGATATTTATCGTCCCGCTGCGATAAAGCAGCTTCAGGTTCTTGGCGATCAGATTAATGCGCCGGTCTTCTCTCTTGGTGATCAGACATCACCGGTAGAAATTGCGCGTGCCGGACTTCAGCATGCCAAAGAGAACGGCAATGATTATGTCATTATCGATACCGCAGGCCGCTTACATATCGACGAAGAGCTGATGGAAGAGCTGAAGCAAATTCATCAGATTACGAAGCCGGACGAAGTGCTTCTCGTCGTTGATGCGATGACTGGTCAAGATGCGGTTAATGTAGCGCAAAGCTTTCATGAGCAGCTCACTTTAACCGGTGTCGTGCTGACTAAGCTCGATGGCGATACACGCGGCGGCGCGGCGCTTTCGGTCAAAGCCGTTACGGGCTGTCCGATTAAATTCGCGGCAATGGGTGAGAAGATCGACTCCTTGGAGCCGTTCCATCCGGAGCGTATGGCATCCCGGATTCTCGGCATGGGCGATATGCTCTCGCTCATCGAGAAGGCGCAGTCGAGCATCGATGCAGATAAAGCGAAGGAAATGGAACGTAAGATGCGCACAGCAGAATTTACGTTCGACGATTTCCTCGATCAGATGGAGCAGGTTCGCAACCTGGGGCCGCTCGATCAAATTATGGATATGCTGCCCGGCATGAACAAGATGAAGGGCATGAAGGATATGAAGGTCGATGAGAAGCAAATCGGCCGCGTCGAGGCGATTGTCCGCTCCATGACGAAAGAGGAGAAGCAAAAGCCGGAACTGCTAAATCATAGCCGCCGCAAGCGTGTTGCTGCCGGCAGCGGCACAACAGTCGTTGAGGTTAACCGTCTCATTAAGCAGTTTGATGACATGAAGAAAATGATGAAGCAATTCTCATCGATGATGGGGCCGAAAGGGCCGAAGGGCGGCAAGAAAGGCCTGAAGGGCTTGCTCGGCAAAAATATGAAGTTCCCGTTTTAACAGCTGTTTACTCTTTGAAGGAGGTGAATTTTCATGGCAGTACGTATTCGTTTGAAAAGAATTGGTGCTCACAAAGCTCCTTTCTACCGCGTAGTAGTATCGGATTCCCGTTCACCGCGTGACGGACGTTTTATCGAAGAGATCGGCACTTATAACCCGGTTGCACAACCGGCTCAAGTTAAGATCGATGAAGAAAAAGCGTTGAAATGGCTGCAAACAGGTGCGCAAGCATCTGATACAGTTCGTGACTTGCTTTCCAAAGCTGGTGTTCTTAAAAAGTTCCATGAGCTTCGGCAACAGAAATAACTGTTGAATAGCGGAGGGCCTTGAGATGAAAGAATTGATTCTTGTCATAGCGAAGGCATTGGTTGATCATCCCGATCAGGTGCAAATCAATGTGAAGGATGATGACCGTGGCACGATATACGAGCTTTCGGTTCACCCCGAGGATGTCGGTAAAATCATCGGTAAACAGGGACGCATAGCGAAAGCGATGCGTACGGTAGTGACTTCTGCTTCCGTCAAATCGCAAAAGCGCGTCATCGTCGACATTATGTCATGATGAACGTACGGGAAGAAGGTTAGGATGAATGTCCTAGCCTTTTTTTAATGTGCTGGCCTTTTTAGGCAATAGGCTTAACCTAACGGCTTCGTTCTCCAGCGTGGAACGAAGCCGTTTTTGTATGTATAATAAGGGTATACACATATGAAGGGCTGGTTGTAATGAGCGAAAAATGGTTTACAGTCGGGAAAATTGTTAATACGCATGGTCTACGGGGAGAGTTGAAAATACTTTCGCAAACGGATTTTGCAGATGTCCGGTTCGCAGCCGGCAGTAAGCTGCTCATGCTGAATGAGGAAAACGGAGCATCGCTTGAAGTGAAGGTAATTAGCTCCCGGCCGAACAAAAACATATACATACTGAAGCTAGAAGGCTTCAACGACATTAATCAGGTGGAGAAATATAAGGGCTGGGTGCTTAAGGTATCCGAAGCTAATCTGGTTGACCTGGATGAAGGCGAATATTATTACCACGAGATAATTGGCTGCCGCGTCGTAACGGAAGAAGGTGAGGAGCTGGGCACGATTTCCGAAATTTTAAGCCCGGGTGCAAATGATGTATGGGTTGTTGACCGGCCGAAAGGCTCCGGCAAACAGCTGCTTTTACCCGTCATCGACGAAGTCTTAATAAGCGTCAACACAACAGAAAAAACCGTGACGGTCCGCTTGATGGAAGGATTGATTTAGCCGATGAAAATAGATGTGCTGACGCTGTTTCCGGAAATGTTCGACGGCGTATTTAATGCGAGTATTCTGGGAAAAGCGAAAGAAAAAGGGATCGTCTCCCCTCAGGCCATTAACTTTCGTGCTTATTCGGGCAATAAGCACAATACGGTCGACGACTATCCATACGGCGGCGGAGGCGGCATGGTGCTGAAGCCTGAGCCGGTATTTGCGGCAGTTGAGGATCTTAAGCTGGATGAACATGTAAAGCCTCGTGTCATCCTGCTGTGTCCGCAAGGGGAGCAGTTTACGCAGCAGAAGGCAGAAGAGCTTGCAAAGGAGCAGCATCTGGTTCTCATTTGCGGCCATTATGAAGGATATGATGAGCGTATTCGCGAGCATCTGGTTACGGACGAGCTATCGATCGGTGACTATGTCCTAACGGGCGGAGAAATTCCGGCGATGGTCCTCATTGACAGCATCGTTAGATTGCTTCCCGGGGTGCTTGGCAATGAAACCTCGGCAGTTACAGACTCTTATAGCACGGGCTTGCTTGAGCATCCTCATTATACGCGGCCTGCTGAATTTCGCGGCTGGGAAGTGCCGGATGTCCTCATTTCCGGCCATCATGCGAATATTGAGGTGTGGCGCCGCGAGCAATCGCTTCTTCGGACGCTGCAGCGCCGTCCTGACCTGCTGAAGAGCGCTGCGCTTTCGGATAAGGAACGGAAGTGGCTGGCTTCTCAGTCGAAGCAGGAGCCAAATAAAGCGGATAAATAGATTAACCTCAGCCAGAAACAAAGCCGCAACGGGTGCCGTTGCGGCTTTGTTCGATTATTAAATATAGGATGACTAAATTTTAAGCTTATGATGTGATGCTTTTAACCAGACGTTCAGGCTGGAATAGAAGAGAAGCTTATGGCGTATAAAAATTTTGGGTATAATAAACATGATAATCGCCTCCAACGGAAACACCGGTTCCAAGACGCTTAAGTGAGCTGTCGAGCAGCGTCTCGCGATGTCCTTTCTTGGAGTTGATCCAGCCATAGTGGGCAAAAATGCTATCCGGGTAACCGGCTGCGATGTTTTCTGCGGCAGAATGGTATTGAACGCCCGCAGTCTTCATGCGGTCAAAAGGGGACAATCCGTCGGGATTCGTATGATCAAAAAAATCGCGAGACCTCATATCACCGCTATGATTATGAGCAGATGCGGCAGCTAGCTTGTCCCATTGTAAAACAGGGATGCCGCGAGCGGCGCGTTCAGCATTTGCCAGATCGAACAGCTGCTGCTCAAATACAGCTTCGAGCTTATTCGTATAAGCGGCCTTTACTGGTTTGGAAACGGCTAAATTCATCAGAAGCATGCCGGTGATTTTGCTTCCGTCTTGTCTGTCTATGAAGAGGGTCGTCCGTTCGCTGCCGGTTGTATAAGTATAATAGTCATCATTTGTCTCGGCATTAGAAGCATGATTAATGAGCTTCTTGGCTTCCGCAATCGTTTGGCCAATTATAATTCCGTCCGAGCTTACCCAGCTGTCTCCAGCATTGGAGAAGAGCGCTGTTACGCGATCATTTTGCACGCCAATCATCATGTAGTTCGTGTAGTTTTTGTTATAGATATACCAGGAAAATCCATATTCGCTCGGATCGATACGGGACGGTTTTCCCAGCTGCTGCTGGAGCTTTTGCAGCGTATCGTTCAAGGCAATTCCGCTAAGAGTATGGTCTGTTTTGGAAATTTTTTCTTTTGATAGCACTGCCGAGTGAAGCTTGAGGTTGTAAAAGAAGGTGAGCGCTTCGGCGCGCGTAAGCTTACCGTCTGGAATAAAGCCGCTTACGGTGGCGGATGTTCGGCCGTTAGATATCTTTTCGTCAAGAAGCCACTGAATGGCATCCTGTTCATTAAATGCTTTGCCGTTAACGGCGGATGCGAGGAGCAAGGCTGCTTGTCCGCGGCGAAATTCCCCATTTTGCGGCGTGGAGCTTGTCGGCCACCCAAGACTATCCGCATAATCGTAATAAGGCTTAAACCAAGTGCTGTCGCTTGCTGACGATTCGGGTGCAATGCCGTAAGTTCTTAAAAGCATTGCAAGAAATTCTGCTTCATTAACGAGCTTATTGGGCTTGAACGAGCCGTCGCCATAACCCTGCGTTAATTTCTGTTCGATGGCCCAGGATATGTAGGAGCCGGCCCAGTGACCGTTCGTATCTTTGAAGGTCAAAGGCTCTGCGAACGCTTGCGCGGGCGCTGAAATGGTTAATAGTAACAGTACAGTAGCGATCCCTCCTTTTTTAATAGCCGAAACGGATTGCTTATAATAGTGCAAATTGGTCACCTCTTCTAGTCGGTGTTTGTCATTATTTAGTATACATGAAATAGGAATAAAAAAATCGTGTTGTATTATTGGGCTGGTTATGGTAAAATTTCTAATGTTGTTCGTTAAGTCGGACGGTCCGCTATCAGCGATGATCCGGTTCAGAGGAATTCGGTGAGCTTATAAGAACGTCTATGGTGGAAGGAGTGAATCAAATGAATCTTTTGCAAACAATTGCGCAAGAAAACCTGCGCCAAGGTCTACCGAACTTTCGTCCTGGTGACACGCTAAAAGTTCATGTAAAAGTTATCGAGGGAACTCGTGAGCGTATCCAATTGTTCGAAGGCGTTGTAATTAAACGTCGCGGCGGTGGAATTAGCGAAACTTTTACAGTACGTAAAATTTCCTACGGTGTTGGTGTGGAAAGAACTTTCCCGCTTAACTCGCCTAAAATCGAAAAAATCGAAGTGGCTCGCCGTGGTAAAGTACGTCGCGCGAAATTGTACTACCTACGTAGTCTTCGCGGAAAAGCTGCTCGTATTAAAGAAATTCGTTAAGAACAAACGACAAGAGGGGCTTGCGCAAACAAGCTCCTTTTCGTTTTTTCTCAAAGGTCATTTACATATTACAGCTTAGGGAAGAAGGCGGACAGAGTGGACTCACAGCAGCGAAATGACGGGCTGGACAACGGTAATACGAATGACTTGAAGGATACACAAAACCATGCGAATATTCAACAAAATTTACCAGACCGAGCAGTGACCCATGAATCCAGATCCGGCAAGCAAAGCGGTACTTATAAGGAAATTGTCGAATGGATTAAGGCGTTAGTTATCGCGGTCGTGCTCGTATTTCTCATTCGCCAATTTTTATTCTCGCCGTTTATCGTGGACGGACCATCGATGCAGCCGAATTTCGAGACGGGTGAACGCTTAATTGTAAATAAAATATTGTATACGATCCGCGAGCCGAAATTCGGAGAGGTAGTTGTATTCGATGTTCCGGAGCAGGGCCGGAAATTCATTAAACGGGTTATTGGCGTGCCTGGCGATAAAATAAGACTTGAAGGCGATGACCTTTATATTAACGACAAGAAAATCGATGAGCCTTATATAAAGGAAGCTATTGAAGCGGCCCATGCCAAGGGTGAGCTGTATAACACTGGCCCCAACTTTCCGAATTCAGATGTGACGGAAATGACGGTTCCAGAAGGTGCGATTTTTGCGCTTGGCGATAATCGCGGCGATAGCACGGACAGCCGGTTCATCGGTTTCGTAACGGATAAAGAAGTTGTTGGCCGCGCCGATATTATTTTTTGGCCGCTAAACAAGCTAGAGTTTATTAAGCACTGGACTAAATGAGGTGAGTAAATGACCATTCAATGGTTTCCGGGTCATATGACCCGGGCGAAACGGCAAATACAGGACAAGCTCAAATTAATCGATCTTGCCATCGAACTATTGGATGCCCGGGTTCCGCTTTCGAGCCGTAATCCGATGATTGAGGAAATTTTGAACGGAAAGCCAAGGCTGATTGTATTGAACAAATCTGATTTGGCCGATCCGAAGACGACCGAGCAATGGATGGCTTATTTCCGTAACGAAGGTCATGAATCGATCGCGATCGATTCATCTACGGGAACAAAGGTCAATGAAGTCCCGCTTAAAGCGAAACAGATTTTACATGAGAAAATAGCTCGTCAAATCGCCAAAGGAATAAATCCGCGCGCAATCCGCGGTCTTATCGTAGGCATACCGAATGTCGGGAAATCCACGCTTATTAATAAGCTGGCAGGCCGCGCCATTGCTTTAACAGGTGACCGGCCAGGCGTTACGAAAGGGCAGCAATGGATTAAGATTGGAACGGAAATGGAGTTGCTCGA
>DATJKM010000116.1:0-17147 GCA_035491515.1 Candidatus Udaeobacter sp. | reverse complement strand
GTTTTTACCATATATCTTTGCGCTAGGCATATCGCTTGGGTTAACCGGAAACGCGCTCGCAGCAGGTATGGCAGCGCTCGTAGGCATGATTATTTACAGCGGCATCACAGGTACTGCCGAGGTTCAAATTGAACCAACCGTGCTCATTGGGACAATTATAGGAATTATAGCGGGCTTCAGTCATGAACGCTTCAAAAGCCTGCGTTTACCGGAATACATACAGTTTTTCGGTGGCCCGAGGTTCGTTCCGCTGTTCGTTAGTTTTGTTTCCTTGCTGTTCTCGATAGGAATGATTAAGATTGCCCCATATTTGCAGCAAATGCTTGTGGAGCTGGGGGAAATCGTTGCATCGGGCGGCGGCTTCGGCGTGTTTTTATACGGCTTTGTACACCGAATTCTGGTTGTATTCGGCTTGCACCATTTGGTTAGCCATGTGTTCTGGTTTCAGATTGGCGGCTATGAGACAGCATCGGGACAAATGGTATATGGAGACCTGCCGCGCTTTTTTGCAGGCGATCCGTCAGCCGGTGTTTTTATGGCTGGATTATATCCGACGATGATGTTCGCTCTGCCGGCTATTGCTCTTGCGATTATTCATGAAGCGCGCGAGGATTTGAAGCCGAAAATTCGGAGAACGTTCCTTTACGCGGCGCTCGCTTCATTCCTGACAGGTGTAACCGAGCCGGTTGAATTCGCATTTTTGTTCGTGGCTCCATTTTTATATGTCGTTCATGCTATATTGTCGGGTATTATTATGTGGGTTACCTATGAGCTCGGCATAAAGCATGGTTTCTCATTTTCGGCCGGGGCAATAGACTTCGTCATTAATGAGCATTTGGCGACTCGGGGCTGGCTCATTATACCGATCGGCATTGTAGTCGGATTTATTTATTATTTCTTGTTTCGCTGGGCCATTCGCAGATTTCGGATTCCGACACCGGGCCGTGAAGAAGGCTCGCAGCTTGACGAATGGGCAGGCGACATTCCTTATCGCGCACCGCTTATTTTGCAGGCCATCGGCGGGAAACAAAATATAGAAAAGATGGAGTCCTGTATTACAAGACTGCGGCTTAAAATATCCAACGATAAGCTGCTCGATATAAATGCACTTCGCAATTTAGGTGCGGCAGGCGTTATAAAGCTGGGAGGTGGACATGTTCAGGTCGTATTCGGTACCTATTCTGAGCTTATCCGTGAAGAAATGGTCAAGACCATCCATCGCGATCAAGCCCAAGTATTGTTCCACTCGCCAATGCAAGGACGAATGATTCCGCTTAACGAGGTGCCTGATCCGATTTTCGCAGGAAAGCTTGTTGGACAAGGGGTCGCATTCATCCCCGACAAGGGAGAGCTTGTTTCTCCGGTTAAAGGTAAAATCATTCATATTTACCCGACCATGCATGCGGTCGGCATTCTTACTCCTGAGGGGCTGGAGGTGCTGCTTCATATTGGGATCGACACCTCGAAGCTGGCAGGCAAAGCCTATTTTAATGCGGTTGTTAAAGAAGGCGACGAAGTCACGCCAGGCATGCTGCTCGTAAAATTTGATCTGCAGCGCGTCCGAAGGGAAAGTAAGTCGCTTGCTACGCCGATGGTTATTACGAATTCTGATCTTGTGCACTCGTGGAGGTTTGCGCCGTTCAAAGCAGTGAAAAAAGGGCAGTCCTCGGTAATGTCAGTTGTACTTAAAGAGAGAAATGGTGGAGGGGAAACACAATGATTCAAGGAATAGGAGCGTCAGCAGGCATAGCGATTGGGAGATCGTTTGTGCTTCCGAATTGGGAATGGGAGTTACCGGAGCAAAAAATTGATGTAGCTGATTTTGCCCGCGAGTTCGAACGTGTATACGAAGGCATTCGTACCTCAAAATCGGAGATCGAGCAGATTAAGGATGAGCTGCGCGATGTAGTCGGTTCGGAGGAAACACATATTTTCGATGCTCATATAGCCATTTTGGACGATCCTGTCTTTATGAATGAAATACAAGGCATCATCCAACGCCAATATAAAGCGGCTGAGGTAGCTGTTAAGGAAGCGATTGATCATTTTGTTACGATGTTCGATTTGCTTGATGATGAGTATATGAAGGAACGAGCGCTTGACATTAAGGATGTAGGCAACCGCTTGCTGAAGCATCTGCTTGGCGCACCGGAAATTACGCTGCCATCGGATACACAGCCTTTTATTTTGATCGCGAAGGAGCTTTCGCCTTCTCAACTTGCACATATCAATCCTCAGCATGTGCTTGGCATTGTCACGCTCGCAGGGAGCACGACCTCGCATTCGGCTATCATGGCACGGGCGCTCGGCGTACCGCTCGTTGTAGGCGTTGAGACGAAGCTGGAGGAGCCGATTCAAACGGGCCAAACGATTATTATCGATGGCAGCGATGGAACGGTATTTATTGAACCTGTGCAGCAAATCATTGATGCCTATACAGAGCTGCACAACGCTCAAGCAGAAGCGAAAAAAAGGCTGCATGGCATTGCAGGCCATCGTCCTATAACGCCAGATGGTAAAAGATTGGAGCTTGCCGCTAACATTAGTTCCTTTAAGGAGCTGGAAATTGCTTTGTCGAGCGGGGCGCACGGTGTTGGCTTGTTCCGTACCGAGTTTTTGTACATGGACCGCAATCGGTTCCCGAGGGAAGAGGAACAGTTCGAGGTATACCGCAGCGTTGCCGAGAAGCTCGGCGGCGAGCCGCTCGTCATCCGGACGCTTGATGTCGGGGGCGACAAACAGCTTGATTATTTTGAGCTGCCCGAAGAGGACAATCCTTTCCTTGGCTATAGAGCGATCCGGATTTCGTTAGACCGGCAGGATTTATTTAAAACGCAGCTGCGCGCTATATTGCGTGCCAGCCATTACGGTCAGGTGAAGCTGATGTATCCGCTAATCTCGTCTGTGGACGAGGTGCGTGCTGCGAATGTTGTATTGAATGAAGCGAAGCGTGAGCTTGAGGAAGCAGGCCACCCTTATGATAAAGGGATTAAGATCGGGATTATGGTCGAGGTGCCCGCAGCAGTTATGATTGCGGATTTGCTTGCAGAAGAGGTTGATTTCTTCAGTATTGGAACGAATGATTTGGTTCAGTTCACGTTAGCAGTCGATCGGATGAACGAAGAAATATCTCATTTGTATGAGCCCTATCATCCTGCTTTGATTCGGATGCTGCGAATGACGGTTGAAGCGGCTAAACGTGCCGGAATATCCGTATGCGTCTGCGGGGAGCTTGCGGGAGATTTACGAGCGCTGCCGATTTGGCTTAGCTTGGACGTGGATGAAGTCAGTATGTCTTCGCACTCTATTTTGCAAGTAAAGGAAAGACTGCTTTGTACTTCCCAGGAAGAGAGCAGAGAGGTATTTCAGCAGCTGCAAGCCTGCCGTACAAGCACCGAAGTAATAGAACAATTAACTGCCTTTATGCAGCGCATAGACAAAAAAACAGCGAATGGTTAACCCATTCGCTGTACTAATGCGTCCACAAATGCTTTTGCATAGGGAGGAAGATCTGGCGGGCGGCGCGCGGAGATAAGATTTCCGTCTACAACGACGGCTTCATCGTACCATGTAGCGCCTGCATTTTCCATGTCGTCACGAATGCCGGGTGTTGAGGTTACTTTGCGGCCTTCTAATATTTTCGCTGAAATGAGCACCCAGCCAGCATGGCAGATCTGACCAATCGGCTTGTCTGCTGCATTTAGCTCTTGTACGAGCTGCAATACTTTCGGGTAACGGCGCAGCTTATCAGGTGCCCAGCCGCCTGGAACCAATAGACCGATAATGTCTTCGCTGTTCACTTCATCGAATGACAAATCGGCCACCGCAGGCACACCATATTTGCCGATATGCTTTTTACCTTTCTCAGGACCAGCATACAGAACGGTCGCACCGGCTTCGCGTGCACGATATACGGGATACCATAGCTCCAAATCCTCAAACTCGTCGTCAAGCAAGCAGATGACGGTTTTGTTTTGTAATGACATATTTTCCCCTCCATCTATTAAAGATCTCTATTATTGTAACGAAGGAGACATAATGAAGCAAACAGTTCCTTTTTCAAACTCAATTTCATATTTAAGACTGCTGCGATTTTTGCCGGCAGTCGTTTGGATGGCCGTTATTTTTGCACTATCTTCGAGAACTAGCGATGAGATCAATACTTTGCTGCCATTCTTTCAAAAGTATCTTCCCTTTATGGAAGATTTCAATTGGGGCCATTTTGTTTCTTATTTCGTTCTGTCAGCAGCACTTGATTATGGAATCGGCAGAAAGGGAGACCGGTTCTGGATGAAGGTTATTATCGTGCTAATCTGCGGTCTATATGGAATTACAGACGAATTTCATCAATCCTTTGTAGGCGGAAGAATGCCGGACCCGCTGGATGTGCGCAATGATCTAATCGGGGCAGCTTTATGGACAGCATTGGCAGCGGTGCCGCCGATACGGAAAGTTTGGAGAAAAGCGACGCCTTGAACGGAAGATTTGGAGACTCGAAAATTTGGTTTCAGTAGTAAAAATTACATAGCGGAATAAGCAGGAATTTGTGCGAAAATGGTCGAATAATTTATTTATTGTAACTCTGAAAGCAACGCTTAGCGGCGATAGCTGCTATTAAGAAGGAGTGGACCACTTTGCATAAGCGGTGTCATTGTGGTGACATCATGAAGATGAAACTGCGAACAGTTATTTATTCGGGGAAGGTCGAGATTGACAATGTACCCATTTTTTCCTGTACAACCTGCAACCGCAGTGAGGTGTTTCCGGAGGTAAAGCCGGATTTAACCGGATTAATCGCACAACTCGGAGCTCAACCAGATAAGCAAACGTTTCTTTTTAATGAATGTAACGAGTGGGCGAATTTGTTAGTGGAAGCGAAAGCGGAGAAGCTGCGGACGGACCAACCCGCATTCGAGAGATTGATCGAACAACGAATTAACGAGCTGCTTGATTTGTATTTGCTTGCTCAATCTCTTAACGACGAGGCTTGGATTACGGATATTAATAAGAGACTTGAGCAAATAAGCCGTCGCACGCTACTTACATAGCTGCTCGGATTTACCTTTTAAAGTTATCGATTCAAAAGATTAATAGAAACACAGTCACTCATAAATTGATGGCTGGAAGGCCGGTTATTGAGAACCCTCAAACGAGGGTTCTTTTTTTATGTATAAACATTCTTAAAGCATCCATTTTTTAGTAAAATTTATACAGTTTTTTCACAATATAGTTCATAAACAATGCAAGCCATTTTCTATTGTTGATCAATGAAAAATCAATGAAAGCTCGGAATATCACGGTTTTTGACGTCTTTTGCTTTGCGTTGCCAATCCCTTTATGCTATGATTACGTTAATATGTGGCGTACGTAATTAAAAATCTGAGCTAATGGAGAGAACCACTGTGACGGTAACCATTTATGATGTAGCAAGAGAAGCAGGAGTGTCGATGGCTACGGTATCACGGGTTGTAAATAACAATCCCAACGTGAAGCCGGCAACACGCAAGAAGGTATATGAAGCAATAGAGCGACTAGGGTATCGTCCGAATGCCGTAGCAAGAGGCTTGGCTAGCAAGAAAACGACTACGGTTGGAGTTGTTATTCCCGACATTTCAAATGCTATTTTTGCCGAGGTAGCGCGTGGAATTGAAGATATTGCGAATATGTATCATTATAATATTATTTTGTGTAATGCGGATAAGAAAAAAGACAAAGAAATCCGCGTCATCAACACTCTTCTGGAGAAGCAAGTCGACGGTCTGCTATTTATGGGCGGGGCAGTTACAGAAGAGCATTTGCAAGCCTTCAAGACGGCCAATGTTCCAATCGTGCTTTGCGCGACTTCAGATGAAAGCGGTCAGATTCCTTCAGTCGACATTAACCATGAGGATGCCGCCTTTGATGCCGTTCAGAAGCTGCTTGATCAAGGCCATAAACGAATCGCGATGATCAGCGGTACGCTGCAGGATCCTTCGATTGGCTATGCAAGATTCCAAGGTTATAAGCGTGCGCTTGAAGGCGCCGGCATTGCCTACGATGATTCCTTAGTCCGCATCGGTAACTATCGTTATGAGTCAGGTGCAGAAGCGATGAAATATTTCATCGAGCTGGACGAGCGTCCTACGGCCGTATTTTCCGCTACTGATGAAATGGCGATCGGCGCGATTCACAGCATTCAGGATTCCGGCTTGAAGGTTCCTGAAGATATTTCCGTAATTAGCGTTGATAATAGCCGGATGGCATCGATGGTTCGTCCTCAGCTTACAGCAGTAGCTCAACCGATGTATGATATCGGCGCTGTTTCTATGCGTTTGCTGACGAAGCTGATGAAAAAAGAAAATGTAGATCATTCCAAAGTAGTACTGCCGCATGAAATCGTTGTGCGTCAATCGGTTGGAGGAATATAAAAGAAATGTCGTTTAACAAAATAGGGATTATTGGCGCTATGGCGGAAGAAATTGAACTGCTGCATGAGCATGTGAACATAGCGTCTCAGGTGACGAAGGCGGGCATTACCTACTATGAAGGCAATCTTCATGGTAAATCGGTCATTTATTGCAAATCAGGCGTAGGTAAAGTTAATGCTGCTGTCTGTACGCAAATATTGATTGATCTAGGAGCTGATTGCGTCCTGTTTACCGGAGTAGCGGGAGCAGTTGATCCTCAGCTGAATATCGGCGATATCGTCGTTTCCACAAGCTGTGTGCAGCATGATATGGATTGCTCGCCCCTCGGCTTTGCCCGTGGAACGATTCCGTTTCATCCGAGATCGGAGTTCCCGGCTGACGAAATTTTAATCGGGCTCGCTTCAGCAGCAAGCGAGCGCCTATTCTCAGGACGCAGTCTTAAGGGCAAAGTGCTGTCAGGAGATCAATTTATAGCTAGCCGCGAGACGGTAAAGCTGCTCCATGAGACCCTGCAAGGGGCATGTGCGGAGATGGAAGGCGCTTCGGTAGCACAAGTGTGTGATATGAATGAAACACCATTTGTCATCATTCGTTCGATGTCGGACAAGGCAGATGGTTCGGCTCATGTGAATTTCTCGGAGTTTACGGTAACGGCCGCCAACAATTCCTACCAAATTATTGATGATATCGTTCAACATATTTAATACGCGGTATGGAAAGAACCAGCTCCGATGCATGCATCGGAGCTGGTTCTTCTTTTGTGGTGTGACGATGATTTAATCATGTTCTGCTTGGGTTAGGATTTGGAATTTCGCTCGCTTAAACAGTATGCGTGGTGGATCTAAATATCTTGAATAACGATACGCTGCATGGCTCTATTCTTGTCGGTGATTTCCGCGCGTCTTGGCATAGGTTCGATATCGGCACGATCATCCAGCCATTTCGTCGGCAGCTTGAGCGGGCTAATGGATGCCCAGCGCTTGATCCAGCGATCGGGAAGCAGCGGTTCCTCTCCAGCCGCTATCGCTTGAGCGATTGGATGTTCAATCATCGTAAGCCACACCAAAGACCAAGCTCTAGGAACGACGCGAAAAATATCGTAGCCGCCTCCGCCAAGCGCAATCCAACGTCCCTCTGTATGCTTATGGGCTAATTCATGAATGATGGCAGGTATTTCCGCATAGATCCGCATGCTGCAATGGATGTGAGAGAGCGGATCGTAAGCATGCGCATCGCAGCCGTGCTGACTAATGATGACATCCGGCTTAAAGGAAGCTATTACTTTGCGCAGCGTGACATTAAAGCTCTCAAGCCAGGATTCATCCTCGGTATAAGGCTCGAGCGGTACGTTATAGCAGGCTCCGAAGCCATGGTCTATACCTTTCTCATGAACGAAGCCTGTTCCAGGGAACAGAAATTTGCCGGTCTCATGGATGGAATAAGTACAAACGTCAGGATCGTCATAGAAAACCCATTGGACTCCGTCTCCATGATGGACATCGGTGTCGATATAAAGCACTTTCGCGCCGTAGGTTTGACGGATGTGTTTGATAGCGACTGCTGCATCGTTATATATGCAAAAGCCTGAAGCACGGTCAGGAAACGCGTGATGAAGTCCGCCAGCGAGATGATAGGCATGCTTTGTCCGGCCCGTCATAACAGCGTCAGCCGCGGCCACTGAGCCGTTGACGATCGTGACTGCAGCCTTGTGCATACCTGGAAAATATGGCGTATCCTCGGTGTGCAGCCCGAATTGCTGAGCGAGCAAGCTGCTATCCTCGTGATTCGATTGCTCGCTCAATTGCTTTACGGCAGCCAAATAGTCCGTTCTATGCACGAGCGGCAGAAGCTCGTCCTCGGAATAAGCGGGAGGAGCTTCCATTTGCTCCTCAGCTAAAGCCTGTACTTCATGGAGCAAGTCGATCGTGAGCGTAAGCCGCAGCGGATCGAAAGGATGCTCCACACCGAATTTATATCCGCTAGAATCCGAATGATGAATGAAAATAGCATTTGAAGCCATCCCTGTCCTCCTAAAAGGTTTGCGCAGCAAACCTGCATCGTAAGCATTAGCTAAGGTTTGCGCAGCAAACCTGCATCGTAAGCATAAGCTTAATACATAAACCGTTGACGAAAGCGTACCCTGTCAAAATGCTCAACTGACCGAAGCGGAACTTCCTTGCCGATTCGCACCATAAGGCAATTAGCCGGATGGGAGCAAATTTCGGGATCATCCGTAGCGAACCAGATCATTCCGACGGATTGCATCAATTTTTCCATCATTTTGCGATAGTCCCATACATTTAGCAAGGTGCCTTCCAAATCCCAATGCCAGTAGTATTCAGTCGTAAATACGATCATATTTTCTAACTGATCCTCTGCAAAAGCTAGCTGAATCATGCGTTTTCCCAAGCCGCAGCCGCGATAATCATCTGCTACCTCTATCGCACCGAGCTCGATGAGATCAGTCATGCCGCCTTCCGACCAGCGTTCAAGTTCATCGGCGTAGTGGAAGGTGACATAGCCGACGATCAGGTCTCCTTCACGCGCCAAAATAATTCGTCCTTCATCCAATCCGGCGATCTCAACAAGCGCTTCATGCTGTTCATTCGGTCTGCGGAACGCGTCCAGCGCTTTGTGCATCGTCATTCTCTCCAGCCGTTCCGGCGGAACTGGTCCTTCAATAATAAGCTCACGGCCTGCGTCTAAAGCGAGTTGTTCCCGCTGCAAACGCTTTCGATGATCCAAAGCGGAAGCCTCCTTTGCAGTTCAACTGCTGCCAGATCTCAACTCTCTATAACTCTTTATAACAAACATTTGAGAAATTGAAAAGCGTAGTCGGATAGAAAAAGGATATGCTATAATGAGTTTGGCGGTTTAAGTCATGGGAAACGCGAGTAGATGCCAGCTTATTTGAATTAGGCAATGACTATTTTTTGAAAGCGTATTCTTATGAATGAGTCATACAGATTTGATGGGAGAGTGATAGTATGATCAACTTGCATCAAGAAAGAATTCCAGCGACAGCACAAAATCCGAATTTACCGAATTATGAAGAAGCTGTCGGCACATTTGACTGGTCGCAGATCGAGAGTCAATTCAGCTGGCATACGACAGGAAAAGTGAATATGGCTTATGAAGCCATCGACAGGCATGTCGAGCTGGGCAAAGGCGATAAAATCGCACTTCATTACAGCGATAATGAACGCGATGAATCTTACACATTTGAACAGCTGAGCAAGCAATCCAACCGTTTTGCAAACGTTTTACGCAAGCTGGGCGTTAGCAAAGGCGAGCGTATCTTTATTTTTATGCCTCGAACGCCTGAACTCTATTTTAGCGCGCTTGGCGCGTGGAAGGTTGGCGCGGTCGTAGGGCCGCTATTTGAGGCCTTCATGGAGACTGCGGTAAAGGACAGACTGCTTGACAGCGAAGCTTCAGCGATTATTACGACCCCTGCCTTGTATAAACGAATAAAGCGCGATGAGCTGCCGAACCTGAAGCATGTTATCGTATTTGGCAAGGATGTGCCGAAGGAAGAGGGCATTATCGATTTTGCGGAAGAGATGGCGGGTGCGTCGGATGATGCTGAAATCGAATGGCTCGACCGCGAAGACGGCCTTATTTTGCACTATACGTCAGGTTCTACGGGGAAGCCCAAAGGCGTCTACCATGTTCAAAATGCGATGATTCAGCATTTGTACACGGGACAAATTGTGCTTGATTTGAAAGAAAATGATATTTATTGGTGCACCGCCGATCCGGGATGGGTTACCGGTACATCATACGGTATTTTCGCGCCGTGGCTGAATGGCGCTACAAATGTCATTCGCGGCGGTCGCTTTAGTCCAAGTGACTGGTATAGCGTCATTGAGAAATACGGCGTGACTGTATGGTATAGCGCACCTACTGCTTTCCGCATGCTTATGGGAGCAGGTGATGATATCTCGCAGCAATTTAATCTCTCCAGTCTGCGGCATGTGCTCAGCGTCGGAGAACCGCTTAATCCGGAGGTTGTTCGCTGGGGGCTGAAGGTATATGGAGAGCGCATTCATGATACATGGTGGATGACCGAGACTGGAGGCCAGCTTATTTGTAACTACCCAAGCATGGACATTAAGCCAGGCTCGATGGGCAAGCCTCTGCCGGGTGTTAAGGCTGCGATCATAGATGATAGCGGTAATGAAGTTCCGCCTTATCGAATGGGTAATTTAGCCGTTCAGACTCCTTGGCCGTCCATGATGCGGAAGGTATGGAATAATCCTTCTAAATACGAGG
Organism: Candidatus Udaeobacter sp.; assembly: GCA_035491515.1. Taxonomy (GTDB): domain Bacteria; phylum Bacillota; class Bacilli; order Paenibacillales; family Paenibacillaceae; genus Pristimantibacillus. The sequence goes on along the minus strand of DATJKM010000116.1, from coordinate 6,465 downwards.
AATATTTCTACCTTAAAGGCTGGTACATCTCGGGAGATTCCGCTTATATGGATGAGGATGGCTACTTCTGGTTCCAGGGACGTATCGACGATGTGATAAATACAGCTGGCGAGCGGGTTGGCCCGTTCGAGGTAGAGAGCAAGCTGGTCGAGCATCCGGCAGTAGCGGAGGCTGGCGTAATCGGCAAGCCTGATCCGATGCGGGGAGAAATCATTAAAGCTTTTATCGCGCTGCGGGAAGGGTTCGAGGCATCCGATGAATTGAAGCAGGAAATTTCTCAGTTCGTAAAAGTAGGCTTATCCGCTCATGCTGCACCAAGAGAAATTGAGTTTAAGGATAAGCTTCCAAAAACGCGAAGCGGCAAAATTATGCGCCGAGTGTTGAAGGCATGGGAGCTGAACCTGCCAACGGGTGATCTGTCCACGATCGAAGATTAGACACAGAATAGAAGAGAGGATGTCTCCTGACTTGGAGGCATCCTCTCTTTTGCTTATTTCTTCGTATCTCGGCTTCGAATCAGCGCTGGAACAATTCAATCCACTCGCCATCAGGTCCGCTTACGAAAAAGTACTTGAAGCCGTTCGGAAGTGTCGTGATGCCTTCATCCACAAAGGATACATCGAGCTGCTTCAGGCGATCGAACTCCGCTTGCACATCGGGAACAGACACAGCAAAATGATGCACCTTGCCCTCATTCGGAAGGCTGTCGTTATAGCCTTGGATTAACTCCAGATCCGTCTCGCCCGATTGGCCAAAGCCGAGAAAGGCGAGCTCAATGATACCATTGGAATGCGGCGTGCGCCCCTTTAGCTCAAATCCGATAATTTCGGTATAAAAGGCAATGGATGCCTCCATATTTTTGACCATTACTCCAACGTGATCAATACGTCTGTTTGTCATCGTAATTGTTCCTTCCTACAATAAAGTTATAAAATTTTTCCTTCTATTGATCAATGAATTCTATCATAAGGATAAGAAAAATAGCTGTCAAGTAGGGATTCTCGGAATAAATGATGCCTATGCGTTTATTTTTGAAAAAAATGGGTTGACATTCATCTGTGCAGATTTATAATAATGATAGTTCCGAGTAATCGGGTAGGAATAATAGTATAAAGGAGGTTAGCTAGTTGGAGAAGAGGAGATTAGGCAATAGTGAGCTATTTCCATCAGTAATTGGATTCGGCGCATGGGCCGCGGGAAAGGCTGGCTGGGGAGAGGTGGACGATGACGAGGTTGAGGGTGCCATTCGTCGTGCATATGAATTGGGTATTACTTTTTATGATACAGCTCCTGCCTATGGCCTTGGACATTCTGAACAAGTGCTTGGTAAAGTGCTTAAGCCTGTTCGGGAGCATGTTATTATCGCAACAAAAGCCGGCCTAGTTTGGAATGAGCAAGGGCAGTTTAGTGTAGACGTGACGAAGGCGAATATCGTGCGCGAGGTTGAGGATAGCCTGCGGCGTTTAAATACAGACTACATTGATTTGTATCAGATCCACTTACCAGATCCTAACGGTAAAACACCGGTTGAAGAGACGTTTGAAGCATTAAATCGGTTGGTGGAAGAAGGGAAAATACACCACATCGGAGTCTCGAATTTCAATGTGCAGCAGTTAGTAGCCGCTCAATCGGTCAGTAATATTGTGTCTTTGCAATTGCCGTACAATCTGTTCCAGCGAAATGTTGAGCATGCGGCACTGCCTTATGCCAAGCAGCGGAATGTCGGATTTATTCCTTATAGCCCGCTGGCGCAAGGCTTATTGACTGGTAAATTCAATTATTTAACGAGAATGCCCAAGTCGGATATACGCGCGCAGCTAAACCCGTTATTTTCTGAAAAACAATTTGTCAAAAACATCGTCATCATCGAAACGTTTACCGGTATTGCCAGGTCTATCGGGAAGCCGCTCAGCCAGGTTGCAATTAACTGGTTGTTGTACCGTAAGGAAATATCAAGCGTTATAGCCGGTGCGAAAACGGTTAAACAGGTGGAGGAGAATGCAGCCGCTGCAAAATGGAGCTTATCCAGGGAAGATTACGAGCAAATCGGCCGTCTATTTGAATCGGACTCATCTTATGTTATATGAATGCTCAAACATAAAGAATGAAATTGATTATCCAAATAAGCAAAAATAAAAGGTAGCGGCCTCATGCGAGGCTGCTACCTTTTTGGCAAAATATGAGAGTTTGACTGCACCTATTCGAATGGCGTTTGGCCGTTTAATTAACTTTTTTCCTCGAGGATGGAGCTGACTCGCCTTTTGCGTTTTGCGCTGTCACAAAAAAGGTTCCGGATACGAGCGGCGCTACATATTCATAAGATGTTTCCGAGGTGGAATCGATTTTTGTATACTTCCCATCGTTATTTGCACTGTAGTACAAATGATATTGTGTTACTTGGTCAGATACATTGTTAGCCGTCCATGTTAAGAGAACGCTAAGTTCCGATTTCACAGCATGAAAGCCTATAGGTGCTGCTGGCTCCGTTGTGCCCGGTTCATTCCCGCCCCCAGGCTGCCCAGGGTTGATTGGATAGTTTCCGAATTGAACCAGCTGGCTAGGTGCTGATTCCTTCCCGGCGACATCAACCGCAGTTACGTAATAGGTTGAGCTTTGCGAGTTGGAGGTGTATAGCTTCATGCGCTTCGCATCGCCGGCAATGATGGATTCGCCCTGCTTCTCATAGGCGCCCTGATTAACCGATTTATACACGCGGTAGCCAACTACATCCTTAGCCGGACTATCACTAAACGTCAAGATGAGCACACCATCCGAAGATTGCAGCTTAACGCTTGCAGGAGGCGGCGGTGCAGCACCGTCATCGACGCGCGGATCAGGTTTGGATGGCGCATTATCTTCTGCATCGGCAGGTAAGTATACCCCCATTGAACGACGGCTGCTTGCAGGCAGTTTCGACTGCGCTGCTCTGATCTCATCCATAAGAACGTCTAATGGTTTTTTGCGTTTTATGACGATTTGTTCCTTAACCATGTCTCTCGGTGTAGCAGGGTTAGGGACGTAGTTTACGCCATTGTACGTTATATACGCCATCTTCACGAGCGCATCATCTGTTTTCTTAGGTATATCCTTTTTGTTAAACCAATCGGTTACGAGCATGCCGGATTCCCTCGTCAATTGACTTGGTAGCAAGCCGCTTGCGCTGGATACCGTCGCCTTGACGATACCGGAAGGACGCTCGAATTTATCGGTCACGAAAATTTCAGGCTTCGTTTCGGCCAGCTCGTTCATAATTAAGGCCCATATCGAGCGGGCTCTCGCTTTACCTTTCTCGGATAAGGAGTTAACCTGCTCTTCATAGCCGGCCCACACGCCTAATGTGATGTCAGGCGAGAAGCCCATGAACCATACGTCCCCATAGCTTTGGGTCGAGCCCGTCTTACCGGCTATCGGAATTTCGCCGTATTTCTTGAATTGCGACTTCAGCTTGTTAGCGGAGCCGCTTTTGCTGGAAATAACGGTTGACAGCATGTCTGTCATGAGAAAGGCGCTTTGCTCCGAGAATACGCGTTTTGGCTCAAGCTTGTGTTCGTATACGATCTTGCCGTTGGCATCGGTAATTCTAGATATCATATAAGCGTCATTGAAAACGCCTTTGTTCGGAATGGAACCATAAGCATTCGTCATCTCTTCTACGGATACGCCGATGCTTAGTCCGCCAATTACGCCGGTCTGTGCATATGCATCTTCCGGCTGGAGCGTCGTAATGCCGAGCTTTTTGACAAATTCCCAAGCATTTTCGATTTTGACTTCCTCATTAAAGATTTTCAAGGCTGGAAGATTCAATGAACGGTTTAATGCTTCGCGTGCCGTAACGAGACCCGCAAACTTCCTGTTAACGTTCATCGGAATATGAAAGCCCTTCTGACCGTCCTTGAGAACGATAGGCGCATCGTCAATAATGCTGGCTGGCTGGATAAGACCTTGCTCGATGGCCGGCAAATATGCGGCTAGCGTTTTCATAGTCGAGCCGGGCTGCCTTGTCATTTGGGTTGCATAGTTTAGCTGCTCCTCGTAGAAATCGCGGCCTTCCAGCATCCCGACGATTGCACCGGTTTTATGGTCCAGCATGACCGCAGCGATTTGCTCGAGACCTTTCTCCTCGCTGTACGGACTAAAGTTTTCTTCATTACTTCCGATCTCTCGCATGAGCCGGTAAATATCCTTGTCAATCGTCGTATAAATGTGATATCCGCCGCGAAGCAGATGATCACGGGCTTCTTCGATTAGAGCGGCATTTTCTTTTTTACTCATATCAGCTTTCTTTAATTTCGGGTTCTGCTGCATAAGCATAATTTCAGCCGCCTGACGCTCTGCTTCAAGCATCAGATAAGGATAGGTCGTATAAGCTTTCTCCTTTGGCTTAGCGAGCGATTTCTTAATGTCGAATTTGAGCGCTTCATCGTATTCCTGCTGGGTAATGCGGCCCGTCTCCAACATCCGCTTCAGCACGGTTTGCTGCCGGCCGAGCGCTAATTCGAAGTTTGCTTGATTGAATTGGCCTTTGCCTGTAAATGCCGTATAAGCTGACGGCCGCTGCGGAAGGCCTGCCAAGTAGGCAGACTGCGCAATATTCAGCTGATTTAGATCAGAGATATCAAATATCCCTTTGGCAGCTGCTTTAATACCGAATAAATTGTAGCCGCTGGAACCGTTCCCGAAAGGGACCTTGTTCAAATATGCGGCTAAAATTTCCTTCTTCGTTAAATAACGCTCCATGCGCAAGGATAAAAATATTTCTTTAATTTTTCGGCTGTCGGTTTTATCCAGACTTAGAAATACGCGGCGCGCGAGCTGCTGAGTAAGCGTACTTCCTCCTGTCTGCGTATCCTCGTTAAGAAGCTTTTGCTTCACAGCACGTCCAAGTCCATTGATGTCCACGCCTTTGTGCTCAAAAAAATTGTTGTCTTCAATACCGAGCACGGCATTGATTACCTGAGGCGGCAAATCATCGTATGTAATAATCATTCGATCCTCAGAAGTTCTAAGCTGTCCGACAAGTGTATCATCATTGAAGTAAACGAAGCCGGTAATGGAATTTTCGCTGACTTTATCTTCAATGACGGTCCGAGGTCTTACTTCTTCGTTTTTCACGAGTGCCGCGACATAGCCGGTTACTGCTCCGCCGGCTAGCAATCCGATGAAAATTCCAAAATATACGATCCATTTGACTGTTATAAAAGTTACAATTCCGAATGTACGCCATTTGCTTCTTTTGACTGGCGGCGTTTGACGTTCCTCTTGCATTTTTATGACTCCTCCTCCAAATAGCACACCTATTATAACATAAATCGTCAAAGGAACGCATGTTTTAACGGCATTGACTTCCTATGAGTGCTATGGTATAAAAACTATAAAGTTTCATCTAATCATGGCATTGAAGGGCACAAGTAGACAGCGAATCGTAATTGCAGAGAGCCGGTGGGTGGTGAAAACCGGTATGCGCCGTTGTTGAATTACCGCCTGGAGCTAAGTGAAGGAACCGTTTTGCTCTTGATCAGCATCACCCAATGTTAAGCCATGGGGCCAGTTGTGCTGAACGAGGCCGTAGTAGTTCACTTCGGAGACCGTCTCCGTTATCAACAACGAAGTGAGAGTATCGCTATTTTCTTTGAAAGTTTTCATTGAAATGCAGGCGTACTCTAACGAGGGTGGTACCGCGAGCTAATCCTTCTCGTCCCTTGGGGCTGGAAGGATTTTTTATGTCTATATAGATGCATACGAGGGAGGAAAAGATTTATGGTGAAGTGGGAAAGTTTAACGAAGGAGCAGCAAAGTGAGGTTGAGCGTCAGCTTGCTGTAATCCGCCGCGGCGCTCAGGAAATTGTGCCGGAGGATGAGTTAAAGAACAAAATAGCGAATGCCGTCGCAACAGGCACACCACTCAAGGTAAAGCTGGGTCTTGATCCATCGGCGCCTGATATTCACATCGGCCATACGGTTGTTCTGCATAAGCTGCGTCAATTCCAGGAGCTGGGTCATCAGGTTCAGCTTTTAATCGGTGATTTTACGGGCAGAATCGGTGATCCTACCGGTAAATCGGAAACACGGAAGCAGCTGACAGAAGAAGATGTGAAGCGGAATGCAGAAACGTACCAGAAGCAAATTTACAAAATATTAGATCCACAGCAAACGAAGCTCTACTACAATTCGGAGTGGCTTGCGCCGCTTAACTTCGCTGATGTCGTTAATCTGGCGGCGAAAGTAACGGTTGCGCGCATGCTGGAACGCGACGATTTCACAAAACGTTACACGTCAGGCCTGCCCATCAGCATTCATGAGTTTTTCTACCCGCTTATGCAAGGTTATGATTCGGTTGCGCTTGAATCCGACGTCGAGCTTGGCGGTACGGATCAGAAGTTTAACCTGCTTATGGGCAGAACGCTGCAGAAGGAATATAATAAACCTGCGCAAGTTGCCATTATGACACCGTTGATCGAGGGATTG
>DATJKM010000115.1:0-4032 GCA_035491515.1 Candidatus Udaeobacter sp. | reverse complement strand
GCGGCAAATCGATGGTCGAATCGAAGCTCAACTCGATTCCAGGCATCGGAGAGAAGCGCCGCAAGCTTCTGCTCAAACATTTTGGCTCCATCAAAAAAATAAAAGAGGCTTCAGTCGAAGACTTCCGGCCTCTATCTATTGGAGATAAATTAGCTTCGCAAATTATAGCTGCTCTAGGAGAGGAGGAGTCGTCGTAACGGACGGCTTCTTCTCTTTTTTGCGGCTTAAATATTTGAGGACATAGGCAATCGGCACCGGCAGCACCGCGAAGAAGATCGCAGAAATGATATTTGGCGCCGATCCGATCGTCAACAAGGATAAGCCTACGGCTACGCTGTTGAAGATCGCATGGGTAAACATCGAGGTAATGAGACCGTATCTGACGAAAATAAAGCTGAATACAAGCCCGATAATCATGAGCTCGATCAATCTCGTCGAGGACGGATAAAACGGATACATGACGTGTCCGAGCGCCCAGAAGAAGGTCGGGAGCAGCGCTGCGGCAAACGTATTTTTGAACCATCTGCGGAATAACCCGATACCGAAGAAGCGGAAGACGGCTTCCTCGGAAATAGCAGCAGCCCAAGCAAGCACCGGCATCAGCCATAGAATGCCCATATTATAAGGAGATTGGGTAGCATCCGACGTATCCCAGGTTCCGATCGTCAGCCGCAAGCCGACAAAGATGAGCGATTGCAGCGCAAACAGGATGATCGCGAATAAATAGGCGAGACCAACGCTGCGCCAAACATGATCCCCATAGCCCTTTTGCCCGAAACGCGGCCATAATGCGCGGCCCTGCGCCTTCCAGAGGCCGTCCCCCGCAATCAGCGAAATATAGATGGACCCGGCCATCGGGATGGTCAGCAGCACCGTTACGATTGCCGTAATCGTTGTAGCCGGTCCGGCCATTTCGTTTTCGCCCAGCTGAGCGCGCATACCATCGAGCATGTTAAGGTTCATGATGATATACGTAATTAAAAATACGATGGTGAGAATAATTCCAAATTTAAAGGAGGTGAATCTCCGGTACAGCACTGCGTAAATAATCGCTAACACAAATAGCACAATGCTCATGAAAAAATAGCCGAAGCCGGTTAGGAAGCCAGCTATTTTATCCTGCTTATTTACATATTGGATGTAGTCGTCCGGCGCGACGAACGCAGGCTTGTATTTGGTAATGACGGTGCGGCCATCGACGTTTAGCGCATTCACATCGATCTTAAGCTGAGCTTTCTTAATAGCAGCGGAGGGCGGCTCGCCATGCCATTCACCGTTAGGCAGCAGCTCACTCCCCCGGAAATCAAGCCCGCTGAAGCTTTGTGCCGTCAGGAAAGAGATCACTGCCTTCGTCTTAACGGCGTCAGGCAGCGGCTCGCCGTCAATTAGCAGGTTCCACGCCACGACCTTTTCGCTTTGCATATGTACATATACGAACCCGCTGCCGCCGCCGGCAAATTTCAAATCAACCTGAAACGTATCCGTCGGGAAGCTTGGATCATATTTGTCAGCGTATGTTTTGACCAGCTTATTTTTGGATAAATAACCATTAAGTATTTTATCGGTTTGATGCACGGCTTTAGCCGATTTCACCTTCAGGCCGGTTTGTTTCTCAGCGAAAGCAGCTGCGCGGTTCTCGGCAGCCGACTTTTCAATAACTTTTGTGTTTAATTCACCGGATGCGATGGAAGCGATCATGGGCCCGACGTCAACCGCTGCATAAATAATGAAGCAAGCAATCGCCGCCCATAGAAAACGTTTCCATTCATTAGGCCTGATAGAATCGATCATTGGTTCACCTCAACTGTCTATTTAGTGAGTAGCTTATTTCATTACATTACCATATTAATCCCTGAATTATCCAATGAAAAAGAACGTTTGCTTTCAAAAAACTGCGAAATAACGATGTCCGGCAAGCTTGCTGCTTGCTGCTTTGTCCCACTGCCTATATTTGGACTAATATCGTCCTTTTTGTCGTAAAAGCCAGCTTTATATCGAGACTGTTTTGGGATTATAATCGTAAACGGCATACAAATTGAATAGAACAGCCGAATTTCCTATGGAAAACGGGGGAACCATAAAGCTGTCAAAATCGATGAACCTGCTGTAAGCAAGAGGTTCACATTTGGCGGCATGGGGTGAATTTTAGCGCTGGAGCCATTTCTCCAGCCGCCGAATAGGGCTGCCTGTCCAGGCCCGAATCCGTCAGCTAACCTCGTAGGCGTATTGGAACAGGACTCATCGCACAGAGCATCTGAGTATCCAGTGCTTTTTTTTATGCTCAAAAACAGCTTCATCATTATAAGACATAACGAAGAAGAAGGAAAAACAATGAAAAAGGATTGGAATGTTTTAAAGTGGTCCCCTCCACGAATACTGGTGTGCGGATTTGCGCTTATTATTTTACTGGGAGCCAGTTTATTATCCATGCCTTTTGCATCAGCAAGCGGCGAGAGGCTGCCTTTTATAGATGCGCTGTTCACTGCAACGTCGGCGACATGCGTAACAGGGCTGGTCGTCGTGGATACAGGAACGTATTTCTCGGCTGCCGGCCAGGTCATATTAATGTGCCTGTTCCAGCTTGGCGGGCTCGGCTTTATGACGATGGCAACGCTGGTAGCGCTCGTGCTGCGCAAGAAGATTTCCCTGCGTGAGAGGCTTTTGCTGCAAGAGGCTATGAATCAGACGAGCATGGAAGGGATCGTACGGCTCATCAGACGGGTTATTGTTTATTCGCTTATGATCGAGCTGGTCGGATTTACACTTTTTTCCTTTAGGTTTGCATTCGATATGCCTCTGGGCAAAGCGCTGTTTTTCGGAGCGTTCCACGCGGTTTCATTGTTCAACAATGCGGGATTTGATATATTCGGCGAATACCGCAGCTTGACGTTGTATGTATCGGATCCAATCGTCAATATAACGGCCATGATGCTCATCATAACCGGCGGCCTAGGCTTTGTCGTCATGTCGGATCTGATGGAGTTCCGCAAAAACCGCAGGCTGTCGCTGCATAGCAAGGTTGTGCTTTCGATGACGGGTACGTTAATTGCAGTGGGTACAATCGTTATTTTCGTATTTGAATTTTCCAATACGAAGACGCTTGGCTCTCTGGAATGGAGCGGGAAGATTTGGTCCTCCTTCTTCCAGTCGGTTACGCCGCGGACAGCAGGCGCCAATACGCTCGACTATACGGGTCTGCGGCAAGCGACGGTGTTCTTTACCATCATATTAATGTTTATCGGCGCATCGCCCGGATCGACGGGAGGCGGGATTAAGACGACCACCTTTACAACGCTGATCGGTGCTGTCGTCGCGATGGTTCGCGGACGCGACGACATTGTGCTTTTTCGGTACAGACTCGGCAAAGACAGAATTTTCAAAGCGCTGACGATAACCATGATTTCATTAGGACTCGTCATTATCGTAACGATGATCCTGTCAATGACGGAGGATCAGGCATTCATTAAATTATTGTTTGAAGCAACGTCTGCATTCGGCACGGTCGGACTTTCAGTCGGAGTTACGCCGGAACTGACCATCGTCGGAAAAATTGTCATTGCCTTAACGATGTTTGCCGGACGGCTTGGTCCATTAACGCTAGCCTACGCGCTTGGGCCGCGCACAGAAAAAGAGCTGTACCGGCATCCTGAAGGCAAAATTACGATTGGATAGGGGTTTTTGCAAGTGGGAATGAAAAAGAAACAGTTTGTGATCGTTGGCTTAGGAAGATTTGGTTCGAGCTTGGGACGGGAGCTGATCGAGCTCGGCAATGAGGTGCTCGGCATCGACAAGGATGAGGAGGCCGTTCAGGAAATGAGCGGCGTGCTGACATATGCGGTATCGGCCGACTGTACGGATGAAGAAACGCTTCGTTCACTGGGCGTTCGTAACTTTGACTGCGGCGTCGTCGCAATCGGCGATGACATCCAATCCAGCATTCTCACGACAATACTGCTTAAGGATCTAGGCGTTAAGCAGGTTGTGGCGAAAGCAATGAGCGAACTGCATGGCCGCGTTCTTGAGAAAATCGGC
>DATJKM010000114.1:0-11175 GCA_035491515.1 Candidatus Udaeobacter sp. | reverse complement strand
GTTGTCGATAATGATGATATGCATTTCGTCTGGACCATCCGCATCATCCGAGCGGCGCGGTCCGGTAATGCCGGACATATACATCGTCAGCTTCTGCCCGGTTGCCGAGCGCGGCAGCAGCGTAGCCATAACCTCCAGGTCGGACCACGATGGAATAATGCGCTCCATGCCCATCAGCGTAATTTGCGTCTTGGGCACGGTGGTCACCATGCGGGCATTGCCTTCGTTTTCAAAAAGAACCATCGAGCCCGTCTCCGCAATCGCAAAGTTGCAGCCCGTCATACCGATTTCCGCTTCCAGAAACTTCTCGCGCAGCTTTTTGCGAACGAAGCCTGCAAGCGCCGTTGTATCCGGAGGCAGCGTATAGCCCGCTTCCTTGGACAATAAATCAGCGATTTGATAGCGGTTTTTATGAATGGCCGGAATCACGATATGGGACGGCATTTCACCTGCAAGCTGAATAATATATTCGCCCAAATCGGTTTCTACTGCTTCAACGCCAATCGATTCAAGCGCATGATTGAGATGCAGCTCCTCCGATACCATCGATTTCGATTTGACGACTGACTTCGCTTTCGCATGCTCCGCAATATCAAGCGTCAGCTTAACGGCCTCCTCGGCTGTATTCGCAAAATGCACATGAACGCCGTTCGCCCGGGCATTGTTCACAAACAAGTTCAAATAATAATCCAGATGCGCGATCGTATGCAGACGGATTTGCTTCCCGCGCTCCCGCCACTCTTCCCAATTCCCGTGCTCATCTGTCGCTTTTTTCTTGCCGTTACGCAGCCGCTCCGTCGTAAACCGCACCGCTTTGCGCAAAAATTCGTCATTGAGGGCAAGATCCGCTCTTGCTTTTACAGTTGCCTCGCTCTTTGATCCAGCCATGCTTATTTCACCCCTTCGTATAGAAGCTCTGCCAAATGCATGACACGAACGGGCTCGTTGCGATAACGCAGGTTGCCGGCAATATTAAGCAGGCACGCCATATCGAGACCGACTAACACTTCCGCTTCCGTCTCCAGCACATGATCGACCTTCTCCGTCACCATCGCCCCTGAAATATCGGCCATTTTGACCGCGAACGTTCCGCCAAAGCCGCAGCACTCCTCTGCGAACGGCAGCGGAACCAGCTCCAGTCCCTTCACGTTCTGAATAAGCGCGAGCGGCTCATCCTTGACGCCGAGAATTCTGCTGCCATGACAGGAAGGATGGTACGTCACCTTGTGAGGGAACGCCGCGCCGACATCCGTAACGCCGAGCACCTGCACCAGAAACTGAGTAAATTCATACGATTTGCTCTGCAATCTGTTCGCGCGCTTCAGCATAACCGGATCATCCTCAAACAGCTTCGGATAATGGTGAATCATTCCCGTACAGGAGCCTGACGGTGAAATGACGAAGTCGCTGTCTTCAAAAGCATCCAAAATCGTTTTCGCCGACTCCCTCGCTTCCTTCCAATAACCGCTGTTAAAAGCGGGTTGTCCGCAGCAGGTTTGCACAGTCGGAAACTGAAGCGAAACGCCGTACTTCGCCAGCAAACGCACCATCGCTTCACCGACCCTTGGATACAGCGCATCGCTTAAGCAAGTAATAAATAATGAAACCTTCATTCCCGCACCTCTTCCGTCACTTATACATCTATTTTATCAGGTTATCAGACAAGTTTGTTAAAAAAATGGCGCTGCGCTTCTGCTGAAGCCAGCGCCAACCATCCTCTATACCGTTGTGATGATAATTTGCTTTTCCTTAAGCTGCGACAGCAGCTCCGGGGATATGCGACCATCGGTAATAATTGAATCAACATCGCTCAAATCAGCTACATGCGTAAACGCTTGGACTCCAAATTTGCTGGAGTCGGCGAGCAAAATAACTTGATCCGCCATGCCTACCATTTTGTGCTTGATGCGTGCTTGCAGCTCATTCGACTCGCTTATGCCGCGCTCCAAATGAACGCCCTTGCACGAGAAAAATGCTTTATCCACATGGTACGCATCGAGGGAACGCTCTGCTAGCGGACCGACATAGGACAAGGATCGCGAGGCTAGAATGCCGCCGGTCGAAATTACCTCAATCTTCTCTTTGCTGCTTAGCTCCATCGCAACTTTGATGGAATTGGTAAGCACCGTCAGCGGAATATCCGGCATGCTTGCCGCCATATACCAAGCGGTCGAGCTGGCATCGAGCAAAATGCGATCCTTCGGCTGAATCATTTTGACCGCTTCCTCCGCGATCCGCCTCTTCTCGTCCGCTTGCGTAATCTCCCGCTCGAAATATGGAATTTCCGGCTGCTGATCCTTCACGCTAACCGCACCGCCATGGGAGCGGCGCAACCGTCCGGCTTGCTCCAAACGGTCAAGGTCCCGCCGGATTGTTTCCTCGGTCACCTGACATAGCTCGCTCAGCTCCGTTACCCGGATGCTGCCTCTCTCATTAACCAGCTGTACAATTTTGTCGTATCGTTCCTGGACCAGCATAGCGTACCTCTTTCTAACTTATATTTGAATTCGCCGTTTAAGCGATTCCCGTCGTTTGTTTAAATAAGCCGTATGCGTTCTCCCAAGCTTCACGCTGCTCCGGTTCGTACACATCAACCGGGAATGACTCACGGATGACCTTACGCGCTTCCCAAATATCCGCAAGCTTGCCGCTGGCAATCCACTGCACGATCATATTGCCGATCGCGCTTCCTTCCACAGGACCTGCCCATACCGGCTTGCCGATCGCATTCGCAGTCCACTTGCACAGCAGCGTATTCTGAATGCCGCCTCCAACCATATGAAGACCCCCGAAAGTCTTACCTGACAATTGCTCCGTAAGCTCAAGCACGCTGCGGTACTTCAAGGCTAAGCTCTCCAAAATGCAGCGAACAATCGCTCCTGCATTCTCGGGTGCCGCCTGGCCCGTACGCACACAATATTCCGCAATTCGAGCCGGCATATCGCCAGGATGAAGAAATAAAGGATCATCAGGATCAATGAATACAGCCAGCGGCTTCGCTCCATCGGCCAATTTAACTAATTCGGGAAAGGTGTAGGAAATTCCTGCCCGCTCCCACGAACGTCTGCATTCCTGCAAAATCCATAGGCCCATAATGTTTTTCAGTAAGCGATAGGTATTATAAGCGCCGCCTTCATTCGTAAAATTCAACTGCTGCGCCAGCTCGTTAATGACAGGCTCATCAACCTCGGTTCCCATGAGCGACCAAGTGCCGCAGCTTAAGTATGCAAACGACCGGTCAAGCGCAGGTACAGCTGCAACCGCAGAGCCTGTATCATGCTCCGCTACCGCATATACAGGAACGGAATCGATGTTTAGCTCCTCGCAAAGGGACGGCCGCAGGCTGCCAGCCTTTGCTCCCGGCTGGACAACCTTGCCGAACAAATCCGGCGATATGCCGATCGCGCGAATCAGCTCTTCATCCCAGCTGCCCGTTACCGGATTATACAGCTGAGTCGTCGTTGCATTGGAAAATTCATTAAGCATTTCACCGGTCAAAAAATAGCGGAGCAAATCGGGAATCATCAGAAAATGCTTCGCATCCCGCAATAGCGGCGAATCAGCTTTTTTCAAGGCCGCCAGCTGATACATCGTATTAAACGGTAAAAACTGAATGCCGGTCCGCTCGAATATGCTCTGCGAACTCAGCTTTTCGACGACCTCTTCCATAACGCCATCCGTATGATGATCACGATAATGGTAAGGGTTCCCTAGCAACTCCCCATTGCTCCCGATTAAGCCGAAATCGACGGACCAAGAATCAATAGCGATGCTGTCCAGCTTAATGCCGCGGTGCTTCACCTTAAGCAGCCCTTGCTTCAGCTCATGCAGCAGCCGTAAAATGTCCCACTGCAGCCGATCTCCGATCTGCACCGGATCATTCGGGAAACGGTGCAGCTCCTCGACCTCGATTTTGCCGTCATTCAACCTTCCGAGCAGCGCCCTTCCGCTGCTCGCCCCGAGATCGTAAGCAAGAATGGTCACCAGCTGGCACCGCCCTTGCCTCTCACCAATATGTCTTTGCCGTAGCTGCTGCTCAGATATGCTTTCATCGGATCAAGCGGCAAGCCCTGCTCTTCGCGGATCGCGTGCAGCAATGGCGTTACATCAAATTCGAATGCGCGGCGGACAGCATCCTCAGCGCCTAGAACGTCATTGCGCTCAGCAGCCTCGTTTACTTCGTCATGGTTAATGAGAAGCGCCTTCGCGTATTGCGTTTGCACGTTCAGTACGGAACGCAGCATGGCCGGAATTTTTTGCTCAATATTGTGCGATTGGTCGATCATATAAGCGATGTTCTCAACATTGCTGCGAATAGAAGCATCCGAGTCGCCTGCAGCGCTTAGAATTTGATAGAAAATCAAGAACAGCTCATATGGATTAACGGAACCGACGATCAGATCGTCATCCGCATATTTGCGGCTATTGAAATGGAAGCCTCCGAGACGCTTCTCGTCAATTAAATAAGCAACGATATGCTCGATGTTAGCGCCCGGCAGGTGATGGCCTGTATCTACTAGCACCTCCGCTTGCGGTCCAAGCTTTTGCGCCAGATTGTAAGCCATGCCCCAATCCGCGAGATCGGTATGATAGAAAGCAGGCTCGAAGCACTTGTATTCAATGAGCATCCGCATTTCCGGCGTCAAAGCATTGTACATTTCGGTTAAAGCCTCTTGCATCCAAGCTTTGCGCTTGCGGATATGGCCTTGACCCGGATAGTTCGTGCCGTCAGCGAACCACAAGCTAAGATCGCGCGAGCCGGTCTCTTTGGCGATATCCACGCACTCCACTAAATGATCCGTTGCTTTCCGGCGTATCGCTGCATCCGAATTCGTTACGCTGCCGAGCATGTATTCCTCATCCTGGAACAGGTTCGGATTGACCGCTCCAATAGATAGCCCAAGACTTTCCGCATGGCTTCTTAGCTTGCCGTAATCTTCTACCTTGTCCCAAGGAATATGAATGGCTACCGAAGGAGCAAGTCCAGTCAGGCGATGCACCTGTGCTGCATCCTCGAATTTCTCGAACGGGTTGCGGGGAACGCCTTCCTTCTGAAACACTTTGAAGCGTGTACCGGAGTCGCCATAGCCCCATGATGGCGTCTCGATTTTGAGCGCTTTCAATCTCGACTTCACTTCATTTATATTAATGCCTCTTGCTTGCTGCTGCTCTTCAAAAAACGCATATGCGCGGTCAGACATTACGAACACCCTTTCACATGTTTGATTAATTATTTCAATGGATATGCCATCGTTGACATCAGCGTGTTCTCCGCTTGTGTCGAGTCTAGACGGCTGTATTGTACGATTATCGGAATATCGCTCAGCAGCTCGATGGCATAAGGAACGCCGATTGGAATCGGCGCCCCTTCCTTCATCAACGAGCTGGTGCGTATATGTTTCGTGCGTCTGCCCTGTACAACAACCATAATATCTTCCATCGGCTCGCGATCCTCGAAAAATATCGTAAAGCGAATAAGCGCTTCTTCCGAGGAACAATTCAGCACGCAAACCGATTCATGGCTGGTGAGCGCTCCTGTGCTATCCGGCGGAATAAAGCCGTCGGGTATATACCACTGCTTTTCGCCACGCGCTAGAAACATATTGTTCACCGCCTCCTAACGAGTGAACGCTGCAGGCACGCCGCCGTCAATCGTCAGCATGCAGCCTGTCGTTTTATCCGACTTGGAAGATGCGAAGAACGCAATGCCTTCTGCAATGTCGCGCGGATAAATGTTAACTAGCAGCGTCGTGCGTTTACGGTAGTATTCTTCCAGCTGATCCGGTTCAATACCGTAAGCCGCAGCACGCTCATTGCGCCAGCTGCCGTTCCAAATCGCCGAGCCTTGCAAAATCGCATCCGGCAATATCGTATTTACGCGGATGCCAAACTCGCCGCCCTCAGCTGCGATACAACGTGCCAAGTGAGCTTCAAGCGCTTTTGCTGCGCTGTATGCAGAAGCATTTTTTCCTGCGTATACTGAGTTTTTCGAGCCGATGAATACCATGTTACCGCCGATGCTTTGCTGCTTCATCAATTTGAATGCTTCGCGTGCCACGAGGAAATAACCCGTTCCGAGCACGTTCATGTTCAGGTTCCATTCCTTAAGCGATGTTTCATCGAATGGGCTGGATGTCGCAAGACCTGCGTTGTTGACGATAATGTCTACGCCGCCATACGCAAGCGCCGACGCCGCATAAGCTGCAACGACCTGCTCCTCGCTTGTCACATCCATTTTAACAGCTGTCGCACGATTATCGCCGTATTTCTCGTTTATTTCAGCAGCAACCTTCTGTGCGCCTTCAAGGTTAAGGTCGGCAAGCACGACGTGCGCGCCTTCCGATACTAAACGGCGTGCCGTTTCGCTGCCGATACCGCCGGCGCCGCCGGTAATGAAGGCAACTTTGCGGGAAAATTCCGTTTCAGCAGGAGCAAGCGACAATTTGTAAAGCTCAAGCGGCCAGTATTCCACGTTGTACGACTCGTTCTCGCTTAGCGATACGAAATCGCCGAGTGCTGTTGCGCCGCGCATAACCGCGATCGCACGGTGGTAAAGCGCGCCGCTCACTTGTGCCATTGCCCAGCTCTTGCCTGTATTGATCATGCCGATACCCGGAATAAGAATAACGCGAGGCGCTGCTTCGAACATTACGTCGCCTTCGTTTTTATTGAAGTCAAAGTAAGCTTTATATTGTTCTTTATAAGCCGCAATTCCTGCCGTCAGCTTCGCTTTCAAGCCATCGATGTCCTCTGCATTAGGCGTCCAGTCAATGAACAAAGGAACGACCTTCGTGTGCACCAGATGATCCGGGCAAGCCGCGCCGACCTGGGACAATTGCGGTGAATTCTGTCCGCTTACGAACGCAAGCACGTCCGCCTCATCGTCAAAAGTCAAAATCATTTTTTTCGCGTCGCTGACTGCGCCGCGAATCGTCGGCATGACTTGCGCTGCCACGCTTCTGCGAACATCCGCTTCCAGTACCTCGTGTTTCACGCCGCCGAACAACGATGCTTCGTCAAAGCGGGATTCAATGAACGCTTCTGCTTCGGAAATAATTTTGATCGTTTGTGCGTAGCATTCCTCGCTCGTCTCGCCCCAAGTCACAAGACCATGCTTCTCCATAAGCACAAGCTCTGCATTCGGGTTTGCCAGAACGCCTTCCGCGATCATTTTCGACAGGTTAAAGCCGGGACGAACATATGGAACCCATACGAAGCGGTCGCCGAAAATTTCTCTCGCAAGCGCTTTGCCGTTATCCGCGCAGCACAAGCTAATAATGGAATCCGGGTGTGTATGATCCACATGTTTAAATGGAAGGAAAGCATGCAGCAGCGTTTCAATAGATGCACGCGGGTGCTTCGAATCGATCATGCAGTTAACCAAGTAGGCAACCATTTCTTCGTCCGGCATTTCGGAGCGTTCGAACAATGGACGAATATCATCCATGCGCAAACCGGTAAAGTTGCCTGCCTTCATCGAAGCCAAATCCGAGCCGCTGCCCTTTACATACATGACTTCAACGTCACGGCCGCGGAAGTCCTTCACAGTTGTTTTGCTGGACGTGTTGCCGCCGCCGTAATTGCAAACCCGGCGATCTGCGCCAATAATGTTGGAGCGGTAAACGAGCTCTGCCAGTCCGCCTTCAAGCTGTGCTGCTTTTTCGTTTTTCCATAAACTTTGTACCATGGATATACCTCCGAATTGTGTTTTGTTTTTGTTTGAATTGATCATATCATATTTGTTTGTTTTTGAATATATATTTTTCAAACACAAACGGAAATGATTTCGTAAGAAAATTGATTTCGCAAAAATAAACCAAATAAATATAAGGATTTTCTCCCGCTAAAATGTTGTAAACATAAAAAGAAACAAATGAACGGGAAAAGATCCTTCTAATAGAATCAGTGTGTATCGGAATCGCCCCAATCGATTAAATTACATGGAGAATTTCCTTTTAATTAGTTGTAAATTGTTTTTTACGAATGCCGGAGTAGGCTAGTCCATCTGCGTTCTTGGTATTTTTTTCGCAAAAAAAGATGCCCCACAAGGTCAATGAGACCTTATGGAGCACCCTTTTTACAGCTCGTATAGAAAGCAGCCATCATTATAGACAGCGCAGCGTCACTTCAATGTCTTGATTATAGTTTCCGAAGCCTTTGCCGAACAGCGTGACACCGCCGCAGTTTTTCGCTGTGGCGCTGCATGAAATGCGAAACAAAATTTCTTTGTCGTAGGCCAGCATTAGCTGCTCAATCGTAACGTCCGACACTTGAATGCCATCGATGAAGGAGCCTTGCTTGTTGACGCGAATCGTCTTGATTAAGCCGTGATGAATGTTTTTGTACCACCAGTCCGGCGTATAAGTGCCTCTCGTGCTGCCAAAATCACCCGGATAGGTCCATGTCCCGATACAGGCGCCGTTTACCATAAAGGAGATGTCGGAAGGCAAATGGCTGACGCTGCAAGGTGTTTCCGAGCAAATCTCCATTGAAATTTCAAGCGATTCCGGCGTTTCATTATTAACCATGTAATTGGGAATCCGATATTCTACGAAGCCGGAGCCAAACCACAGCACCTTTGCGCTCACATGCTCCGGATCGGCAAAATACCGCGGATCGTCGCACATGCCGATCATTTGGGTATCGGACGCAAGTCCGCAGGTGGGCTTGATCTGGTACGACGAATAATGCCCTACCGGGAGCGAAACGCTATAGCGCTTCGATTCGTCCATGGCCGGCACGTTTTTGAACAAAAGCATAGCTTGCGTTAGCTGCAGATGGCAAATCTTTTGCATGCCGCGCTTGCCCGCCACACTTTCGCAGCGTACAATTCCCGCTTCTTCCAACATATGAATATGCCTCGTTACAATAGGAGACTTTATATCTAGCGCCTGCGACAGACTTTTAATATTCATCGGTTGAACGCTAAGCAATTCGATCATTTTTACCCGGGTATGTGATGAAAAGCATTCAAGAAACTTCATATTTCGACTGCTAACTTCCACTTCCATTGCTGCTGCCCCTTTACCTCTATCTAATTGCCACTCATTATATAACTAAAAAGTTATCCTTTCAATGCTTGTCTTTCATTTCGCTTGACATTTATAGTTGATTTCACTAAAATAAACGGCGTATACATAACTTATAAGATATTTAGTTACTTTATTAGTTATCTAAATACCCTTAGGAGGTAAACCATGAACTCATTCCAGTTTGTAAACCCGACTCACATCGTTTTCGGCGAGGGTACCGCCAGTCAAGCGGGCCAATTAGCCTCAAAGTACGGTAAAACCATTCTTCTCGTTTACGGCTCAGGCAGCATTAAAAAAACAGGCTTGTACGATAAAACGGTAGGCCTTCTTCATGATGCCGGCATCAAGGTACATGAGCTTCCCAACATTGAACCAAACCCGCGCCTATCTACGGTAAACAAAGGGATCGACATTTGCCGCACAGAAGGCGTTGATTTCATTCTAGCCGTTGGCGGCGGAAGCGTCATCGACGCTGCCAAGGCGATTGCGGCAGGCGTCCTCTACGAGGGCGACGTATGGGATTTCTTCACAGGCAAAGCTGTGATTGAGAAGGCGCTGCCGCTCGGAACGATTCTTACGCTGGCTGCAACCGGATCGGAAATGAACGGCAACTCCGTCATAACGAACTGGGAGGAAAACCTGAAGCGCGCTTTTGGCAGCCCTTATACGTATCCAAAATTTTCGATACTTGATCCAACGCTTACGTACACCGTGCCTCGCAATCATACCGTTAACGGCGCCGTTGACATTATGTCGCATGTTTTCGAGCAATATTTCAGCTTAACCGAAAATACGCCGCTGCAGGAGCGCTTCTGCGAATCCATCCTGCAAACGGTCATCGAAAATGTTGAGACCGCGCTTGAGCAGCCGGAGGATGCCGCTGCCCGCTCCAACCTAATGTGGTGCGGCACGATGGCTTTGAACGGCGGACTCATTAGCGTCGGCATGACCAATGATTGGGCTTCGCACGGCATTGAGCATGAAGTGAGCGCGATCTACGATATTCCGCACGGCGCAGGGCTTGCTGTTATTTTCCCCAACTGGATGAAATACGTGCATGAGGAGCGGATTGACCGCTTCGTTCAATTTGCGACTCGTGTATGGGGCGTGAATGCGGAAGGCAAAACGGATAAAGAAATTGCGCTTGAAGGCATTCAAGCGACACGGGATTTCTTCACGCGAATCGGCGCCGAGTCACGTCTCGCCGACTTTGAGATCGGAAGCGACAAGCTGGATCGCATGGCTGAGGAAGCCGTTCGTTACGGTGCGATCGGTTCATTCAAGCGCCTAGAGAAACAGGATGTTAAAGCCATTTTAGAATTGTCACTATAACTGGAGGTCTTTTATAAATGACGATTGCACGGACTGAGTCCACCACATTAAGCAATGGCTTGAAGATGCCTTGGCTCGGCCTTGGCGTATGGAAAGTTAAGGATGACGGCGAAGCGGAAAGAACCGTTGCCGCTGCCATCGAAGCAGGCTACAGAAGCATTGATACAGCAGCAGCTTACAATAATGAAGCAGGCGTTGGAGCCGGCATACGCAACAGCGGCATCGCGCGTGACGAAATTTTCATAACGACAAAGATTTGGAACGCGAATCAAGGGTACGAATCCTCGCTTACGGCATTTGAGGAAAGCAGACGAAAGCTTGGCGTCGACGTCATCGATCTGCTGCTCATTCACTGGCCTGTCAAAGAGAAGTATACCGAAACGTGGCGTGCGCTTGAAAAGCTTTACCGTGACGGCTATGTGCGCGCAATCGGCGTCAGCAACTTCCAAGTTCATCATTTGCAGGATATCATTACGTCCGGCGAGTTTATTCCGATGGTCAATCAAGTGGAATATCACCCTCTGCTTACCCAACAAGAGCTTCGCACCTTCGCAAAGAGCAGCAACATTCAGCTCATGGCTTGGAGCCCGCTTATGCAAGGAAACCTGGATCAGAGCGTTCTCACAGAGATCGGCGCCAAATACGGCAAATCTCCTGCTCAGGTTGTACTGCGTTGGGATCTTCAGAATGAAGTCGTTACGATTCCAAAATCGGTTAATCCGGTTCGCTTGCAGGAAAACGCCGATATTTTCGACTTTGCCCTGACGCCGGAGGAAGTCGCTCAAATCAGCGCGCTTAACCGCAATCACCG
>DATJKM010000113.1:0-7514 GCA_035491515.1 Candidatus Udaeobacter sp. | reverse complement strand
CTGGTTGATTTAGAGGCTTACGCTAAGCTCAGCATTGATGCAGGGGAGACCGAATATTACACGAAGCTGCGCGGCCAGCTTAATGCTCTTCGGGAAACGAACGGACTGAAATATTTGTACACGCTCGCGAAAACAGAGAAGGACGGCAAAGCTGTCTATTATTATGTCGTCGACGGTGCGCCGCAGGATGTGGATAGCGAGGACTTCTCCGCTCTAGGCGATCCTGAAGAGAACGAGTATCCGGGTATGGTTCGGACATTCGCTGAGGGCCAGGCACAAATCGGTGAATTAACGAATGATCCGGATTACGGTGCGACGATAACGGCGTACGTTCCTCTCAAAAGCAAGGATGGGGAGCTGCTCGGCGTAATCGGCGCAGATTTCGACGCAACGAATGTTTATGCGCTTATGGACAACAACCGAAAGGCGACATTATATGTTACTCTAGGCATCATTGCAGCCAGCATGCTGCTTGTGTTTGTACTGTCAAGCTATTTAACCCGCCCGTTGCTGCAGCTGACGACGCAGGTCGCGAAGGTGAGAGAGGGCGATATGACGGTCGTTATTAAGACGGACCGCAAGGATGAAATCGGTCATTTGGCGAAAACCTTCGAGCAGCTCGTATCGAATACGCGGACTGTTATTCGAAGCATGCGGGACAACTCGGAGCGTCTGCTCCAAACCTCGGAGGGGGTATCGAGCCATGCGCGGAGGACAACGGAAGCGAGCCGCTTAATAGCGGCCAGCATGCAGGATGCTTCGGGCGGCGCGAACATTCAAGTCATCAGAGCGGCTGATATGACGAAAGCGGTAGAAGGTATGACGCACAGCATGCTGCGGATTACGGAATCGGCTGCGGTCGTGTCGGATGTCGCGCAGGAGACAATGGAGCAAACCGAGCGCGGCAATGAGCTGATCGTTCATGCGATGGCGGAGATGGAGTCCATTCATCATACGGCTAGGCAAATGCTGACAGCTACGAAGCACTTGGAAAGCCGTTCCGGCGAAATCGGGGAAATTACGAATGTGATGGCGGGCATCGCCAAGCAGACGAATTTGCTTGCGCTTAACGCGGCTATCGAAGCGTCTCATGCCGGAGAGAACGGCAAAGGGTTTGCCGTTGTAGCGGAGGAAGTGCGCAAGCTTGCGACGCAATCGCAAATTTCGGCAACGCAAATCGGCGACTTAATTGCGGCCATCTTGGAGCAAACCGCGCAGCTCTCGTCGGATATGGAGTCAAGTACGAAGAAAGTGGAGTCGGGACTGTATCTCGTCAAGGATGCAGGCGCCGCTTTCCATTCGATCGTAACGGGACTGGAGCAGGTGAACGTGCAGCTGCAAGAGGTGTCGGCGGCTTCGGAGGAGGTATCTTCCGAATCGGAGGAAGTAGCGGCATCGGTTGAGGAGATGGAGCGGATTTCCCGCCAGGCTGCTCAGCATTTTGAAGGAATCGCGACAAACTCCGGCGCGCAGATCGTATCCATGGACGAGGTCAGCACTTCGGCAGAGCTGATCCGCTCCATGTCTGACGAGCTTACATCGCTGAATAAGCGCTTTATTGTATAGCCATTCAATATTCACAAAATTTATAATTTAATCCGGTGTAAAGGTATAGGAATAAGGAACACTTAAAGTTATAATGGTTTTTAGTATATAATCAACAAAAGGTTAAGAGCCGCTAACGACTTCAGAGGCTCAACCGACAAATAACTTTTAAGGAGTACTTGAAATGACTAAAACACTTATTTTCGGGCACAAAAACCCGGATACGGACACTATCACATCAGCTATTGCTTACGCTGAGCTGAAAACGAAGCTAGGCGCTGACGTTGAGGCTATCCGCCTTGGAGACGTTAACGGCGAAACGCAATACGCGCTGAACTATTTCGGCATTGCAGCTCCCCGCCTTATTGAGAACGTTGCTGACGAGACTGACACGGTAATTTTGGTTGACCACAACGAGCGTCAACAAAGCGCGAACGACATCGATAGAGTACGCGTGCTTGAAGTTATCGATCACCACCGTATCGCTAATTTCGAGACAAGCCAGCCGCTCTATTTCCGCGCTGAGCCTGTAGGCTGTACAGCTACGATTTTGAATAAATTGTACAAAGAAAACGGCGTAGAAATCCGCAAAGAAATTGCCGGCCTTATGCTGTCTGCAATCATTTCCGATTCCTTGCTGTTCAAATCGCCGACTTGCACAGAGCAAGACGTAGCGGCTGCTCGCGAGCTTGCTGAAATCGCTGGCGTTGACGCGCAAAGCTATGGTCTGGACATGCTTAAAGCAGGTGCGGATCTAAGCGACAAAACGATTGCGCAGCTGATCTCCCTTGATGCGAAAGAATTCGCAATGGGCAGCTACAAAGTGGAAATCGCGCAAGTAAATGCGGTAGACACAAATGATGTCATTTCCCGCCAAGCAGAGCTTGAAGCAGCTCTTAACGACATTATCGCGACAAAAGGACTTGATCTGTTCGTGCTAGTCGTAACTGATATTTTGAACAATGATTCCGTAGCACTCGCATTGGGCGCTCAAGCTCATGCTGTAGAGAAAGCTTACAACGTAACATTGTCCGATAACAAAGCGGTATTGAAGGGCGTTGTTTCCCGTAAATCGCAAATCGTGCCTGTGCTTACTGAAACGCTAAGCAGCCTGTAAGAAGCTGAACGGCCGCTGCCGTTCATCCAAAAAAAGCAGTCTGGAGCTTGTTTAACAAGTTTCAGGCTGCTTTTGTTTTGCTATAATAGAAGAGAAGGAGCGGATAACATGTTTACGATTACCGAATACAGCGCTGAATTAATGAAGGATCCGTTTGGCATTTTGACAGGGAAGAGATACGAATTCATACTCGATCTGGATGTTGCTGAGGATGACGAGCTATATCATGAAGAGGGCGTAACGCTTCGGGTGATTTATGTGATTGAAGAGGACGCTGCCCGCATCGCGAAATATGAGTTTTTGATGACCTCTTCGAATAAGTATATCGACTTTGAGCTGGAAGAGGACGAAGAAAAGATGGTGCTTGCGTTCTGCCAGGAGCATTTCGACCAGTCAGGGGAATAAAGAACGGCCAAAAGCGCCTAGCCAGCAGACGTCTGGCTGGGACTTGAGGGCCGCGCGAAATCCATAATGGGGAGATACGAAATGATGGAAAACGGAATAAAGCGGAAACTGACAGAAAGTGAATTGAAAGCGATTGCAAAAAAGGTTTTTGATCAACAAGCAACTGCTGTAAAGGAGCTAACGGACGGCTTTGCGAACGCGGCGTATAAAGTAACGCTGGAGGATGGGCGGCCGGTCATCGTAAAGGCGGCGCCGCCTTCGTCTACGAAGATGATGAGCTACGAGCAGGGGCTGATGAAGGCGGAGGTAGAGGTGCTGCGGCTCGTGAAGCAAGCCGGCGCCGTTCCTGTCCCGTCTGTATATGCCCATGACGCATCCGAATCGCTCGTAAATTGCGAGTATTTCATTATGGAGATGCTGGAAGGCGATCCGTACAATAAGGTGAAGGATCGTCTAACCGAGGAGCAGCGTTATCTGATCGATCATCAGCTTGGCGTTTATAACCGTCAATTGAATGATATCCGCGGAGAGCGCTTCGGCCTGTACGCGGCAAGCGGCGAGACGGACTCCTCTTGGAGAGAGGCCTTTCATCGATTGCTGCTAAGCGTGCTTGCCGACGGAGAGCGGGAAGGCGTAAAGCTGCCGGCAGACTACGATACGATCAGGAACGAGGTATCGCTTAGACTGGATGTGCTCGATGAGGTTACGGAGCCGCGGCTCCTGCACTGGGATTTGTGGGATGGGAACGTGTTCATAAAGGATGGAACGGTTACGGGAATTATCGATTTCGAGCGCTCGCTCTGGGGCGATCCGCTGATGGAGTTTTATTTCAGCCACTTTCATCAATCCGCGCCGTTTCTGGCTGGGTATGGCGCTGCGGCGTTTACGCCGGCACAGCTTGGCCGCAGAGCGCTCTACGATCTTTATTTGGATCTCATTCTGTGCGTAGAGTGCCCGTTCCGGCAGTATGAAGACCATAATCATCTGCAGTGGGTTCAAGATAACATGTCAAAAGGCTGGAATCGGTTTTTAGCAGTCTAGCTGAGATTAAAAACCGCTTTTTTATCTTTCATTTTGCATTCCCCCCGACTATTATTAAAGCAAGTATTCGTTTTTCACACCAGAGAAATTGTTCCTTTCTACCCGTATGCGGAGCCTCGCTGTTATTTGTCACCCCTTAACCGCATAAAATTGAAAAAAGGCTATTTATTTGCAAAATAAGCAGAAAGGAGCAGGTGATGTGATGAACAGGGCAAAGAGGGATATAGAGCTAGCTGAACAATACGGCGCCCATAATTATCATCCCCTGCCGATTGTCATTAGCAGTGCAGAGGGCGTGTGGGTACAGGATTCCGAAGGCGCGCGCTACATGGATATGTTAAGTGCTTATTCTGCATTGAATCAGGGCCATCGTCATCCTCGCATTATTGAAGCGTTAAAGGAGCAAGCGGATAAAGTCACCATTACGTCACGCGCGTTTCACAACGAGGTGCTGGGCGCCTTCTGCGGGAAGCTTGCGGCCTACACTGGAAAAGACCGGATTCTTCCCATGAATACAGGGGCGGAGGCGGTTGAGACAGCGATAAAGGCAGTGCGGCGCTGGGCATACAGCGTCAAGCATATACCGGAAAATCAGGCGGAAATCATCGTATTCGAAGGCAATTTTCACGGACGGACGCTGACGGTAACCTCTTTCTCCTCAACGGAGGCTTACCGGCAAGGCTTTGGTCCCTTCACGCCAGGATTTCGAATTGTTCCTTACGGGGATCTGGATGCATTGAAGGCTGCGATACAGCCGCATACCGCTGCGGTGCTGTTCGAGCCGATCCAAGGCGAAGCAGGCATCCGCATTCCGCCGGACGGGTTTCTTGCAGGGGCGGCTAAGCTTTGTGAGGAGCACCAGGTGCTGCTCGTCGCAGACGAGATTCAAACCGGCTTCGGGAGAACGGGACGCAGATTCGCTTGCGACTGGGAGGATGTCATCCCCGACGTTTATATTATGGGCAAGGCGCTTGGCGGAGGAGTGATGCCAGTATCGGCTATTGCTGCGAATAGTGCCATTATGGACGTATTCGAGCCAGGGTCGCACGGCTCTACGTTCGGAGGCAATCCGCTGAGCTGTGCGGTTGCAATCGCTGCGCTGGACGTTACCGTGGAGGAGAAACTGGCGGAACGCTCGTTTGCGTTAGGGCGTTATTTTATGAAGAAGCTAGAGTCGCTCAAGCATCCGGATATCGCCGAGATCAGAGGCCGCGGCTTGTTTATTGCCATTGAGCTGTTAAAGCCTGCGAGAGCTTATTGCGAGAGGCTGATGCAGCTGGGGCTGCTGTGCAAGGAAACACATGAATATGTCATCCGGTTAGCGCCGCCGCTCATCATTACGGAAGATGAACTGGACTTTGCTTTTGAACGGATTCAAGCTGTCTTCGCGAATAGCAACTTGGCAGGAGAGTGACGGCTATGAACATTCAACAGGTGGCAATCGTTTCGGTTCCTTTTGGGAAAGGGGCCGGCACTCCCGGAGCGGAGCTTGGACCAGCGCATATACTACATGCCGCAGAGCTTGAACGGAAATTGGCTGAACTGAATATCTCATATCGGCTGGCGGGGGAAGTCAGTGTAACCTCGCAGCTGCCGCCGCTTCAGGCGGCTAATGCAAAGCATTTGTCCGAGGTGCATGAGGTAAGCAGCCGGCTGTCGGAACGCGTATCGGAAATCGTTGCAGAGAACGCATTCCCGTTAGTGCTGGGCGGCGATCACAGCATTTCGATCGGTACGATTGCAGGGCTGGCCGAGCATTATGCGAATCTAGGCGTCATTTGGTTCGATGCCCATTCGGATCTGAATACGGAGGATACGAGTCCATCGGGCAATATCCATGGGATGTCGCTCGGCATTAGTCTCGGGAGAGGCATCCCGCTGCTAACGGGCCTTAAGGGCATCTCGCCCAAAATAAAGCCGGAGCATGTCGCGATTGTCGGAGCCAGATCGCTTGATTCCGGCGAGAAGGAGTATATCCGCTCATTAGGCATTGCTTGCTATACGATGCATGACATCGACCGGATCGGCATCGCGCGCGTGATGGAGAAAGTGATCGGGCAGTTCAGGCAAACGACCGATGGCGTCCATATCAGCTTTGACATCGACAGTCTGGACCCGCGCGAAGCGCCGGGGACGGGCACGCCCGTCAGGGGAGGCCTCAGCTACCGGGAAGCGCATCTTGCGCTTGAGCTGCTGTATCAATCCG
This sequence comes from Candidatus Udaeobacter sp., assembly GCA_035491515.1. Lineage (GTDB taxonomy): Bacteria > Bacillota > Bacilli > Paenibacillales > Paenibacillaceae > Pristimantibacillus. The sequence continues at coordinate 1,200 of DATJKM010000113.1, read as the reverse complement.
ATCTTGTCACATCGGCAGAATTCGTGGAAGTAAATCCAAGCCTCGACCAACACGACCAGACGGCAAAGCTTGCCGTGGAACTGATCGGCTCGCTGCTCGGCGAGCAGATCCTTTGATTGTAACGAGCGTCATGAGCGTCATGAATCGAATCGAATTGCTAGGAGGGATACGCCTATGCGGGAGCCATTCCAGAATGAGCCGTTTACCGATTTTTCGATTACCGATCATATTAACGATTTTCAAGAGGCGCTGCGAAAAGTGGAGCTGGAGCTCGGCCAGGAATATATGCTTAAGATTGGTCCGGACCGAATCGAAACGATCCAAAAACGCAAATCGATCAATCCTTCCGATGTGAAACAGCTTGTCGGTATCATATCTCAGGCGGATACCGCGCTAGCGCATAAGGCGATACTTGCGGCAGCAGCGGCCTTTGAGGATTGGAAGAAAGTGACGCCGTCCGCAAGGGCGAGAGTGCTTTACAAAGCTGCGGCGCTGCTGCGGCGGCGCAAGCATGAGTTCTCTGCATGGCTCGTTTACGAAGCGGGCAAAAGCTGGACCGAAGCCGACGGAGATACGGCCGAGGCGATCGATTTCCTGGAGTATTACGGACGGGAAATGGAGCGGCTGTCGGAGCGTCAACCGGTTGTCGCGTTAGCCGGCGAGGACAATGAGCTCGTCTATATTCCGCTCGGAGTAGGTATTATTATTCCGCCATGGAATTTCCCTCTGGCGATAATGGCGGGTATGACGATGGCTGCGGTTGTTGCCGGCAATACCATCGTGCTGAAGCCGGCTAGCCCTACGTCAGTCATTGCGGCCAAGTTTGTCGAGCTGCTCGAGGCCGCGGGTCTGCCCGACGGTGTCGTGAACTTCCTGCCGGGAGCGGGCAGCGAGGTTGGGGATTTTTTGGTGGAACATCCGTTAACCCGTTTTATTTGCTTTACGGGATCGAGAGAGGTGGGCTTGCGCATTAACGAGAAGGCCTCGCTGAACCAGCAGGGTCAGAAGTGGATTAAGCGCGTAATCGCCGAGATGGGCGGCAAGGATACGATCATCGTAGATGAGGACGCGGATCTCGATCTGGCTGCCGATGCCATAACGGCTTCCGCTTTCGGTTATTCGGGTCAGAAATGTTCCGCCTGCTCGCGGGCCGTCGTGCATGAGCTTGTCTATGACGAGGTGATCGAGAAGGTTGTTGAA
>DATJKM010000112.1:0-4197 GCA_035491515.1 Candidatus Udaeobacter sp. | reverse complement strand
CAACAGTCGTGCACACGAAGTATGTGGCCAATTTTCGTAAAAGCGCTTCGGAGCGCGGACTGCCCCTCCTTCAGCTTCAGGAGCCGCTTAAGCAAAGGCTCGGCTGTTTTGAGGTTATACAGGAGCGGTTCAAGGGGATTTTGACTCAATATAAGGAGAGACCCGCCTATTTCGAGCTGATGGCGGAGGCGCTGCTGACGGAAGTCTTAATTTATTTGAATCAGGAGATGGACCGCGGCATGATCTCCTCTGAGAAGCATCGGCGAGTGGACAGCATGAGGCAGTATATATCGACCCATTATCGTGAGAAGGTGACCAAAGAGGAGCTGGGGGATGTCATCAGCACGACGCCGAATTACGCTGCGACCTTGTTCAAAGCCGTTACCAACCAGACGATCAGCGAGTACGTGCACAATCAGCGGATGAAGACGGCCGTCTATATGCTGACCGAATCGCAGCTGATGATCAGCGAAATCGCTGACTATTTAGGCTATAACGATGTTTCCTATTTCTATCGCATTTTCAAGCGCAGCACAGGAAGCTCGCCCTCAGACTTTTTGCATGAGCGGTCTTCAACGGTTTAAAGCGGGACTTTGCTGTATTGACTATTCGGAATATTCGGATTACAATTTATCCAGAAATAGGCATTGACCAAAGACATGATTACCTGTAAGGGCTGTCCAGAGAGAGAGGCTATGGCTGAGAGCTTCTCCAGCAACCGATTGCGTAATTACCCCTTTGCAGCCGTGTTATTGAACCCGCAGTCTGCTTATACGGCAGTAAATAACACCGTTTCATCCCCGTTACCGGATGCTCAATAAGGATCTTGCTCCAGCTAATGGTCTGGCGGTCAGCCAGTTGCATAAGCAGCAGATCGAATGAGGGTGGAACCACGAGCTGAACGCACTCGTCCCTTTGTGGAGAGATGTGTTTTTTTGCGTTCTACTAATTCGATCGGAGGCTGCATGATGAGTATTGCGATTACATTACCGGATGGAACAGTTAAGGAGTATCAGAAAGGAACGACTGCGGGGCAAATCGCCGAATCCATCAGTGCGGGACTCGGAAAAAACGCAGTTGCGGGTAAAGTGGACGGCAAGCTTGTCGACTTGAGCTATGCTATTCAAGCAAGCTGTGACGTAGAGATCGTAACGCTCGAAGGGGTGGAAGGACTTCAGCTTTACCGACATAGCACAGCGCACGTCATGGCGCAGGCCATTAAACGCGTTTATGGGGATAAGGCTGTGAAGCTGGGGATCGGCCCCGTCATTGAAGACGGCTTCTATTATGACATCGACATCGAGAAGCCGTTGTCGAGCGAGGATCTTGCCGCCATTGAGGCGGAGATGAACAAGGTCATTCAAGAAAACCTGCCCGTTAAGCGCCGTGAAGTGAGCCGCGAGGAAGCGGCGGAGCTTTTCTCACAGCTGGAAGAGCCGCTTAAGCTGGAATTGATCCGCGATTTGCCGGAGGACGCCGTTATTACGCTGTATGAGCAAGGCGAGTTTATCGATCTTTGCCGGGGCCCGCATTTGCCGTCGACTGGGCGGATAAAAGCGTTCAAGCTGCAGCACGTCGCCGGTGCCTACTGGCGCGGAAATTCGGACAATAAAATGCTGCAGCGGATTTACGGAACGTCCTTCCCTAAGAAGGCGCAGCTGGAGGAGCATTTGCATCTGCTCGAGGAAACGAAGAAACGTGATCACCGCAAGCTGGGCAAGGAGCTGGAGCTGTTCATGTTCTCTGAGGAGGCGCCGGGCATGCCGTTCTACCTGCCTAACGGAATGACGATCCGTACGGAGCTGGAGAGCTTTGTCCGCGAGCTGCAGCGGCAGCGGGATTACGAGGAAGTACGGACGCCGTTCATGATGAACAACCGGCTGTGGGAGCAGTCGGGCCATTGGGAGCATTACAAAGAAAACATGTATTTTTCTGATGTGGACGATACGACTTATGCGCTGAAGCCGATGAACTGTCCGGGGCATATGCTTATTTTCAAAAACAGCCTGCGCTCCTACCGGGAGCTGCCTATCCGGATTTCGGAATTCGGCCAGGTTCATCGGCATGAATATTCAGGTGCGCTGAGCGGCATGATGCGCGTGCGTACATTCTGTCAGGATGATGCGCATCTATTCGTTCGGCCTGATCAGATTGAAGAGGAAATTAACCGTGCGATTGAATTGATCGATCATATTTATGGCGTATTCGGTTTCGAATACAAGATCGAGCTGTCGACGAGGCCCGAGGATTCCATGGGCTCCGAGGAGCTGTGGAATCAAGCGGAGCAATCGCTGCGCAGCGTGCTGGACAGCCGCAGTATTCCATATCGCGTGAATGAAGGCGACGGGGCATTTTACGGCCCGAAAATCGACTTCCACATTCTTGATGCGCTCAAGCGCAGCTGGCAATGCGGCACGATCCAGCTTGATTTCCAAATGCCGGAGAAGTTCGATTTGGCCTACATTGGCGAGGATAACCAGAAGCATCGGCCCGTCGTTATTCACCGCGCCGTGTACGGCTCGATCGACCGGTTCATCGGCATTTTGACCGAGCATTTCTCGGGCGCTTTTCCGCTGTGGCTGGCTCCCGTTCAGGTTAAGCTTCTGCCTGTCTCGGAGAAGTATATCGATTATACCTTGCAAGTTAAGCAAGCGCTGGCCGAAGCCGGCATTCGCACGCAGGTGGATTCGCGAAATGAAAAGCTTGGCTATAAGATCCGTGAAGCGGGGCTTGCAAAGGTGCCCTACACGTTCGTGCTGGGCGAGAATGAGAAAAACGCAGGTACAGTTGCGCTGAGGAAAAGGGGCGAGGGTGACCTTGGGTCGCTTGCTATCCGTGAAATTTCTCAGCGTATCTTGGATGAGATTCAGGCTAAGATATAATTGCCGCAGAAAGACGAGAGAAGTGAGCTATGTCCATTGATGTAATGGCATAGCTCGCTTTTTTTATTTTGTGAAAGGGAGGTTAGCCTCCTCGGGCGGGCACAGCTTTGCTTTCTGGGATGAGCTATATTGCACTTCCGCTTCATAGAAGCCGGTTTTGAGCAGACATGCGAGACTATCTTGCACTATTGCTCTGTAGAGACTCTAAATCGGAGCCTATCGGATCGAGAAGGCGGCTATATTGCGAGTGTGCAGGATAACTCATTTCGTTAGCCTGAAAAAGAAAAGATCGTGCATACGTGCAATATAGCTCACCGGCAGCAAGCAACGGCAGCGGGAACCGGAAGCTGGTAGTGGCAGCGGCAATCGGCAGCCAGCAGCCGTTATCGGCAACCGGCAACCGGCAATAAAGGGGAGCGAGAATAATAGACAGCTATCGAAACACAAAGAGAAGCAGCATCATATGATGAAGGGAATAGACCAATTAACAGATGAGCGCTGCAGGAAATAGGATATCGTAGGAGGGACTGCGGATGGCTATGTATCGAAATGTCCACGAGCTAATTGGCAACACGCCTCTTGCCCGGCTTAGGGGCTATACGCTGCCAAAAGGTGTGCGGCTGTATGCGAAGCTTGAGTACAAAAATCCGGGGGGAAGCGTTAAGGACCGGCTTGGCATCGAGCTGCTGAATCATGCATTCGCAAGCGGGCAATTGCAGCCCGGAGGCACCATTATAGAGGCTACGGCCGGCAATACGGGGATAGGGCTTGCTTTGGCGGCAATCGGACGCGGCGTATCGACGATCTTTGTCGTGCCAGACAAGTTCAGTACCGAGAAGCAGCAGCTAATGAAAGCGCTTGGCGCGCAAATCGTGAATACAAAGGCCGAGCTGGGCATAACGGGCGCGGTGCAGAAGGCGGAGGAGCTTGTTAAGGAAATACCGGGGGCCTATTCGCCTAGGCAATTCTCTAATGCGGCAAACCCTGTAACTTATTATAAAACGCTCGGCCCGGAGCTATGGCGTGATTTAAATGGCGGGATCGACGTTTTTGTCGCCGGAGCAGGCTCGGGCGGCACCTTCATGGGAACGGCCCAATATTTGAAGGAACGCAATCCAAAGGTGAAGACGGTTATTGTCGAACCGGAAGGCTCGATACTTGGCGGCGGAGCGCCGGGTCCGCACCTGACGGAAGGAATCGGCGTCGAGAAGCTGGCCCCGTTCATGGACAGCTCGTATTTCGATGCGATTCATACGATTAAGGATGAGCATGCTTTTGCCAGGGTGAAGGAGCTGGCGCAGCTTGAGGGCATGCT
>DATJKM010000111.1:0-5489 GCA_035491515.1 Candidatus Udaeobacter sp. | reverse complement strand
CGAACGAATTGACCGGGGACTTCATAGCGGGTAGCGTAAATACAAATCCTGTCGTAATCCGAAGAATTATGGGGATGTTGAAAAAGGCAGGGTTAGTGGAAGTACGTCCTGGGGTAGGAGGCGCTTCTCTACTCAAAGCACCTGAGAAAATTACGCTTCTTGATATTTATCTCGCTGTAAATTTAATCGAAGAAAACCAATTATTCCGTGTTCACGAAGGTCCGAATGTGAAATGCCTAGTCGGGCGGAACATTGAGACAGTTCTCCAATCCGAATTGAAGGAGGCTCAATCCGCTTTGGAAAACAGGTTGGCACAAACGACTTTGAGCCAGCTCACAGCAAGCTTCAAATAAATGAGAGCTCCTTTAAGAGCTTTTATTTTATACACTTGTTGTAACTAAATAGGTTATAACAAACGGAATTACAACAAAAAACTCCTTGGAGGGAAAAGAAAAATGAAAATATTAGTCACAGGCGCGACAGGTAAATTGGGAACAAAAGTTGTAGAGACGTTATTGAAATCTATACCAGCGAGTCAACTGGCTGTCAGTGTTCGCAATCCGGAAAAAGCGGAAGGGCTGCAAGCTAGGGGAGTAGAAGTTCGGCATGGAGATTTTGACCGCCCGGAAACATTGGATTCCGCCTTTGCAGGTATTGACCGGCTATTAATTATATCTGCAGATGGGGACAACGAGACAAGAATTCGGCAGCATACAAATGCGGTAGCAGCGGCACAGCGTGCGCAAGTTGGATTTATTGCATATACCAGTGCAGCAAATGCAAGTGAAAGCAAGCTGTTCCTTGCTCTAGTACACCGTGTTACGGAGGAAGCGATCATCAAAACGGGCATTCCATACTCCTTCTTGCGAAACAACTGGTACTTGGAGAATGAGACCGGGAATATTCAAGGTGTGTTGGCAGGAGCGCCGTGGGTGACGTCTGCTGGAAACGGCAAGGCAGGTTGGGCATCACGACAAGATTACGCGGAGGCAGCTGCAGCGGTATTGGCGGGAAATGGGCATGAGAATTCCATTTACGAGCTTTCGGGTAAACTGATGACTCAAGAAGAACTAGTGTCTGTTATTGAATCGGTATTAGGCAAAGAAGTACCGGTGCAGCAAGTCGATGATGCCAAGTATGCCGAAATCATGAAAGGCGCGGGTGTTCCCGATTTCGTCATCCCTATTCTCGTAGGTATCCAGCAAGGCATCCGGGAAGGCGCACTGGAGATCGAAAGCAACGATATCGAAAAGCTGCTCGGTCGTCCAGTTACACCAATCAGAGAGGCACTGACTCCAATCGTTAACGAAATCTCACAAGCGAAATAATTGAATTCATTTAGATAACCGGCCTTTCGTAATGAAGTGCACCCCTTAGAGTATACATTGGAAAAACCACTAGGTTATTCCGATGAAATTCTAGGGGGTGTATTTTTGTGGCGCACTCCTTCTCATACTTAGCATCTAAGCATCACACTACCGCCAACGTTAGTCAGATCCTGGAGGTAAGTAAAGTTTACCGGCAGCTTCCAGCGAGCAGCGCAGGGTCAATCGTGAACCACCGATAACGAAGCACCAGCCCCCGATACCTTCCGCTTGAGCTTGAGTGATTCTGAATTCGTGCGATGGCTCGCAAATCGGTTTAGTTTCAGTTGATCTACTTAAAACAAGTTGTCTTTTCCAAAAAGGCCGATTAGCTGCACTTCGTAGAACTAAATGCTCTAATTCAGAAATTGTGATTAAAAAAGGCTGTTTAGTTTCTAAAAGTGTTACTAATCGGTACATAAAATAAACAAGTTCCAAATTAAGCTCGCAAAATGAAATTAAAAATTAATCTATCCCGTTAGTAGGAGGCTTCAGCTTCGAGTGTGTCCCGCAGGGACGGAGTGCTCCCGCACATCTGCAGTCCTCTCCCCATCGTCGAGCGTGTCTCGCAGAGACAGAGCGCTCCCGCACATCTGCAGTCCTCTCCCCAACTTCCAGCGTGTCCCGGAGGGATGGAGCGCTCCTCCACAAACGCAGCTCGCGAGCGCTCGTCCGCCTCCTACGTTAGTCCATTTGCGGGTGTCCAGAGGGTGCAACCCTTGGGGACCTCCCTTGGAAGAGAGGGTTTGGGTGGGTTCGAAAAGCTTTTAAATATGTTCTTCGAGTTTGAATTATTCGAAATGGTTTGCGCTTTTCAAACCCCCTTTGAAGGCCGGGTAGAAAACCCTCAAAGGGCTCGGGCCCCGGTCTAATTCTCTTAAAAGTCTCATAGATTAAAAATAGAAGAACGGGACAAGGAGTGAATGAAATGAATAACAAAAACCGTATTACTTATCGTTTTGACCGTAACGGTAAATCTATGTACGAAGAAAACCGCAGCACTGACAAACAGCAGGAGTCTTCTGCCGGTAACGATGTCACTCATGCTGCTCCTAATAATAATATTGCTATTAAACCGGCAAAAATGAACGTAATACCGCTATACCCGTCTACGGAGCAGTATTCGATCAGCGAAATCAGCCCTTGGAACAGTCCATTCCAGGAGGATATCGGCGCACTGGAGCAGCTAATAAGAAATACCGATACAATACCGGTTTCGGCTGCCCCGGCCAAGCAAAAAGATAAGGCGAAAAGCTCAAAAACAGATCTAATGGATATTCCCGTTAAACAGGAGAATAATCTCTCTGCTGGCGAACAAAGCTATTTTAAGGCGGAGGATGTGCAGGAGCCTCTTCAGACTGATATGGATGAGCGTGTTTATGACGAATCTAGCAGGAATAAGCTCCACTACTCGCGTATCAAGCGCAGAGCAGGAGCGCCATCATGGTTTAATGTGTTCTTGTCGGTCGCGGCTGCGCTCGCTACGGGAGCGTTGTTCGGTTATTTGCTGTTGTCTTTATTTACGGGAGCAAGCATTTGGCCTGGAGGGGCAGGCGAAAAACCAGATTCGCAGCCCGTGTCAGGCAATATAGATACCGGCGAAACAAGCCCGGGAGCAAATGTGAGTGGAAGCAAAAACGGTGGTGGGACGCTGCCGGCAGCGAATAATAATCCGGATACAAAACCTGATTCGAATACAGCGATGATTAGCCTCAAAGGGCTGGACCGGACATACTATCTGCTGCAGTTCGGCGTTTTTAGCAATACGGAAGGCAGGGATGCCGCACTTGTGCAGCTGGAGGAGAAGGGACTTGCCGGCGCCGCTATGACAAGTGCTGCCGATTATCGCGTATACGCGGGAATGGCTGGCGATCGCGGCAAAGCGCAGACGGTTCGCGAGATGATGCCGGATTTAGATTTGTACATCAAGGAAGTGAGTATAGCTACTCCAGCCAAAATGCCGTTTAAAGGCGACCAAGCTGCAGCGCAAACCTTCTTCGAGCAGACTGAGGAGCTCGTCCAAATGTTGGATGAATTGGCACTTGCTCAGCTGGAGCAGCCGGCATTGTCTTCAATTAGCGAAGCCGCTGCCGCCTCATGGCAGTCAGAGTATCAAAAATGGACCGAAAACGCAGCAACGGTGCGAATAGATATAATGGATACGGAAGGAAAAACCTATTTCGACAAAGTCATTCAAGCGATCAATTCGGCAGCAAAATCAATGGTTGAGTATGATCAAAAACCGTCTCGCACCTATTTATGGTCGACGCAAACACAGCTGATGAAAGCTATCATTACGCAAAAAGAATGGTTTGAGACCATCAGCGCATTGTAAACGAATGATATCATGCGTATAATAGTGTTAGGTGTCATTTCATGGCGAGAGGCGTTGAAAGATGAAGAAAAACGGCTGGATTCTTCTCATTTTTATCATTCTTGGCTTATTAGCCGGCGCTCTAGTGGCGCGATGGCTGGCTCCAGTTCAAGGCATCTCTTTTTTGACGAAACCGATCGAAGCATCATGGTCTCCTGCCATTGATCTATATGTGCTCAGCTTCAACTTATCGCTTCATCTTCAGTTCAGCTTGTTCAGCTTGATTGGAGTTATAATCGCGATTTGGCTGTACCGCAAAACGTAGAGCGGCGGTCATTGACTAACGGAAACAAGCAAGAAGGAGCGCAGCCATTATTTTATGGAATCTAAAACATCACGCAACGAAGCGATAAGCCAGCTTGTGTTGGCCTCTTCGTCACCGCGCCGGAAAGAACTGGTCGCATCGCTGGACCTTTCTTTGCCGGTTTATATTTTGTCTACAGATACGGATGAAACGATTGAAGCAGGCTGGTCACCGGTGCAGGTCGTGGAACAGCTCAGCCTGCGCAAAGCTAATGCGGCATTAAAGCTGCTGCAGCAAAAGCAGGAGGCTGCATCGTCTCTAATCATTGGTGCGGACACCATTGTTGTGCTGGATGGCGACGTGCTCGGTAAGCCTGCTGATGATGATGAGGCTAAAGCTATGCTTAGACGGCTTCAAGGGCGTGCCCATGAGGTGTATACAGGCATAGCATGCGTACATTCATCAACTGGGGAAGCAAAGACTGCTCATCGCATGACTAAGGTAATTATGAAGTCACTAAGCGAGGATCAAATCGCAAGGTACGTTGCAACCGGCGAGCCGCGCGACAAAGCAGGCTCTTACGGAATTCAAGGTCTAGGGTCGACGATTGTGGAGCAAATCGACGGCTGTTATTTTAATGTCGTTGGATTGCCGCTGTCACTGCTTTCGGACATACTGGCTTCTTATGACATTGCGGTTTTTTAATGCTGTGCTTGAAACAATTCGATCGGATTTATTATGATTTAGGCAGGATATGATTGCATTCTATTTTTTTGAAAAGGCGGGATTGGGACATGGAGCCGCAATCTATGATTTTGCGTGATGTCCCCCATGAAGAACGTCCAAGAGAGCGCATGATGAAATATGGGGCCGAAGCACTTAGCCATGCCGAGTTGCTTGCAATATTGCTGCGAACAGGCACGCAGCGGCAATCCGCCGTACATCTGGCAGGAGCAATACTGAAGCAATGCGGCAGCTTGCGTAATTTGATGGATATGAGCATGGAAGAAATGACAGCCATTCGGGGTATAGGCCCTGCCAAAGCGATTCAGCTTCGCGCGGGAATTGAGCTGGGGAGAAGGATTACGCGGAGCCGGATCAGCGATGCGGTTACCGTTCGCAAGCCGCAGGATGCCGCGGACTATGTGATGGAGGAGCTCCGCTATTTGAAGAAGGAGCACTTCGTTTGTTTGTTTCTCAATACCAAGAATCATATTATTGCCCGCGAAACTCTATCAGTCGGCACGCTAAACGCGTCGCTAGTCCACCCTCGCGAAGTATTTCGTGCAGCTATTCAGCGAAACAGCGCATCCATCATCTGTGTTCATAATCACCCCAGCGGAGATCCCGCGCCTAGCCCGGAGGATATCGCGTTAACGGGGCGTCTGGCAGAAGCCGGGCAGCTAGTCGGAATAGAAGTGCTTGATCATTTGGTTATCGGAGACGGAAAATTTGTTAGTTTGAAGGAACAAGGCTATATGTAATATAATAAAGTGATGTGGCAATT
>DATJKM010000110.1:0-4028 GCA_035491515.1 Candidatus Udaeobacter sp. | reverse complement strand
CCTCCGCCGCCCATGCCGCCCATGCCGCCTTGCCCGTCAGGCCGTTGGCCGCCGAATCCGCCCTGCATGCCGCCCTGTTGGTCCGGCATCTGCCCGTCAGGGGGGAACATGCCTGGATCGTCTTGCATATTCTGCCCGTCGGTTGCTGCATTGCCTGCATCGCCTTGCGCATTTTGCCCGTCAGAAGCCGTGTTGCCTGCATCGACTTGGGCTGCCAATTTATTAGTCGCCGCTGTGTCACTGCCGTTCAGAGCCGCTGGGCGATTTGCCGCCGAAATGCCGATGTCATCGACATTCTGAACGGCAGCCGCAGCTGTATTGTTCAGCGCTTCCGGCTCGCCAGTCGCTTTAGCCGCCGCAGGCGTCTCGCCGGATTGTGCTGCCGGCGCAGCAGTATTTTGATCGGCTGCGCCGGTTTGTCCGGCATTTTGCCGGGTGTTTTGACGATTGCCGCCGAAGCCGCGACCGCCGCCCATGCCGCCCATCCCGCTGCTTCCGCTGCCCGAGCCGTCGCCGGAGGAAGGAATCGTGCCGGCAAGCTGCTGTGCGATACTGGTCGTTTGCGTTGTATTAAACGCCAGAACGGAAGCGATGCCTTTCTCATACTCGTCATAGGTGTAGAAGGCTGAAGGGTCGGCTTTCACATAGGCCGAAATCATGTTACGGATTTCTTGCACTCGCGCTGCCAATTCGTCTTCAGACAAGTAGCCTTCAATGGCTTCTGAAAGGATTTTATGATAGGCTTCCTTATATTCATCTACTGCCAGCAGCTTTGCCACGAGAGGACGATCTGTTAAAGTGCCGGAAGTCGGTTCATCGATTAAGAGACCGGTTCCTCCCAAGCCTCCGAAGGCCATATTATAATCCCATGGCAATACATTGAATATGCCGTCATCCTCGTACAAATAGTAATTATGCTTATTCTGGCCTAAGTAGCTGTCCATGTTGCCGGTAAGTACATTTAAAGCGATAAACCTTAATGCTTCATCGACATCAAGTATGCTCGCAACGTCTGTTCCGTTGTTCAGCTTATCTAACATATCGAGCAGAATATCGTCATTGGATTTGTCGGATTTCAGGTCGAGCCCCGTATAGGATTTGATTGTTTCCAGCCAGTTCAGCTCGCTGCCGGTTCCGCCGTTCGCTTTGTAAAGCGCGCCGTACGCATTGTCGAAATTACGCTTCAGATAAGAATCTCCGATTTGCTCAACGGCCAAATAGAAGCCCCATAGTTCATCATTAACATAAACGTTTACGTATGAATATTTAGGAGTTGGAAGACCCATCTCTTCCGCTAGTTCGTAAGAAAGAAACTCTCTCATATACGATGCATCGCTGTAATTATTGTTTAAGTTGATTTTTGTTATTCCTTCTAACGTCTGGCTTACATATTCGTCAAACGATATTTTGAAACTGTATCTGTCAGAGTCTGGCATATTGACTACGCTTCTCAGACTGAGATTGCCCTTTGCGCGTATGCCGACATTTTTAAAGGTTTGCCCGTTATATTCAACATTTGCTTCTTTGTATTCCTCGGCGCTGGCATTATCCAGCAGCTCTTGGAACTCGGATTCATCAATCGTGATTTTGACATCAACTATTTTATCCTTTGGAAATACCGTTTCATCGAGCTTTTGCTCATCCGCTGATTTCTCGCTTGCGCTCGTTGCCATTCCCGAGCTAGTGAGGCTGAAGGATGTACCGCCTACGGCACATCCGGTCAATCCGATAATCAGGAGAATGGAGCAAAAGCATAGCAAGACCGCATGCGTCTTCGCTTTCATTTGAGCACCTCCCGAATTTTAGGAAACATAATCCCCGCTGTAGCTAATGAGCACCGCATTGCGAACGCCTGCCAGCTCTGTCAATTGGTTAACGAAACGGCCGGTTTCGTCGCGCAGACGAATTTCAAGCGTCATTTCAATATTGCCTTGCGTCACCGTTTTTTGCTTCACATTGTAACGCTTCACTAATGTACCGACTTGCTTGTGAACCAGCTGCTCGGTTGCATCGCTTTCGCAGTTAACGACGAGCAGGTATGGCGTTTCAACGGAACCGCCTTTGACGAAGAAGAAGAGAATAAGGCCGACGACGACAGAACCGATTACCGCAAGTAGGAAGAAGCCCGCGCCCGTTACGATACCTGCAACCGCAGCCCAGAAGAGGAAGATCAGATCGGTTGGATCCTTGATCGGCGTTCTAAAACGTACGATGGACAGCGCGCCGACCATACCGAGCGACAGCACGAGGTTGGAGTTAATGGCAATAATGACGACAGCCGTAATCATCGTCATGCCGATAAGTGAAACGTTAAAGCTTTTTGAGTACAGCACGCCGCTAAATATCCGTTTGTAAAGCAAGAAAATGAAGAAGCCTAGCAGAAAAGCGACACCAAGCGTAATTAAAATCTTTGATAGGCTGATGTCAGAAGCAAAGTTCTCCAGCACTGAATTTTTTAATATATCGGTAAAATTTGTCGTAGCCTCCGTCGTTGCGGCAGCGGTTGTAGTCGTTTCCATTTTAATAATCCTCCCAAGTGTTGAATTTCAAATGTTTGCGGCAGATGACGTATTTCGAAGCCGATTGCCGGTTTAAGCCTTCAAGCTGCAAAGCGATTTTGATATAAGCCGGAATGTACGCATCGTACTTGACCTCCAGAATGATTAGGTCATTATCGAGGGCGCGGATTGGCTCCAGGCTTTCGTCAAAAATATCGACCGCGTGCAGTCCGGTGCGCAGCTCCTTATCGAACGTGATCCGCACGTTGCCGTTCTCACATACGTATGGCTCGCGGACATAATCGACGATGACTTTCGGCCGCAGCAGATTATGCTTCATTTCATCATGTATTTCGTTCAAAAGCGGTTTGTCCGGCTCTTTCAGCACATCGTGATCGCCGGCCATCAGCTTGTCGTACATGTCTCTGGTGAGCGGCTCCTTCACTTTGGCGATATAATCTTTGAATTTAATTTTTTTCTCAAAGTGAATGATGTTATCTTGGCCGTTGTAGATGCGGATACGATATTTAACCCGATCCCGGACGCCGCCCAGCTTCTCGTGCAGAGCTTTGTTATTAATATCATCAAAGTACAAGCTTCGGATATGATATTCGCCTGTCGGGCCCACATGCTCGTCTTGCTGCATCAGATCTTTCAGTCTTTGGCGTATAATGACGTATTGATGATAATTAATGAAAAATTTCAATTCATTGCGGTAGTTCAGATTCTTGTTCATCTCACACCTCTTTTCTTGTTCAGCGCCCCTTATTGCTTACAAAAGCTATTGTACTGGCCTTTACTTATTCTTAACTTAAGGCGGGCTGAAAGATTGCTGAATGCGCCTGATGCGGCGGTTTTTGATCGAAATGGTTTGACTGAACATTGCTGGTAACACGCAATCATTCCTACGAAAAAGCCGTCCCGACAGGTTGATAGACCTCTCGGGACGGCTTTTTGCTTTTCAAAAACGAAGGATCGTTCGTTTCCTCAATTGAACCGTAAGATGGAAATATAATTTTGAGGAGCATACATTAAAAATGAATGAAATGGAACAATAATACAAAAAAGGATGATGTATGTGAAGACCTTATCCACATGGCAGTTGTATGGCCTCTTGCTTCTGTTTTTATTGGGAACCAGCGTTGTCTTCGGTATTGCAAGCACTGCTAAGCAGGACGCATGGATTACCGCTTTCATCAGCACTTTTCTTGGCGCCGCCCTCCTTTGGTTATATTCGAAACTTTATGAAACGCATGCAGACAAGAATTGGTCTGGATTATTAATGGTCTCATTCGGACGATTTATCGGATCGATCCTATGTGTGGCTTATGTTTTTATTTTTATTTATTCAGCCGGACGGGATTTGCGTGACATCGGAGAACTAACGAATACGTTTCTGCTTCCGAAAACTCCAATCGGGATAACAATGGCTCTGTTCCAGATCCTAGTGTCCTACATTTGTTATGCAGGGGTGGAACGAATGGGGCGTCTAGCGGAGTTGAATGTTCCTATTATTTTCATTATTTTTCT
>DATJKM010000109.1:0-4085 GCA_035491515.1 Candidatus Udaeobacter sp. | reverse complement strand
GCGCTACCTGCTCATCAAGCTCATATGGCACATTAACGACTTTAGCGCCAATCGATTTGTACTGCTCGTTGACGTATTTTAAAGCTACCGCTTGGAGCGCGAACGTCATATCCATAATTTCCGCCGGATGTCCGTCACCGGCTGCCAAGTTGACCAGACGTCCTTCTGCCAGCAAGTAAATGCTGCGTCCGTCCTGCAGCTTATATTCCTCGATGTTGCGCCTTACCGTCCGTACGCTTGACGACAATGCGGCAAGCTCCGGTTTATTCGCTTCAACGTCAAAGTGCCCCGCGTTGGAAATAATCGCTCCGTCTTTCATAACCTCGTAGTGCTCTTTGCGGATAACATCACGGTTGCCCGTAACGGTCACGAAAAACTCTCCGATCTTAGCCGCCTCGATCATCGGCATAACTGCAAAACCGTCCATATAGGCTTCTACCGCTTTGATCGCATCGATTTCGGTTACCACGACATTGGCTCCGAGGCCCTTCGCGCGCATCGCAACGCCTTTGCCGCACCAGCCGTAGCCGACAACGACAACCGTTTTACCGGCTACCATCAGGTTTGTCGTCCGGTTAATACCGTCCCATACGGATTGCCCCGTGCCGTAGCGGTTATCGAACAGATGCTTACAATATGCATCATTAACGGCTACCATCGGGAATTTCAAGGAGCCGTCTTTCTCCATCGCTTTCAATCTGATGATCCCGGTTGTCGTTTCTTCCGCTCCGCCGCGCAGATTTTCGCCGAGCTCAGGATGTTCCGAATTTAGAATCGTCGCAAGATCTCCGCCATCATCTATCATAAGATCAGGCTTCCACTCAAGCGCCTTTACGTTAAGCGCCTTAAATTCTTCCGGGCTTGGATTGTATTTGGCAAAAACGGTAATGCCATCCTCCACAAGCGCGGCACATACATCGTCCTGCGTCGATAAAGGGTTGCTGCCCGTAATCGTTACTTCTGCGCCGCCCGCTTTGACAACTTTCGCCAAATAGGCTGTTTTCGCCTCCAAATGCAGAGCAATCGTCACCTTTAGCCCTTTAAAAGGCTGCTCCTTCTCGAATTGCGCACGAATCGTATTCAAAACCGGCATATGCGCGGCTACCCAATCAATCTTTAAATGTCCTTCAGGTGCGAGCGACATATCGGCAACGATGCTTTTATCTGCTGTACTCATCCTATATACCTCCTATTATTTATAAATACACGATTTCGTGTCCGCCCGTGCGGCTGTATGGCGCTTCAAGCAGCTTCTCCAGCCAGCCTAAGCTATAGCGGTTCCAATATGCCGTCATGTTAAGCACGCGTTCTTGCGGCTTTCCGAGAGGCTTGATCGAAAGATGGATACGGTCAAGCTGACGGGTAGACGCTTCGAATTGCTTATTGAAGGCATCAACAGTCTTCGAGCCCATGTAATTGATTTGCTCTGCAATTTTTTGCAGATTCGTATCGCCCAGCTTAGAGAGCGAGGGCTGAACCGACGCTGCTAGCTCAAGCAGCGGTTTATAATGCTGTTCGAACGTCTGCCTCGCATCCGCAAATTGCTGTTCGATGGACAGCCCGTCTTGCTCCTTCAGCCATTGTCCCTTGCGCTCCTCGAAACGCTCCATGACATCCGCGAAGGAAAGCTCGTACTTGCCCATATGCTTGGCTACTGTGCCTTCGATTAACGTATAAGACATACGGGGCACGATAATCGGCATTTCCATGCCAAGCGAGCGGAAAGCTTCTCCGGTCAACGCCCAATAAGCGATTTCGCCCGGACCAAGCACGGTTGCAAGGACAGGGAACAAATAATCCTGCATGAGCGGTCTTGTCAGGACGTTATTACTGAGCTGCTGCGGCTGTGCATCCGCGATCTGCAGCAGTTGTTCCTCCGTCAGCGACACCTGTCCCTTGCGGTCTTGAAACAAGCCGTCCTTCTTGTGCAGGAGCGTTCTTTCATCGCCATTTAAAGGTTGAAAGAGAAAGAGGTTTGCGCTGCCAGGCGTCACATCCGCTTGAAGGCTGTAGCCAAGCTCCTTCACCTTCGCAGCTGATGCTGTATACGCCTTCTCCAAATCATCGTTCCTCTCGATCATCTTCCTGAACATTGGAGACTCTAGACGGCGTATGTCCTCATGATCGGCATCGAGCAGCACCAACCCCTGTTGGCCAAATAAATGACTTAAAATCATTGCGAAGAAATCAGATAAGGAATGCGCCTTCTCCGACATTTGACGCAATTCCCCGAGCAGTACAGGCTTAAACTCGGAATGCGGCAGCGCTTGCTCCAGCTCAGCCAGCAGCTCCGCCCACCTTTCAGCCGTAATTGCCGTACGGCTTACCGATGTGCGCGCCCCTTCAGGCCGTGCAGCTGATAACTTGCGCAGCTCCTGCTCCGCAGTAAGCACGTAAGCATGGTTTGCTTCATCCCAATCATGATCCTCGCCGGCAACCCAAAAAACCGGCACGACCGTTTGCCCAAGCTGCTCGCCAGCCGACTTTGCAGCTCCGATGATCGATACCGCTTTATGTATGACGAGCAGCGGCCCGGTCCATAAACCTGCCTGCTGACCTCCCACGACGACAGGAGCGCCTTCCGCTATCGCTGAAATGGATGCAAATACTTCTGGAGCAGCGCCAGCCGTTTCATTATAGGAACGGAGCACGCGCGCAACCTCGGCACCCTCCGCTCTCTTGTTGCCGCTAAGCGCCAAACGCTTGAACCGTCTATCCCAATCCTGCTCCGCTCCCGCATGATAGCCGTACAAAGCATCAATGCGGTCATCTGACCGATGTATATAAGCCTCTGTCAGAGGTTGAGCGCTTGCCAATGAATATGTTTCTGTTCTCATAGCGCAGCCATTAACCTCCTGCTTTATAGCCGCAAAAGCGGCTAATCATTTATAAAAACCAGCTACATAATTGTACACAAAGGTGAAGCCGTCCGTCAAAATAAAAACGCCTCTCAATTATGGAGGCGTTTCACGATATGCATCTCAAGTTATGCGGTCAGCACCATCTTGCCAATGCCGATGCACATAAAGACGATATACAGCAGGCTCATCGTAAAAAAGCTAAGCCGCCAAACCGTTCGAAAAATCTTTTTGGCATCAATGGCGCCGCGCTTGCGGAATTGAGCATTTCCCAGCAGTCCGCCGCCAAGCAGCATAAATAGCAAGATACCGTATATACCGAATTTGCTGCTGAACAGACTATCGAACAATACAGCTACGCATCCAATTAATAAAGCTGTCGTAATATCCATGGCCAACCGGAACGCTTTCTTCCGGTCCTGAATGAACGCCCCGTATCCGAATAATATGATTGCAAATGGTATGATTGGAATAACCGCCAAAAAAGCGTACGCATGTTTGATGCTTTCCCAAATCATCTCCATCGTCCTTCACTCCCTCATATTCGGCTTCGGATGCAGCGCTTTAACTAGTTCCGTAATTGCTTGGTTTAGCGGCGCTTGCAGCCCATGTTTTTCGGCCAGCTTTGCAACACCGCCATTAATTGCGTCAATTTCAGTAGCCCTGCCTGCTCGAATATCGCTTAGCATCGACGAAATATTACGGCTGGTTTGCTTGCAAACATCGAGAATAAGCTGCAAACCATCCTCCGGCATGCTCATTCCCGCCTTCACGAGAACCATCTCGGTTTCCGCGTATAAATCCCGCATCAGCTTTAAGCGGGTGGGATGAGAAGGCAGCTCTCCGTTCTCTACATCAAAGATCGCCGTTAACGGGTTGACAACCGCATTAATAAGTAATTTATTAAAAATTCGATTATCCAAATCATTCGACAGATAAGAGGTAAATCCTGCCGATTGCAGCATAGAAACCAACATTTTTTGCGGGATATCAAGAGATTGATCTTGTTTACGCCCATTTCCTGTCCATTCTCCCAGCCACAGCTGTCCCTTGCCCGTATGCTCAACCGAACGCGAATCGAGCCGCTTAGCTCCTTCGGTCGTCACAGCGGCAAACAGCGGTATTTTCGGAAGCCTGCTGTGAATGCGTTCCAAGTGACCGGTACCATTCTGTAAGCAGACGACCGCTGTATGCCCTTCCTCTCGGCCAGACGTTATAGTAACGAGT
>DATJKM010000108.1:0-3859 GCA_035491515.1 Candidatus Udaeobacter sp. | reverse complement strand
CCGAAAGCGATGAATAATGACGATCGCAGTCGTTTTCAACAAAAGTTGACAAAAGTTTTGCGAAATGAGCAGGAGAACCATGAAGTATAGCGAATATTATTTACGTGTTACTAGGATGAAGGTGATGAACGATGACATACGGTAATAAAATACCGGAAGAGGTCATTGATGCGGTACGAAAGCATTATGACATCGTAGAGACGGTCGGGAAATATGTTCATCTCACGAAGCACGGCAAATATATGAAGGGGTTATGTCCGTTCCATTCGGAGAAGACTCCCTCGTTTACGGTCACGCCGGAGCTCCAAATTTACCATTGCTACGGCTGCGGCAAGGGCGGCAACGTTATTCGTTTTGTTGAGGAAATGGAAGGCTATTCATTTCCTGAAGCCGTTCGAATGCTGGCAATGGATGCAGGAATGCCCGTGACATGGGCTTCGCAAGGGGAGAATAAATCTACGCCGCATGACGCGGACCGGGCCAAGATCATTGAAGCGCATGAGCTAACGATCAAGCTTTACCATCATGTGCTGAACAACACGAAGCAAGGGCAGGCTGCAAAGCAATATTTGCGGGAGCGGGGTCTGAGTGACAAGCTGATTGATCATTTTATGCTCGGATATGCCCCGGAAGAGTGGGACTTGCTTGCCCGGTTTTTAACGAATCGCAGCTTTGATCTGGCACTAATGGAAAAAGGCGGATTGCTTTCGGCAAAATCTGACGGGAGCGGGTATGTGGATCGGTTTCGCAATCGTATCATGTTTCCGATTTGGGATCGAGACGGCAAAGCTACCGCGTTTGCGGGTCGCATTATAGGCGAAGGACAGCCGAAATACTTGAACACCTCAGAGACGATGTTGTTTGCGAAGAGCAGGACACTATACAACTTGCATTATGCGCGGCCAGCCATCCGCAAGAGCAAGCAAGTCGTATTGTTTGAAGGCTACATGGACGTCATCAAATCATGGAGCGCTGGTGTGAAAAACGGTATCGCTACGATGGGAACGGCACTGACGGATGAACATTGCGCCATTCTTAAACGGCAAGCCGAAGAGGTCATCGTTTGCTACGACGGTGATGATGCAGGACAAGCAGCAGCATTCAAATCAATTCCGATGCTTGAGAGCGCAGGCCTGAAAGTATCGGTGGCGATGCTTCCGAGAGGAAAGGATCCCGACGATTATATAAGTGAGTACGGACCGGAAGCTTTCTTGCGGGAAACGATCGATCAACCGGTGTCGGTTACAAAATTTAAGCTTATATATTCAAGGAAAAACCATATACTGCTAAAAGAAGAAGGCAGAAAGAACTATCTGCTTGAAGCGGTACAAATTGTTGCTGAGCTGGATTCTTCAACGGAACGCGAGGTCTACTTAAAGGAAATCTCCCGAGAGTTTGAAATCTCCCTTGATGCTTTGAAGCAGGACTGTAATCAAATCAGACAGGAGCTGCAAAAAAAGAAACCGCAAGGGGATAATAACGACAATTCGTGGAATAATGGTAGGAATGAAAAGCCCCGAAAGTCTGGACCGCCTACGCTTATGCCCGCTTACACACATGCGGAACGAAGGTTGCTGCATGTTATGATGCGAGACCGGGAAGTGGCGCAAGCGGTTCATGAACGGCTAGGCGATGCGTTCAATGTAGAGGATCACGCAGCGCTTGCTGCTTATTTATACGCTTATTTTGCACAGGGCTACGATCCGGATGTCAGCCGATTTATTGCAACACTGCACGATGACCGATTAGAGCGAGCAGCTGCATCTATTCTGATGATGGACGGTGACTTCCCGTTCGATGAAACAACGATGGACGCTTATATCCAGGATATTATAAAAGTTCCTCAATATCGGGATATTGAACGTAAGAAGGAAGAGATGGTGCGTGCAGAGCGTACCGGAAATTTTTTGGCAGCAGCACAAATAGCAAGTGAGATTATAACCCTAGAGAGACAGCTTAGAGGGCGACAGGACGATCGTTTCTAGGGGGGAGGGAGTCGGAATATGGCGAATGATCAACATACTGAACTAGATACCGAACAAAAACTGGATCATGTGAAGGATCAACTGATCGAGCAAGGCAAGAAGAGATCTTCTTTGACGTATAAAGAAATTATGGATAAGTTGGCTCCTTTCGATCAAGACCCGGAACAAATTGATGAATTTTTCGAACAGCTCGATGATTTTGGGATTGAGGTTCTGAACGAAAATGACGAAGAAAATCCGCTTGCTGCCGGAGGGGAAGAGCAAGAGCGCGAGCAGGATGACTTCAACTTCGATGATGATCTTGCATTGCCGCCGGGTATCAAGATTAATGATCCGGTACGGATGTACTTAAAAGAAATCGGCCGAGTTCCGCTTCTTTCTGCGGATGACGAGGTTGAGCTTGCACAGCGAATCGAGAATGGCGATGAGGAAGCAAAACGGAGACTTGCGGAAGCAAACCTGCGGCTCGTAGTTAGTATCGCAAAGCGTTATGTCGGACGAGGAATGTTGTTCCTTGATTTGATTCAAGAGGGGAACATGGGCCTTATCAAAGCGGTTGAGAAGTTCGACCATCAGAAGGGCTTCAAATTTAGTACGTATGCAACTTGGTGGATTCGTCAAGCCATTACGCGCGCCATTGCTGACCAAGCCCGTACGATTCGTATTCCGGTTCATATGGTGGAAACGATTAATAAATTAATCCGGGTATCCCGTCAATTGCTCCAGGAGCTTGGCCGGGAACCGACGCCGGAGGAAATTGCAGCGGAGATGGAACTGAGCACCGAGAAGGTTCGCGAGATTATGAAGATCGCACAAGAGCCTGTATCGCTCGAGACACCAATCGGGGAAGAAGATGATTCTCATCTTGGAGATTTCATCGAAGATCAAGAAGCGCTGGCTCCGGCTGATGCTGCTGCCTATGAGCTGCTTAAGGAACAACTCGAGGATGTGCTCGACACGTTGACCGAAAGAGAAGAAAATGTATTGCGCCTTCGCTTTGGGCTCGATGATGGCCGCACAAGAACGCTCGAGGAGGTTGGCAAGGTATTTGGTGTAACGCGTGAGCGTATTCGTCAAATCGAAGCCAAGGCTCTTCGCAAGCTGCGTCATCCAAGCCGCAGCAAGCGTCTGAAGGATTTCCTCGAATAAAACTTTATGATTAAACAATAGTGACCTTTCTGCACGCGCAGCGAGGTCTTTTTTCTAAAAAGCAGACCTTATACATATGGCTTGCAAACAAGTAAGCTGAGACCGAGAGGATAACGGGATCTTATGAATCAGGATCGTCGGCAAATTATCGTGAAAGAAATTGATCATTGGCGGCGAAGTAAGCTGCTGCCGGATCAGTATTGTGACTTTCTGCTGAATTTATATGCTGATCAAGATGCGATCCATACGAATAAAGAACAGCATCATACAGTAGGAAAAGCAATTGCTGCTGTACAGCGGGCAACGGGCGCGCAATGGCTGCTTACATTTGGAACTTTTACCTTAATTTCCTTTGTTGTGCTTTATTTTAACGAATTTCATCCCTTATTGCAAATGGCGGTCGTTGTCAGTGCAGTGGCTGTTTTTCTAAGGATCGGTCAGCGTCTTCGGGTTCGTAACGAGGCGGCAGGACTGGCGGTAACAAGCACTGGCATGCTCCTTCTCCTTGGCGGCGGATTGTACATGCTGAATGTGCATGATATCGATCAATGGGGCTGGAAAACTGCTCTGCTTGCCTTTTGCTCGCTTTTTTGGGTGGTCTATGGTATAGCGGCTCGCATTCCTGTGCTCCATTTATGCGGTTGGCTGGCAGCTATTCTCGTCTATGCGTGGCTGCTGTCGCGATTTATGGTGAATTCAAAATGGTATGAGATTCAGCTTTACTG
>DATJKM010000107.1:0-11499 GCA_035491515.1 Candidatus Udaeobacter sp. | reverse complement strand
CCCGAAGCGCAAGAAGGGAGTTACCTATCCCTATATCGCTCAACCATTTAAGCAAATGATGAATATGATCATCGATGATCTGTCCAATCATCAAGATGCGATGATCATGCTGATGGACATGAGCTCCGTCGATTATTATTTGTACCAGCATTCTTTGAACGTCTGCGTCTACACGACGCTGCTCGGCATGTCGAACGGCTACTCGAGAGAGGAACTGACGACGCTCGGCATGGGTGCGCTTCTGCATGATATCGGCAAAACGCAAATTGCGACCGAGGTGCTGAGGAAGCCCGGCTCTCTCACGAAAGAGGAATACGAAGCGATGAAGCAGCATGCCAGAATCGGCTACGAGCTGCTGAAGGATGAGCCCAACCTGCCGCTGCTGGTAGCTCACTGCGCATTCCAGCATCATGAGCGGATTGACGGAAGCGGCTATCCGCGCGGTATTAAGGGCAATGAGATTCATGATTATGCCAAGTGGATCGGTCTAGTAGATTCGTACGACGCGATGACGACAAACCGTGTCTATAGCGCGCCAATACTGCCGCATCATGCGATTGAGCGGCTGTATGCAGGGACAGGAACGCTGTATGAGCAAAAGATGCTTCAGCTGTTCCGCGACAAGGTAGCTATTTATCCAATCGGGATAACGGTTAAGCTGCATACGGGAGAATCGGGTATTGTAGCGGACCTAAATCACTCCTATCCGCATAGGCCGATTATCCGCATCTTGTACAATGAAGCGGGCGAGGAGCTTAAATCGCCTTATGAAATTGACTTGTCGAAGCACCTTACGACGATGATCGTCAGCGTGAATGATGACTCTAATGAAGTGCAGCATGCAGCGGGCATTTAACAAATGTTAAGCTTGGGAGCCGATGAGGCTCCTTTTTGCTCTTTTTTTGTCGATTTATTTGCTTACTTTGCAGCCGCGCATTACAATAAATAAAGAATGTTTCATTCCAGATAATAAGTCAGGTGCTGAAAAAAATGAATACAATAGATTTGCAACAAACAAGAAGACCGTTATCCGATTTATCGAAGGCGAATGATCCGTGGGATCCGATTCGTTCGCTGCAGAAATATGGAAGACATCGTCTGACAAGCGTGGAAATGACCGTTTCCAACCTGTGCAATATGCGGTGCGAGCATTGCGCGGTTGGGGACACACTCGTAATATCCGAACCTGCCAAGCTGCCGCTTAAGCAGATGCTGGACCGGCTGGATGAAGTGGAGCATCTCGAGACGATCAGCATAACAGGGGGGGAGCCCTCCTTCTCCGATCGAACGGTGCGCGACTATATGGTACCGCTGCTTCAATACGCCCGCAGCCGGGGCATTCGCTCGCAAATTAATTCGAACGTGACACTCCCTTATAGCCGTTATGAGCAGCTAGCCCCGTATCTCGACGTCATGCATATTTCGTTTAACTATACGTCGCCGGAAGATTTTCACCAAATCGGATTTGCGAAAGCGGGACATCATGTGTCCCTTGAAGCGGCGACCAAGCTTTACGAGAGAATGATCGAGAATGCGCGTCGCTTAAGCGAGACTGGCGTACTTGTTTCTGCGGAGTCCATGATCAATTACAGAACGCATGACAAGATCGATGAGATTCATAAGTTGATCGTTGAAATGGGCTGTCAGCGGCATGAGGTGCATCCGATGTATCCAAGCTCCTTCGCGAAGGATTTGCCGGTGCTCTCGCGGGAACAAATGCTTGAGGCTATCAATCGTTTGCTTCTGGCAAGAGACAAATCGGTATGGATGCTGTTCGGAACATTGCCATTCTACCAATGCAGCGATAATCTATCCGAGCGTATGCTGCTAAGAAGATTAGCGAATGAGCCGAATGTGTCGGTTCGAAATGATCCTGACGGCCGCAACCGGTTAAACGTTAATTTGTTTACAGGTGACGTTTTTGTAACGGATTTTTCGGACGTACCGGCTTTCGGCAACATCAGTTCGTCTAAGCTGGAAGATTTATTCGATAATTGGCTGGACCATTCTCTCGCGCAAAGCGTGAATTGCCATTGCCCGGCCGCGGCATGCTGCGGACCGAACCTGCTGGTAAAAGATATGTACTACAAGGACGTTAATTTCCATGAGCGGAACGCGATGCTTGATTAGTGACGGTAAACGGTATGTTCAGGCTTAATAGCGGAATAATGCGCATATAAACTATTAGAGAGGAGGAGAAGCTGTTGTCTATCAAGACAATCATCTTTATCGCATTAGGATTACTGCTGCTCTACTTGTTTTTTACGGTTGGGGCTCCATTCCTGCTTGCGCTTGTTGTAGCTATTTCTCTAGAGCCGCTTAACCAGCTTTTCATGAAGAAGTTCCAAATGAATCGGCTATTGGCGGCCACCATATCAAGCAGCCTCTTCACAATTATACTTATTGGCTTAATCGCCTTGCTTGGCGTCAAAGTTGTGGCTGAGCTGATCGCCTTCTTCAAAAAAGTGCCGAACTACTTCGAAAATGCCAATACTTTGGTTGACGATCTTATGCTTCAGGCGCAATCGTTATATCAAAACTTCCCGCCCGATGCGATACAAACGCTGGAAAATTGGTTAATGGGTCTAACGAGCGCGCTGACTAAAATGGTGGGCACCTTATCGAACACGGTCATTGCCCTCGCCTCAAGCATTCCAGGGATGTTCATCTTCTTTATCGTCTTTTTGGTAGCGGTCTACATGATGAGCTTTAGCCTGAATACGATGAAGGCCACCGTATTGTCATTGTTTGAGGAGAAGTCGCAGCCGCAGGTAAATGATTTGCTGAACAATCTCAAGAAATCGATTTTCGGCTTCTTGCGTTCGCAATTCATTTTGAGTGCACTTACATATATCATTTCTTTAATTGGCCTGCTGGTGCTTAACGTGAAATATCCGCTGGCGATCGCGCTGCTTATTATTATCGTTGATATTATGCCGATTCTTGGAACAGGCTCTGTGCTAGTACCGTGGGGAGGCTATTTGATGCTTACGGGTAACTTATATGTGGGCGTCGGGCTTATCGTGCTGTTTCTCGTCATTACCGTATTCCGTCGCATCGTTGAGCCGAAAATTCTCGGCGATTCCGTTGGTATCGGCTCTTTGTCAGCACTCATAAGCTTATATGTAGGCTTCAAGCTGGTTGGCGTAATAGGTGTATTCATCGGGCCGCTGGTCGTTATTATATATATGGCGGCACGTAAGGCCGGATTATTCCAGATGAAATTCAAGCTGTAAGCTTGCAAGGCCGTGTCAAAGTCATTTCCCTTCGCGTATGATACTGCAAAATAGCAGATCATGTAGGAGGCATCCGAATAGATGGCACCAATCAAAATGGCGATTGTGACGCCGGGCTCTTTCCCGATTCCATCATCAGGAAGCAGCTCCGTAGAGCGTGTAATAGAGAAGTTTGCTCCACTGCTGAAACCTTACGCAGAACCGCGTATTTTCGGAAAATTAAGTAAGCGGCTGCCCCGTCGGGGATCGTTTAACGGTGTATTTTGCGAACGGTTTCCAACCGGCAGCATACAGCGATATATTCAGAATGTAGGACAGGCGGTGCGGCAGTTTTCTCCTCACGTCATTGACGTCGAGAACCGCCCGCAATTTGTGCTGACGATGAAGCGAATGAACCCAGGCAAACGTGTCTGGCTTTATTTGCATTCATCAACTTTCATATCCCCAAAGTATATATCGCCCGACCATCTCCATAAGTGCCTGCAGGCAGCGGATAAAATCATTGTAAATAGCGAGTTTCTTAGGCGGATCATTATGTCTAAAGCGCCAGAGGTTGCGTCTAATCTGCGAGTGATCTATCCTGGGGTCGAAATCGCTCGATTTCCATCGCAGTATTCCGCTGAAGGTGCAGCAAAAAGGGAGGATTTGCGTAAAAAAAGGGGCTTGAGCGGCAAAAAGGTAGTGCTGTTCATGGGACGGCTCATTCCGCTTAAGGGCGTTCACCATTTGTTGAAAATCGTGCCGCAGCTTGCCAAAAGCAATCCCAATCTTGTCGTCGTAATCGTCGGCAGCCCGTTTTACGGTTCGCATCGCAAAACCGCCTATGTCCGCACGCTCGAAAAGCTGGGACGCAAAAGCCCGGGCCATGTTCGTTTTGTGCCTTACGTACCGCATACCGAGGTGCCGGGCTGGATGCTCGTTGCTGACGTAGCGGTCGTTCCGTCCGGACAGCGCGAGGCGTTTGGCCTCGTTAATGTGGAGGCGATGTCCTGCGGCGTACCTGTTGTAGCGACGCGAGCAGGCGGAATGAAGGAAATTATCCGTAACGGCATAACAGGCTATTTGGTTAATCCGGCTAAGGTTGAATCGGAGCTGAAGGAAAAACTGGATTTGCTGCTGCGTGATAAGCAGCTGCGGCAGAAGCTCGGCAGGAATAGCCGCGAGCGGGTCGAGCAGACGTTCACATGGCGGCATACGGCAGATCGTTGGGTGAAGTTGATGAAGGAAAGCGGCCTTTAGCGGGACCTATTTTTCCGGCTGATGGTAATAAAGGGTTGACATCTTTCATCTCTAAACGTTATAGTCAAACAAGGAAATCCACTAGGGGCGCCGTCACGGCTGAGATAAAGCGATTCGCTTTGGTCCCTTTGAACCTGATCTGGGTTATGCCAGCGTAGGAAAGTGGGATTGTGCGTTTATGCAATTGCGCGTGAGAGCTATGCCGAATTCAGCTGAAGCGTCAGCTGAAATAAGCATGACTTTTGAAGCCTCATCTATCCGGAGGGAAACCCCGGCCTGATGACATGCGCCTGACGACACACTTCGACCGCTCCTTCGCTGGAGCGGTTTTTTTGTTATATAAGACTACACGCTCCAGCGACTATATTGCATGTACCACTCATGCAGTGTATTAAAGCGGTGCTTTAAACTTTCTTATAAGCTCGCGTATGCCTCAAGGAGATATTCTACATATACCAAATTGGGAGGTTTTTGATATGCCGATTATTACGACTCCGCTTCCGGGCAGCCGGAAAGTGTATGTAACTGGCTCGAAGGAAAGTATCCGTGTACCAATGAGAGAAATTGCTTTGGAGGCAAGTTCGGGAAGAAATGGCGAAGAGCTGCCGAACGAACCGATAAGAGTTTATGATGCAAGCGGCCCTTATACCGATGAAAGCTATACAGCAGATGTGCGGCGCGGATTGCCGAACCTTCGCAGCGAATGGATTAACGAACGCGGCGATGTGGAGCATTATGGAGGCCGGGAAATAAAGCCTGAGGATAACGGATTTTTGACAGAGGAAAAGGCAAATCAACGGGGCGCCGAGCGGTTTCCTGGCCTGATGAGACAGCCGTTGCGGGCAAAAGCGGGACAAAATGTGACGCAGCTTCATTACGCCCGTAAGGGAATTATTACCTCGGAGATGGAATACATCGCGATTCGCGAAGGAATGGACGCGGAGTTTGTACGCAGCGAGATCGCAGCCGGGCGTGCGATTATCCCGACAAACATCAATCATCCGGAGAGCGAGCCGATGATTATCGGACGTCATTTTCACGTAAAAATCAATGCGAATATCGGTAATTCTGCCGTTGCGTCCTCGATCGAAGAGGAAGTGGAGAAAATGACGTGGGCTACCCGCTGGGGAGCCGATACGATTATGGATTTGTCCACGGGCAAAAATATTCACACGACGCGCGAATGGATCATCCGTAATTCTCCGGTTCCGGTTGGAACGGTGCCGATCTATCAAGCGCTGGAGAAGGTAAACGGCAAAGCGGAGGATCTCAGCTGGGAAGTATTCCGCGATACGCTTATCGAGCAAGCGGAACAAGGCGTCGATTATTTCACCATTCATGCGGGCGTACTTCTGCGTTACATACCGCTCACAGCTAAACGCGTTACCGGTATTGTCTCGCGGGGCGGATCAATTATGGCCGCGTGGTGCCTGGCTCACCATAAGGAAAACTTCTTATATACGCATTTCGAAGAGATTTGCGAGATTATGAAGGCATATGACGTCTCGTTCTCTTTGGGCGACGGTTTGAGACCGGGTTCGATTGCCGATGCGAATGATGCAGCACAATTTGCCGAGCTTGATACGCTGGGCGAACTGACGAAAATCGCTTGGAAGCATGACGTACAGGTTATGATCGAAGGCCCGGGTCATGTGCCGATGCATCTCATAAAAGAAAATATGGACCGTCAGCTGGAAGTTTGCGATGAAGCTCCTTTTTACACATTAGGGCCGCTTACGACAGATATTGCACCGGGCTATGACCATATTACATCGGCTATCGGAGCCGCAATGATCGGTTGGTTCGGTACGGCTATGCTTTGCTACGTAACGCCGAAGGAGCATCTGGGGCTACCGAATAAGGAAGATGTGAAAGAAGGCGTTATTACTTACAAAATCGCAGCTCATGCTGCCGACTTGGCGAAGGGCCATCCACGGGCTAAATACCGTGACGATGCGTTGTCCAAGGCGCGATTCGAATTCCGCTGGCGCGACCAGTTCCATCTATCGCTTGATCCTGAGCGCGCAATGGCGTATCACGATGAAACGCTCCCGGCGGATGCGGCAAAATCGGCACATTTCTGTTCCATGTGCGGTCCTAAGTTTTGCAGTATGCGAATTACCCAGGATATTAGGGAATACGCTGCGCAAAACGACATGGAAACGACAGATGCGATTGAAGCGGGGATGAAGGAAAAGTCGGATGCGTTTAAAGCGGCAGGAAGCAGTATCTATAGCTAGCGCTGCCGGGACATACAACCGATTGTTGGAATAATTTAGAAGAAATGCCGTCAGTGATCATGTCAGTTGGACATG
Organism: Candidatus Udaeobacter sp.; assembly: GCA_035491515.1. Taxonomy (GTDB): domain Bacteria; phylum Bacillota; class Bacilli; order Paenibacillales; family Paenibacillaceae; genus Pristimantibacillus. The sequence goes on along the minus strand of DATJKM010000107.1, from coordinate 4,709 downwards.
ATCGCTGGCGGCATTTTGTTTGCACCACTGCCATGAAATGATTGAATTTTAGCATTGAAAATGTATAAATAATCTGCTATATTGAAAACGAGAATCGTTATCAATGCAACAGTATACATACAGAAGGGTAGTTAGAAGATGTCTTCTTCATTAAACGTGAAAGCAGCGGCAGGCACGAAGCTGCGTACACGGCCTCTGATGGCCACGGTTATTTTGTTTGGCGGGATAGCTGCACTGATCTTGTCCTTGGCTTTATCGATATCTGTCGGAGCGGCGGATATTAGCTTATCCACGGTTTGGGAAGCCGTTTTCCACTTTAATGCGGATCAAATTCAGCATCAGATTATTAAAGAGCTTCGGATGCCGCGTGCGATTGCGGCGGCCTTGGTAGGCGCCGCATTCGCTGTTGCAGGCTCTGTTATGCAGGGGATGACTCGAAATCCGCTCGCGGATTCGAGCTTGCTTGGCATTAACGCAGGCGCGGGCTTCATGCTGGCGCTTTGCTTTGCTTTTTTTCCATCGATATCTTACTTAGGGCTGATGTTTATATGCTTTGCCGGTGCAGCTGTTTCGATGGGGCTTGTATACGGAATCGGCTCGCTTGCAAAGGGCGGCTTGACGCCCGTCCGGCTTACGTTAGCCGGCGCAGCCGTAGGGGCTCTGCTGCTTGCTCTTACTGAAGGAATTGCGATCTATTTCAAAATTGGCCAGGATTTGGCCTTCTGGTATGCCGGCGGCGTAGCGGGGACAAAATGGCTGCAAATTGAAATCGTTTCTCCGTGGGTAATCGGCGGCTTGCTTGGCGCTATTGCGCTGTCCCGTTCGATTACGCTGCTCAGCTTAGGCGATGACGTTGCCGCAGGGCTTGGCCAGCGTACGGGCTTGGTGAAGGCGGCAGGCGTAATTATCGTCTTATTGCTTGCCGGCACCTCGGTATCGGCCGTAGGCTCGATCGGTTTTGTCGGACTCATTATCCCTCATATTTCACGCTTTCTCGTTGGCGTTGACTACAGATGGATCATTCCATGCTCGGCAGTCCTCGGCAGCTTGCTCATGGTTTTGGCGGATATTGGAGGGCGCCTCGTTATTCCGAATCAGGAAGTGGCGATTGGCATCATAATTGCGGTAATCGGCGTTCCTTTCTTCCTTTATCTCGTAACTAGAATGAAGGGGGAATAGGCGTGGATACATTATTCATAACAGCGACCGAGCAGCGCCGGAAAAAACGCGCGATTCTTGTCATGTCGGTGCTTAGTGCGATGATCGTCATATCCTTTATCATTAGTATGAATACAGGTTTTATCCGATTAGCGCCGCTCGATGTAGTCAGAACCTTATTTGGGGCCGGCACAGACAAACAGGAGCTTATTTTGTTTGATTTCCGCTTGCCGCGAATTGTCGTTTCAATCTTAATTGGTGCCGGCTTCGCCGTTTCGGGCTGCATTATCCAAGGCTTATCCCGCAACCCGCTTGCCGACCCGGGACTTCTCGGCATTAACGCGGGGGCGGGACTTGCCGTTATTTTGTTCATTTCCTTTTACCCGACGACGGAGAAGGGCTCTATTTTTTTGATGCCGTTTCTGGCGTTGCTCGGCGCTTCCTTGACGGCACTGCTTATTTTTGTGCTCTCCTATAAGAGGCATCGCGGCTTAATGCCAACCCGGATGATATTGGCGGGTATCGCAGTAGCAGCGGGCATAAGCGCAGTGATGCAAATATTGATCCTGCGTCTTACGCCGGAAAAATATCAATTTTTTGCCGTGTGGATGGCGGGAAGCATTTGGGGCACGAACTGGAAGTACGTGCTGGCGCTGCTGCCTTGGCTAATCCTTATTTTCCCGTTCGTGCAGTATAAGGCGAAAGCGTTAAATGCTTTAAATCTTGGCGATCAAATGGCGATAGGCTTAGGGGCGCAGGTGAACAAGGAGAGGGCGTGGCTGCTTACGGCATCCGTAGCGCTTGCAGGCTCATGCGTCGCCGTCGGCGGAGGCATAGGCTTTGTTGGACTCATTGCTCCGCACTTGGCAAGAAGGCTTGTCGGTCCGCAGCATCAGGTGCTGTTACCGGCGTCGGCTTTCGTAGGGGCATTGGTCATCATTGTAGCGGATACGCTCGCTCGCTGGGCATTCCAGCCGAATGAGATTCCAGCAGGCATCGTGGTAGCTGTTATAGGGGCGCCCTATTTCCTATACTTGCTGTCAAGATCGAAATAATTGACCTTATTACAAACCAAAACCGCGGAGAGCAGCTCAAGTGAGCTCCCGCGGTTTTTATTTTTGGTTTAACGGTACATGCATAATTGTCTCCACACCTAGTAGCCAGCCCATGGGTAAGTGCATATATTACCTATGACATTTCAGGTGGAAGAAGGAGAGGACTATGACAAAAAGCAACAGAGGAAAGAGCCCGAAAGGGCGAAAGCCGCTTTTTTATGTTGATAATCCGAATACTTCCGAGTTAAAGTGGCTGGATGATTTGAATAAGAAAGTTACTGCGCAAAATTCGGTTGCCAATCGAACGATAAAAGTTCAGGATGAAAATCACCTAACTTTGAATATTAATGCAGTTATGGCAACTCCGGAAGCGGAAAGCGGAACTAGAACGGAAACTGGAACGGGAGGCGAAGAAGCTGAATTGTCAGATGATGATCAGCCTGAATTTATCGAGATTGATGCATCTCAATTAGTAGAAATATTTGAAGTGATTGATGAAGAGGAAATAAGCCAAGAAGAGAAGATGGAGAAGATTGAAGAGAAGAAAGACCCGGATGGGCCTGTTCCGTTTATTTATACGGATGATTTGGTCAATTTCGCAGTTACCGCCGAAAAAATTGCATCAGGCGCTATCGACAGCAGCAAGCTCGGAGCGGGAATTGTCACTTCAGACGTTATTGCAGATTACGCGGTAGATACTGTCCATATTGCAGACGGCGCCATTAAGTCCGCAAAAATCGCTCCGGAGTCGATCACGGGTAATCACTTGACTAACAATTCGATATCCGGCGAAAAAATTTTGGATCACTCCATCTACGGAAGCAAGCTGCAGGACGGGAGCATTTCGTCAGAGAAGCTGGCTGATCGTACGATAAGCTCTCACAAGTTAGCAGAAGGCTCGATCGAATCCAGACATCTAAAATCGTTTATTATTACTGCGGAGCTGCTGGCAGATCAGTCGATCACATCGGATAAAATAAAAAGCGGAGCAATCCGGGCTGAAAATTTGACTAATGAAATCATTAACAACTCCAAGCTGGGTGAAGGTTCCGTTACTCGCTCTAAGCTGCGCGATGAGGCTGTAACGGGCGAGAAGATTGCGCCGGGAGCGGTTGACACGGTTCATTTGAAACCAGGCTTATTGTTTGCAGAACACATAGCGCCCGGTGCTATTCAGGGAAAACATCTGGCCGAAGGTGTAATTGCAGCCGAGCATTTGGTCGAGGGAGTAATTGGAACAAGAGAACTGCAAGCAGACGCTGTCAGTGCCAAGAACTTAGCGGCAGGCTCGGTATCTTCGGAGCACCTGCAAGCGGGTGCCGTTCAAAGCGTCCACGTCGGAGCGGAACAAATCAAAAGCGGGAATCTCGCTGACCATTCTGTCACATCCGCGAAGCTGGCTGACCAATCGGTATCGACGATCAAAATTGTCGATCATTCGATTACTTTATCAAAGCTGTCGGACCAAAGCGTGAACGCGCAAAAGCTTTCTAATGATGCGGTACAAAACCGTCATCTGGGACGTTTCAGCGTCACTTCAGACAAAATAGCCGAAGCTCAAGTGCTGCAGTGGCATCTGGCAGCCGATTCGGTAACAATGGAGCAGCTTGCACCGAATGCAATAATGAGAGAGCATGTGCAGGATGGAATTATTAATGAGGCTAAGCTTGCTCTTCAATCCGTCAGGAAGGAACATATCGTTCATTCAGCTGTCGGCACGTCGCAATTAGCAGATGAGTCAGTCACTAAAAATAAGTTAACCGAAGGCGCGGTGACGGCATCCATTTTGGCGAATGGATCAGTTGAATCCAGACATTTGCAGGATGAGATTATTACGTTTCAGAAAATAGCTCCGGAAGCGCTGAGGGCGTATCATTTTTCGGATGGTGCTGTAACGGAAGCGTCAATTTCACCGAATGCTGTGAGCGGGGAGCATTTGCAGCTTGGAATTATAGACAATTGCCATTTGGCAAATGACGCAGTAGATACGGAGAAGCTGCAGGATGGCTCGGTAACGAGCAATAAGCTGGCTTTTGGCGCAGTAACGGAACGTTATATCGCTCCAGGAGTCGTATTTTCACATCATTTGGCCGATCATATCGTTAATTCACTTAAGCTGTCTCCGGAATCCGTTACTTCAGATAAACTTTCTGATTTAAGTGTATTATCTTCTAAGCTTGCGGACGGAAGCGTAATAAGCTCCAAAATTGCACCGAATGCAGTGCAATCGGAGCATTTTTCGGATGGGTCTGTCGTGTCTAGGCACATTGGGCTTGGCGCGATTGATTCATCGCATTTACAGAATCGTATCATTGGGTCTAATCATTTGATTGCCCAATCGGTAGGAACCGAAGCGCTGCAGGATGGATTAATTAAGACTGAAAAGTTATCTGCCGGCGCTGTCCAGTCTAAGCAAATCGCCGATGAGGCAGTGCAGAGCCGTCATTTGGCCAATGCTTCGGTGCTCGGCATTCACTTAGGCGAGAATAGTGTGCA
>DATJKM010000106.1:0-6206 GCA_035491515.1 Candidatus Udaeobacter sp. | reverse complement strand
GTCCTGAGCCAGGATCAAACTCTCCAAATTGGTGTTTGACTTGCTCATTACTTGTTATCGCTTTTTCGCTTATCCCGAAGGATTTGCGAGGCAGTTATTACTCGTTGTTCAGTTTTCAAAGAGCAATCTATTCTTTCGTTTGTGTTGCTTGTTTTGCTTGTCGTCCGCGTGTTTCTCTCGGCCGGAATTAGAATATACCATGCTATCGTCTAATTGGTCAAGCTTTTATTCAAAAAAAGTTTAAAACATTTTTTAATAACATTTTGCAGCATGTAAAACCTATATATTAACCTTTGTCTCTTACTAAATAATCATATGAACCAACTTTATCCTGCTTTGCAAATGTTATAAACTAAAAGCAGCAACGCCACATATATAGATCATGCATCAACGATCCGGAGGAGGGAGCATCAAAATGTCTTTAACAGAAATGGACCGTATCCAAGCGCTTCTGCCTCAGTGGCTAGAATCGAGCCGGCAGCAATGCGGGTACGGCAAGGTAGCTTCCTATATTCCCGAATTGTCGAATTCGCCTATAGGTGCATTAGGTATTCATATCATGGATGTGCAAGGACAATCGGCCTCGGCCGGCGATACCGGGCTATCCTTCACGATGCAAAGTATTTCCAAAGTATTCACGCTCATTCTCGCGCTTATGGACAATGGCGAGGACGTAGTGTTTGATAAAGTCGGCATGGAGCCTACCGGCGACAATTTCAACTCCATGCTTAAGCTTGAACTCGTGCAGCCGGGGATTCCTTTTAATCCCCTTATTAACGCGGGCGCAATTGCCATTTCATCGTTGATAGCCGGCAGCAATCCAGCGGAAAAATCGGCTCGCGTACTGGGTTTCCTTCGTCAACTTTCTAATAATAGCTCGCTGAGCTATGATCTTGACGTATACCGCTCCGAGAAAGATACGGCTAATCTAAACCGGTCGATGGCTTATTTTCTAAAAGATAACGGAGTGCTGCAGGGACAGGTAGAGGATGTCCTCGACGTTTATTTCCGTCACTGCTCCGTAAGCGTGACATGCGCTGATTTGGCGCAAATGGCTTTGGTGCTTGCGCATAACGGTAAAAACCCGCTGAACGGAGAAGAGCTCATTCCCCGCCGCTACGTTCAAATCGCCAAAACGTTCATGATCACTTGCGGCATGTATAACGCATCTGGAGAGTTTGCCATCCAAGTCGGCCTGCCTGCCAAAAGCGGCGTATCCGGCGGCATCTTAACGATGGTTCCAGGCCGGTACGGCATCGGGCTAGTTGGTCCGTCCTTGAACCGGAAAGGAAACAGCATTGCCGGCGTCGCACTTCTGGAAGCCATATCCCAAGAGTTTGACTGGAGCTTGTTCTAAACAGATCTATTCAAATTGAACAGTCATTTAAAAGATGTTCGATTCATGAGCAGCTATGGGAACAACAAGAGGATCGGTCTTCAGAGCATTTCGCTCCCGGCCGATCCTCTCGTTCTTGTTTCGCCTTACTCCTGCTGCTGATTGATCAATTTAACATTTTTGTTTAAAACGAAAAACCGCTCCGCCTTCTCACGATGATCATCGGTTATTTGACCGCTGATAGCCTTGTATGCAATCAACACGGCTGTTGCATCATCAACAAAGCCGGCTACCGGCAAAAAATCGGGAATAAGATCGATTGGCAATATCCAATACGCCAAGGCGCCTATCGCCGTAACCTTAGCCGTAAGCGGCGTTTTCGGATCAGCTGAGCAGTAGTACAGCGTTACGACTTCCTTCGCGAACGGAACCTTCGCAGCATGCCGCTTCACCTTTGCCCAAAAGCCTTCTTCCACGTACTTCGCTTGCTTCTCATGGTCCCCGATTTTTGCGACCCACTTATTAATGTCGACTTCCTCTGGCAAGCTCGTTTGATTATTTATATCGAACGAGGCCTCAAGTTCCTTATTAGAAACCGTATACGGAACAGTCTCTTCAATCAGCTTCGTACCGCAAGAGGAGCAATCCGCAACCATTATACTGGACGAATCGACTTCGTTGTTGTATCCACAGTTTGCGCATTGGGCAGTAGTCATTCATCCCACCTCCTTGTTTATACCTACATATACTCTCCATCCCTAAAAATAGTTGCACAATCGTTACGGCTTATTGCTGTTACTTTGTCGCCGATTCACTTACTTCGTTCAAGCCATTGTTTAGCTGACCTTTGACGAGCGAGCTATAAAAGCCCTTCCGCTCCAGCAGCTGAACATGGGAGCCTTTCTCGATGATGGCGCCATCCTGCAGCACCACAATTTGATCCGCTTGCTGGATGGTGTTAAGCCGATGGGCGATGACGAAGCTCGTTCTGCCATGCATCAGCCGCTGAAGCGCCTCTTGAATTTTGATTTCAGTGACGGTATCTATACTGCTTGTTGCCTCATCCAGCACTAGAATCGAGGGATCGGCAAGTATCGCTCTTGCAATGGCCAGCAATTGCTTCTGTCCTTGGCTAATGCCGCTGCCGTCCGGCTTAAGAATAGCGCTGTAGCCATCCTTCTGACGTACGATAAAGGAATGCGCATTTGCGAGTCTCGCGGCCTCTTCTACCTCTGCATCCGTCGCATCGAGCTTGCCATAACGAATATTTTCGCGGATCGTACCTTCGAAAAGAAATGGATCCTGCAGCACGAAGGCCATATGCGATCGCAAATTTTCACGTTTAATCGTTCGGCTGTCATATCCGTCGATCATGATGCTCCCAGAACTCGGATCATAAAATCTGCATAGTAACTGAATAAGCGTCGTCTTGCCAGCCCCGGTCGGACCAACAAGCGCAATCGTCTCTCCCGGAGATGCATGGAAGCTTACATCGCTGATTGTGGCCGCCCTTCCCTCATATGCAAACATTACTTTATCAAATACGACGCTGCCCTTCACCTCTGCGAGCTCGCGGGCAGCGCCCTCATCCTTCCGCTCCTCTTCTTCGGCAAGCACGTCGAACACCCGCTCCGCGCCGGCTACCGCCGAGAGCAGCGTATTCCACTGATTAGCCAGATCATTAAGCGGACGTGTGAACTGTCTTGAGTACTCCGCGAAAATAACGATAACACCTACCGTAATTGAATCATTCAAGACAAAGATAGCTCCGATGCCAGCAATAATGGCAAAGCTTAAGTTGTTGAGCGCGTTCATCAGCTTCGGAATGAACCCCGATATTGCCTGCGCCCAGAAGCCGGATATGCGAATACGTTCATTGCGCTCCCTGAACGCGGATATCACCGTCTGCTCCAGAGAGAAGGCCTTCACGATGCACTGTCCGGACAGCGTCTCCTCGATATATCCGTTCAGATCGCCAAGATTACGCTGCTGAGCCTTGAACAGCCGGCCGGTTTGCTTCGTAATCCATTTCATTCCGTACAGCATAAGCGGTACAACGAGAAACGTAAGCAAAGTTAAGAGCGGACTGAGCGAAAGCATGACGCTTACGGTGCCGATGAGCAGAAGCGCGCTTGAAAATACTTGGATGACCGAGCTATTTAATGATGAGCTTACATTGTCAATATCGTTCGTTACCCGGCTCATCAGCTCTCCATGCTGGCGCTTGCTGAAATAAGGGATAGGCAGACGGTGCAAATGCTCAAACAATTGAACCCGCATAAGGTAAACGGTTTTCTGCGATATGGAGATCATCCAAATGCTTTGCAGCCACATCGTAATGGAATGAAGCGCATAAACGACCGCCATCCCGATTAGAAAGACAACAAACCCGCTCCCCCGGTTCATCAAAAAATGATCAATCGCTGTCCCGGCTAAATAGGGACCCAGCAAGGAAAAACCGGAGCTCAGCATAACCATGACAATGACAGCCGCCAATTTCCCTTTGTAGGCAATCAAATAACTCCACATTTGCTTCAGCGTCCGGGACGTGTTTTTAGCTCTAGGCTTGCGCTTGCCTTTTTCGCCTGCTGCCATCCCCTCTGCCGCCGCTTCCATGGCTGCTTCAGTTTTTCGATAACGGAAAGGCTCTATTAATGATTTAAGCACGGGAAAACACCTTCCTTCCCGAACTGCGATTCATAAATTTTTTGATACAGGCTCGACTCCCGGATCAGCTGCTCATGCTTTCCTTGCGCTAGCAACCGGCCTTCATCAAGCAGCAGTATGGAATCGGCTGAAACCGTAGAGCTAATTTTTTGCGTAATGAGGAAAGTTGTGCATTTCAATTGCTTAAGCGCCCGCAGCAGCGCCGCTTCCGTCTGGACATCCAAAGCACTCGTGCTGTCGTCAAGCAGTAAAATAACCGGCTTCCTTACGAGTGCCCTCGCTATAGTCAGCCGCTGCTTCTGCCCGCCGGACAGATTGACGCCCTTTTGCCCAACGATCGTATCGTATTGCTCGGGCAGCTTCATGATCGTGTCATGGATTTGCGCCAGCTTTGCCGCTTCGATAATTTCTTCGAGCGTGGCGTCCTCTTTGCCCCAGCGGATGTTTTGCTCAACAGTGCCCGTGAACAGCATGATTTCTTGAGGCACATATCCAATCTGCTTGCGCAGCTGTCTAAGCTTCATTAAGCGATTATCTATCCCATCAACGCGTATTTCACCCGACTGCACATCGTATAGCCGCGGAATAAGCTGAACAAGGGACGATTTGCCTGAGCCCGTCGCTCCCATAATCGCGATCGTCTCGCCAGGCTTCGCCGAGAAGGAAATATGATCCAGCACACGTTGATCGGAAGCCGGGTATTGAAAAGAGACGTTCGCAAAGGAAACTTGGCCATCGCGAGGCTTAGCTGCTTCTTCGCTGCCCGCCGTATCCGTTAAATCGATATCCGTCAGAATGACCTCTTCCATTCTTTGCGCCGATGCGCGTGCCCTTGAGAAGTTGACCACAATCATCGACATTATCGATAAAGCTGCAGTCGTCCTAGTCGCATAGTTGACGATCGCAATCACTTCGCCGACAGTTGCGCCGCTCGTATCAAGCTCGATGCGGCCGAACCATAGCACGGCCATGACGCTCGCATTCATTACAAGCAGAACGATTGGCATCGTTGCCTCTGTCAAGCGAAGCGCCGATACGGTGCGGTCCATCAGCTGCCCGCTCGAGCGTGCAAAGCGTTCCGATTCATGCTGCATCCGAACGAACACCCGAACGATCCGCATCCCGATCAAATTTTGCTGCATGACGCCGTTCACTTGATCCAGCTGCTGCTGCACGGAGCGAAACAATCCCTCGCCCTTCTTAAGCACCCATAAGAGAAAAATTCCGAGAAACGGGATGACGGCAGCAAGCCAGACCGCCAGCTTCGGCTGTACGATAAATGCCATTACAATGCTTCCGACTACGAGCAGCGGAGCACGGAGCATAATTCGAAGTCCCATGAATACCGTATTTTGCAGCTGCATGACGTCGTTCGTAAGTCTGGTAATAAGCGAGGATTCCGGAAAACGATTAAAGTTTGCGAATGAGAACGATTGGACCTTGTCATAAAGGCGCTCCCTTACATCAAAGCCAAAGCTCTGACTAACATGAGAGGCGTAGAAAGAGCTAAGTATGCCTGCTGCAAAAGCAAAGATGGAGCAGCCGATCAGAACGCCGCCCCATTTTAAGACAACCTGCAAATTATTGTTCACGATACCGTCATCTATAATTTTTGAGATAATAAAAGGCTGCAGCAGCTCCACCATCAACTCCACAAACATGAGCAGCAGAGCTGCATAGGCAGCAAACCGGTATTTTTTGAGAAAGATGAACATGGTCAGCATCTTTGTTCCTCCGAGTAATAATGGCTTATATTAGCTTTCCTACTCTCTATATCAACTTGAATCCATATGAAGCTGCTAAGCTGCCTTACACGCTGCGCGCATCCTCGTAAAATACACGGAACATAATGTCATGGTTGTAGTTGCCGAAGCCTTTGCCGTACAAGGTTAAACCGCCAACGTGTACGGCATCCTCCTTCACGCTGATACGGAAGGTCCAAAAGTTGCGATCGAGCCCGATCTCGCCGATACCAACGGATGACATGCGCTGTCCGTCGATTAACGTGCCATCCTCTTGTATGCGGATAACCTTCAGCAGGCCGTATTGATTAACGCGATCTCCCCACCAGGCCGGTGAAAATCGCCCTCTCACCTCACCGTAATCGCCGGGGCTCGTCCACATCCCGATATCCATCCCGTTAAGCGAAAAATCAATGTCCGAGGGCCAATTCTCATTTACGCCCGGCGCTTCAGAGCCCAGC
>DATJKM010000105.1:0-10451 GCA_035491515.1 Candidatus Udaeobacter sp. | reverse complement strand
ATATTCGTAGTCGTCTTAACAAGGCTGCCAGCTGTTCCCGTTGATGGAAGCGCACTGTAATCTACCGTTTCATCCGCTTCCTGCTTCTTATCCGGATGGAACTCTTTTTCCATTTTGGCTACGACGACAGTGGCTACGCCGTTCCCGATCAAGTTCGTAATCGCACGGGCTTCCGACATGAAGCGGTCAACCCCGAGCAGCAGCGCCATTCCTGCAACCGGGATGCTCGGGAACGCCGCCAGCGTTGCCGCCAGCGTAATAAAGCCGGAGCCAGTTACGCCCGCTGCTCCCTTGGAGGTAAGCATGAGTACGCCGAGCAGTGTCAACTGCTGCCAAAGCGTCATATCTACGCCGGAGGCTTGCGCCACGAACAATGCAGCCATCGACAAGTAAATCGAAGTGCCGTCCAGATTAAATGAGTAGCCTGTAGGAACGACAAGACCTACAACAGACTTGGAGCAGCCGTATTTCTCCAGCTTATCCATCAACCTCGGCAGAGCCGATTCCGAAGAAGAAGTGCCAAGCACAAGCAGAATTTCTTCTTTGATGTACCGGATAAACTTAAATATGCTGAATCCGTAAGCACGGGCAATCGTGCCAAGCACCACGATGATAAAGAAAGCCATTGTAATATATACCGATCCCATCAGCTTGCCTAGCGACAACAGCGAACCGACTCCGAATTTGCCGATCGTGTAGGACATCGCGCCGAAAGCGGCGATCGGAGACACCTTCATGATCATATTTACGATACCGAAGAAAGCATGCGCCAGCTTTTCGAACAAAGCAGTTACAGGCTTAGCCTTCTCGCCCATTGCCGTTAAAGATAGCCCGAACAAAATCGCAAAGATCAAAATCGGCAGCAGATCGCCCTTCGCCATCGCGCCAACAACATTATCCGGAATGATGCCAAGCAGGAAGTCTGTAATGCCATGGCTGGATTCCGCCGCAGCTTCCGTATACTTGGAAATATCGCCGCTCGCAGCGCTGGCATCAATTCCCGCTCCCGGTTTGACCAGATTGACAACAACCAGGCCGATTGCGAGCGCAGCCGTTGATACGATCTCAAAGTATAACAGTGCTTTGCCGCCGATCCGGCCGACCTTTTTCATGTCTCCCATATTGGCAATGCCGTTCACAACCGTAAAAAACACAATCGGGGCAATAACCATTTTGATCAGCTTGATGAAAGCGTCACCAAGAACTTTCATTTGTTCCCCGTATGCCGGGAAGAAATGTCCGAACAATATACCGAGAATAATGGCAAGCACGACTTGTACAGTAAGGTTTCTCAAATTTAACTTAAATCGCATGAGGGCAGCCTCGCTTTCGTTTTTATGAAAACGCTTTATCTTGCGTGTGCCCTCATCATAGGAGAGAAATCGCTTCCAAACAAGCATGCGGTCATATTGTTCGTTTTGGTTATTTTGGTCTTCCGATTTCGCTCATAAGCTCCGTGCCGATGATCTGCTCATACTGATCGTACAGCGGCTCCAGCTGGCGGATCCACTGCTGTCTTTCCTCTTCCGTGAGCTTATGAACCGTAAAGCCGTCGATCTCCTCCAGCTCGCGAAGCTGCTTCGCATGCATCGAAGCCGTCTCTCGATGGAGCCATGACGTCGTCTCCTCCAGCGCTTGCTCCAAAAGCCTTTGTACATCCGGAGGAAGGTCCGCCCAGAATTTCTTATTGAACAGGACCACATAACCCAAATAGCCGTGATTGCTGATCGTCATATATTTCTGAACCTGATACAAACGCTTGGTTGCAATATTTGAAATCGTATTCTCCTGCCCGTCCGCTGCCCGGTCCTTCAACATACCGTATGTCTCGTTGAATGGAATTTTGACGGTCGATGCGCCAAGCGCTTGAAATTGGCTGACTAGCATCTGGCTCGGCTGGATGCGGAACGTCTGGTTGCGAAAATCTTCCGGCACCTGAAGCGGACGCACGCTGCTCGTCATCTGTTTGAAACCGTTCGCCCAAAAGGCTGCTCCCTGTACCTTGTGAGCGTTAAGCGTTCCGAGCAACCGCCGCCCAAGCTCGCCCTGCAGCGCAGCATTCACGGCCTGCTGATCCGCGAAAGCAAACGGCAAATCCATCGCCAGCCACGCCGGATCAACCACGCTCATATTCGAGAAAGAAGGCGCGATCATTTGAATGGCTCCGCTCTGCAGCGCCGCGAATTCCGTATCTCCGGAATAAAGCATCCCGTTCGGAAACACCTGGATTTCCACGCGGTCATCGCTCAGCGCCTTCACGAGCCTTGCAAAATGCGCGGCGGCGAGGCCCTTAGGCGTGTTTTCGGCAACAACATGGCTGAATTTGATCACGATACGATCCTTCAGCCCCGTCTGCTCGTCATCTATCGGCAGCGAGTCTGCAAAATGCGGCCGGAACCCGATCACGAAAGCCGCAAACATTCCGAGCACAATAAACAAGCCAATGCCTATCCACGTTTTCACCGTATACCTCCCAGTTGCTATTTTACGATCATTATTTCACAATAGAGTCAAATCGTAAACTAACGACAGGAAGGAGAGAAGCTGTTCTTGAACCAATTGCGCATTTATTGGAAAATCATTATTTTATCTTTTGGACTGGTGCTCTTCTCCCTTCTGATCGGCGGTGTCGTCGTAATAGGCAGCGTAACCAGAATCAAAGAGGACGAGCTGCGGCAGCGTCTGATGATTACGGCTCGAACCGTCGCCAATTTGCCTGATATTAGACAAAACATAGAACAGCAAGGCGGTTCGCGGCAGATTGCCCCGGTTGCGGATAACATTCGAATTATTAACAACGTTGCTTATGTCGTTGTACTGGATATGAATCGGAAGAGGCTTTCCCATCCGCTCTCGGAGAGGATCGGCGGAACCTTTACCGCGACCGACGCGGATGCGGCGTTTGCGGAGCATACGTATGTGTCCAAAGTAACTGGAGAAGCCGGCGTCGGTCTGCGCGCTTACGTGCCGGTCATAAGCGAGCAGCATATGCAGATTGGCGTCGTCGTCGCCGGCGGATTGCTGCCCGGACTTAAAGAGCTCGTCGCGGAAGCGCGGCAAGCGATTGCGCTTACTGCCCTGCTCTCCCTGCTGTTCGGCATGTTCGGTTCCGCTCTGCTGGCCCGCCATATTAAGAAGCAAATGTACAATTTGGAGCCGCAGGAGATCGCCCGCATGTACCGGGAGCGGAGCGCCGCTTTTCAGGCCATGCACGAAGGGGTAATCGCTATCGACCGCAGCGAGACGATAACGATTTTTAACGAGCGGGCCAAACAAATTTTCGGCGTAGAGCAGGATGCCGTCGGCCGTTCCATTCGTGAAGTGCTGCCCGATACCCGGCTGCCTGAAGTGATGGAGCTTGAGCGGCCCGTGCTCAATCAAGAGCTGCGGATCGGCAACACGCTCATATGGAGCAACCGAATTCAGATTCGCGAGCAGGGAACGATTGTTGGCGCCATTGCGATTTTTCAGGACAGGACAGAAGTGGCGAAGATGGCGGAGGAGCTTACCGGGGTGCACAAATTCGTCGATGCGCTCCGGGTGCAAAATCATGAACACAGCAACAAGCTGCACACCATTGCCGGACTGCTTCAGCTGGACAAAAAAGATCAAGCGCTTCAATATGTGTACGATATAGCCGAGCAGCAGGAAGGGATAACGCGGTTTATGCAGGAAAATATTGCAGATGACAGCCTGGCCGGTCTGCTGCTCGGCAAAATCAGCCGCGGCAAGGAGCTCGGCATACATGTCCAGATCGATCCGCACAGCGAGCTGAAACGGTTCCCTCCCCTGCTGGATCGTCACGATTTCGTTCTGCTGCTCGGCAACTTGATCGAGAATGCTTTTGACGCTTTAGCCAAAGCCGAGCGGGAGCGTAAAGAAATTTATGTAAGCCTGGAGCAAAATGAAGAACTGCTCTCTATCCTCGTGGAGGATAACGGCTGCGGAATGACCGACGATACAAAAGCGCGGATGCTGGAACGCGGATTCTCCACCAAGAAAAGCAAAGACCGCGGGATCGGACTTTATTTGCTGCAAGGCATCGTCAGAAAAGGAAGCGGCCAGCTGCGATGCGAATCGGAGCTTGGCCGCGGCACTTCGATGGAGATTTCGTTTCCGATGACTGGGGGGATTCAAGATGACAGCGAATATAAAACCGGTATTTAAAGTTGTTTTGATCGAAGACGATCCGATGGTTCAAGAGGTGAACAGACAGTTTATCGAGCAGGTGCAAGGCTTCCAGGTCGTCGGTGTCGCAGGCAACGGAAATGACGGGCTGCAGCTTGTCCGCGAGCTGTCGCCGAACCTGGTTTTCCTCGATGTGTTCATGCCTTCGCTCGGCGGCATCGAAACGCTGCAGCGGCTGCGGACCATGGCGCTGCCGGTCGATGTCGTCGCCGTCACAGCGGCCAAGGATGCGGAAACGATACGCACTATGCTCAGGCACGGCGCATTCGACTATATTATAAAGCCGTTTAAGCTGGAACGGGTTAAGCAAACGTTGGAGCGCTACCGTTTGCAGCATGATGCTTGGACGGAAGTCCCGCCGGTCACGCAGGACGATCTGGACCGCTTGCTGCATACCGCGGGCGCATCGGGGTATACCGTTAAGGCGGGAGCCCTTCAAACGCAGGATGCCCCCGCGAACGGGCAGGATGATTTGCCCAAAGGCTTGAACGCCGTCACGCTGAATCAGGTGCTGCATGCCATGCGGCTGCACGACGGGGGATTATCGGCGGAGGAGGCGGCAGCTGCCGTCGGAATTGCCCGCGTAACCGCCAGGCGTTACTTGGACTATCTCGAGAAGACGGGCCTCGTCAAGCTGGAAATCAATTACGGCAGTGTCGGCCGGCCCGTTAACCGTTATGTGCGGAAGCTGTGACCAAAATGAACAAAAATAACAATATGGCCAAAAGCTTCCCACTCTCCCATGTAAACGGTAACATAAAGAAAATCAGTTATAGATACCGTTGAACTGGAGTGTGGTCAACATGGCAATGCCGGCAACTGCAAGCACCAACATCGTGCTTCGCTTGGAAATGGACAAGGACAGCACGACGTTCGGACGAATCGCCACTGCGATTGGCGCATCTGGCGGCGATATTGTCGCCGTCGACGTGAGTGGTACGAGCAAGACGACGACAATTCGGGATCTGACCGTCAATATTTCCGAAACTTATCGCAAAGAGTTAATTGTAAGCGCATTAAATAAATTGCCCGGCGTGCACGTGCTTCAGGTGTCCGATCAGACGTTTCTCATGCATTTGGGCGGAAAAATAGAAGTGACGCCAAAGATGACCATTAAGACACGGGACGATCTTTCACGCGTCTATACGCCTGGCGTAGCAAACGTCAGCATGGCCATCCATGAAGACCCTAGCCGTGCGCATACATTGACGATAAAACGGAATACGATTGCCGTCGTATCGGACGGTACGGCGGTGCTCGGGCTAGGCAATATCGGCCCTCTCGCGGCTATGCCGGTCATGGAAGGAAAAGCGATGCTGTTCAAGCAATTGGCAGGCGTGGATGCCTTCCCGATTTGCCTCGATACGCAGGATACAGAAGAAATCATCGCTACGATCAAACGGATCGCGCCGGCCTTCGGCGGCATTAATTTGGAAGACATCTCCTCCCCGCGCTGCTTTGAAATCGAACAAAGGCTGATCGAGGAGCTCGACATTCCGGTCTTCCACGACGATCAACATGGTACAGCCGTTGTGCTGCTGGCCGGCATCTTGAATGCGGTGAAGCTCGCGGGAAAAAGGCTGCAGGATTGCAAAGTCGTGCTTAACGGCGTCGGTGCGGCCGGAACCGCCTGCACCAAAATTTTGCTTGCCGCAGGGGTCACCAACATTATTGGCGTCGATCGCGCCGGTGCGCTTGTGAGCACCCGGGAATATGAGCATGCGGCATGGAATTGGTATGCCCAGCATACGAACCCGGAACGCGAGCAGGGAACGCTGTCCGACGTGATTACGGGGGCGGATATATTCATCGGCGTTTCCGCGCCCGGCGTCTTGAAAGCAGACGATATTCGCAAGATGGCGAAGGACCCGATCGTTTTTGCTATGGCTAACCCGACGCCGGAGATTTCGCCCGAAGAAGCTGAAGGACTTGTGCGCGTGATGGCGACCGGGCGTTCGGATTACCCGAATCAGATCAACAACGTGCTTTGCTTCCCGGGATTGTTCCGGGGAGTGCTGGACTGCCGCGCCTCCCGCGTCACCGAGGAGATGAAGCTGGCTGCCGCCCATGCCATCGCATCGGTCGTTACCGAGGATGAGCTGAATGAATATTACATTATTCCAAGCGTATTTAATCCGCATGTCGCCGAGAAAGTGAAAGAAGCGGTCATCAAAGCCGCATACGCTTCAGGCGTCGCAAGGAGACGGGAACGGGGATTGCAGCCATCTGCCGTCAAGGTTCCAAGCACACAAACGTAAACGGCTGGCGCCATTCTTGGCGGCAAATAAGCTGTCCCAAAGGCCATAAACCCGGGACAGCTTATTTTTTTTACGAAATAAAACAGGAACGGATTTGCCTGGCATAAAAACGGCTGACTCAGCATTACAGTATAAATAGGACTCATATATGTTGATATGCTCTGCTTTCTTGCCATTTGGATGGGAGTGACTTCATTGAAAATCTGGGTATCTGACGAGCATGACACACTCAGAACGATCGCGAATAAAAACCACGTTTCCATTGAGGATCTATTCATGTTCAATCCGCATATTGCACATCCCGATCAAGTCATCGCCGGCCAACTGGTCTATCTTCCTTCCATAGTAGAACCAGACCTAAGAATCGATCCGGGCGCTATGCCTGGAAGTCCTCTTCCGGGCACTATGACTGGAAGTCCTCTTCCGGGCACTATGTCTGGAAGTCCTCTTCCGGGTACTATGTCTGGAAGTCCTCTTCCGACATGTCCGACCGTTCCTACGGAACCGCTTAATAACTGGATTCCCCTCACACCCTTGGAGGAGATGGCTCAAGAGGAATATGATGTTCTCATTATCGGCACCGGAGCCGGCGGAGGAGCTGTCCTTTGGAGATTATGCGAGAAGTTGAAACAGCAGGGGAAACGGATTGGCATCATTGAACGGGGAGACCAGTACATTCCGACGCAAGCCAGGAACCTGTCGACGATGAACCAAGAACGCCTAACCGCGTATTTCGCTCACTTATCCAGGCCGTTGCCGGGTTCTTTCCCGGAATATCCGGGAGCAAGGCAGCTTTTTGCGCTGGGAGGCAGAACGTTATTCTGGTATACCTTTTCGCCCCGGATGCATGAATGGGATTTAGCGAAATGGCCTATCCCGATTCATGAGATGGAGAGCTACTATGGCGTCGCCGAGGAAGCCATGCGGGTAACAAGCTCCTTTGCAGAGGGCTCTTCTTTCACGGAAATATTACTGGAGCGGCTGTGGATGCGCGGCTATTCCAAGGCATCGTCCCTTCCGCTCGCAGCCGATATTGTGCCTCAGTCCTTTGGACAAATTCATACCGACATGTTCACGAGTTCTATTTCCCTGCTCGCCAAGGCGCTCAATCTGGGACCGTTCGATTTGGCGATCAACTCACGCGCCGTGCAAATTATCCACGATAATAGCAAAGTTACCGGCGTCAAGGTTATGTCTCCGGATAAAACCGCTTATACGATAAAAGCCAAAACGGTTGTTTGCAGCGCAAGTACCTTTGAAACGCCGCGCCTGCTGCTATATTCGGGCATTCAGAACCCGGCGCTGGGGCACTATTTCACGAATCAAACCTTTGTGCAAGCCACAGGAACGATAAGCACTGCTGATTTCCCAATCCCATGGGGCCCGCTGAACATTATGATTCCACAAACGCCGGAAAATCCGTACTCCGTGCTGATGACGGGACTGGAAGCTTTCTATTGGTACCCTGTTGCTGTAGAAAGGCCGCTAACGGGCACAACAGCTGTCAACTTATATGGCTATGGCAAGGTCGAATCCAGATACGAGAATCGGATTACGCTGAATCCGTACAAAGTAGACGATTATGGGATCCCTGAAATACAGGTCAATTTTTCCTTAAGCGAAGCCGATTGGGCAGTCGTTCGCCAAATGTCGGACGGGATAAGACGCATAGCCGCTAGTGCAGGCATACGTCTCAATTCCGAGGGCGGCAGACCGCCCATTTGTCTGACCCCTCTCGGGGATTTGCATCATGATGCGGGCTCATGCCGAATCGGTGATGACCCTGCTGTTTCTGTCGCTGACCAATACGGTCAGGTCCACGGCATATCCGGTCTCTATGTGGCCGATAACAGCGCCTTACCTGACACTGGAGCCGAAAATCAAACGTTGACGACGATCGCGCTCGCCATTCGAACAGCCGATCACATTGCCCGGACACTTTAAATTTAAATGATAATAAAAGGAGAGGTTTCCCGATTACCGGGAAACCTCTCCTTTTCTCTTGATGCAGATTCAATGATTACTCAGCACCCGCAAGTAAATGCTATTACCTTCCATCGAACATTTGCCATTTCTCGAACAACCGGTCTACTTTGTTTACAATCGACTTTTCCGAAATCGTTGCAAGCTCTCCGTCGTTCACAATGAATTTCCCGTTCACCACAACATCGCATATAGCATTCGGCTGCATGGCATATACAACGTTCGCGAACAGCTCCCGTTTTGGCGACAAGGAAAGATCTCCCAGATTGAGCGTTACGAAATCGGCTTGGTAACCTTCTTGCAGAACGCCTACGGGCAGACGCAGAAGCTCTCCGCCAACCTTCGTCCCCATATCGAACACTTGCTTTGCGTTAATGCAGTTGCCGTCCAGACGGGTTACCTTCTGGAGAAGCGAGCACATTCTCATCTCCTCGAATACGCTGATCCGGTTATTGCTGCAAGCCCCGTCCGAGCCCAGCATGATCCGAACGCCGGCTTGCGCGAGGTCCGGTATCCGCGATACGCCGTCCGATAGAAACATGTTGCTTGAAGGACAATAGGCCAAAGCTGCATTTTTCTCGCCTAACAGCCGGATCTCCGAATCCTCGAGCCAGACCAGATGAATCGCAATCATTCTTTCGTCGACTACCCCAAGATCGTTTAAATAATGAACAGGCCTAAGCTTATATTTCTCCAGCGTTTCTTCCACCTCAAACATCTCTTCCGCAACATGGATATGGAAAGGGGTATCGAGCTCCTGGGCTAATCGGTGTCCCGCCTTAATCATCTCCGGAGAAGCGCCATGCGGACTGTGAGGGGCAGGATGGATCGTTATCATCGGATTCCCTTGATATTTCTTGGCCAGCTGACGGGTCCGATGCACCGCATCCTGAACGGTTTCTTGATAGCTCAGCGGAGCCCCATCCCAATCATACATCGTTCGTGCCAGCACCAAGCGGATTCCCAAATCCTGCGCCGCTTGAATAACCGCTTCGTCAGTGGCTGTTCCCCCGTTGTGGACATAGAAAAAATCGCTGACGGTGGTCACGCCGTACTTGAGCATTTCACCGAATGCAAACAATGCACCGGTATAAATCGCTTCTTCATCCAAAAGAGGCGTATACTTGTAGAGGGCGTTATCGCGCCATTCGAGGAAAGGACGGTCAACGGCGATTCCTCTCAAGAGGCTTTGAAAGGAATGATTATGTGCGTTAACCGTGCCTGGAACGATGGCTTTGCCGGCCAAGTCCGTTTGCTCGGCTCCCGCATACTTCGCTTCCATCGCTTGACGCTCTCCGATTTCCTTAATGAGGCCATTCTCGACAAGCATCGCGAGATTGTTCTGAAACTTTTCTTTATAATAAATAGAATCGGCTGTATATAATTGCGGCATAACGGTTCACTCCCTATCTGTTCAATCGTTGATCCAGTTCCAAAATGGTATGAAGCAGTACGTTGGCTGCTTTCTCAATGTCTTCCATGCGGCTCTCCTCATCCGGACAGTGACTTTTACCGCCAATACTCGGCACAAACAGCATCCCGCTTCTCGTGATGGAAGCCATATGAGTCGCATCGTGACCCGCCATGCTGCCTAGCAAATAATACGGATAGCCTAAAGAATGCGCCTGCTCCTGACTGACTCGAATGACCTCGTCATCCATGGGAGCCGGGGGCTGATCCAGCATGACCGTTCGCTGTACAATTGCGCTGCGCTCCTGCTCAATAACCGAAATACAGCTTTCCCAAGCCGTGATAACCTCTTGAATTTCCTCGCGGCTTTTCCCGCGTATTTCCACGATGAACTCTACCTTCTCGGGGATGATATTAGCAGCATTCGGTGTTGTAAGCATTCTCCCCACCGTACCGACAACTTCACTCGCCGGATGGTTCCGGCATACCTTTTCCAGTGCCAGCACGATCTCGGAAGAAGCGGTCAATGCGTCGTTCCGATCCTCCATCAACGTTGTTCCGGCGTGATTCGCTTCGCCGGATACAACGACTATTTCCCGGTAAATGCCGGTA
>DATJKM010000104.1:0-28723 GCA_035491515.1 Candidatus Udaeobacter sp. | reverse complement strand
AATATGTAACAAAAGACAAGGATGACCCCTATAAGCTGTTTGTCAGCTCGCCGCCCATTCTCATTAACAATCTTAAAAAAGAAGGAAACAGCCCGTACGGATACAAGGACGTCACCCCGCTCGCGCAAATAACGAAGGACTTCGGCGCAATCGCTGTTGCTGCCGATTCCAAATACGATGGTCTTCAAGCGCTAATCGACGACATTAAAGCTGACGCTTCAAAAGTTACACTTGCGGGCGGTTCCGCTCCCGGTTCCATGGATCATTTAATTAGCGTCTTACCCGCATTTAAATCGGGTGTCGACCCAAAAACGATCAAATACCTGTCCTATGACGGCGGCGGCGAAGCGATTGCCGCATTGCTGGGCAAAAACGCGGATGCGATCGGAACGGACATCTCTTCACTCGGCAGTTACTTGAAAGCAGGCAAGATCAAGATTCTTGCGGTTACTTCAAATGAACGTCTCGGCGGCGACTTTAAGGATGTGCCTACGTTAAAAGAACTTGGCCTCGATGCAGAATTCACGATCTGGCGCGGCGTGTTGGGTCCGAAAGGCATGACGGCGGATCAAATCGCATATTGGGACAAAACGTTGAAAGCTCTTTCTGAGAATGAAGCCTGGAATACTGAGCTGAAAGCGAACGATTGGGCGAGCGAGTACAAAAATTCCACCGATTTCGCAGCCTTCCTAGCTGAGCAAGAAGTAGTAGTACAAGAGCTGTTAACGGCGCTCGGCATGCAAAAATAAAATGGCCTAGGGAGGGAGCATGACTCTCTCCCTTTCTTTATTTATCCATTGGAGGTGCAGGACATTGAACAAAGTATTCGATCGATATGCCAGTATTGTATTTTTACTTCTAGGAATTGGTTTCATGTGGCAGAGCACGGCCATCAGCTCCTCGGCTTACGGCAGCACGGTAGGTCCTAATATCGCCCCTTTCGGCCTTGGAGCCATGCTGGTCCTTTTAAGTCTGCGTTTGTTTTACGAAGTATTGAAGTATAAAGGGCAAAGCAACAAGGAAGAAAAGCTCGATTACAAACGGTTTCTAATCATCTTCGCGGCAGCCTTCTTATATGTGTTCTTCTTAGAAACGATTGGCTATATTATCGGAACCTTCCTCTTCCTCCTCGTCAGCTTTCAAGTATTAGAAAGAGGAAAATGGCTGAAGTCGATCGTAATCTCCGGGTTGTTTGCAGTAGGCGTTTACGTCATCTTTGTCGTCATTCTAGAAGGTTCAATGCCGGGCTTTCCGGCATGGCTATCGTGATAAAAGGAGGTACATGAATGGACACATTACAATTTCTCGCAGACGGCTTTGCAACCGCCTTTCAATGGCATAATTTGCTATTTGCTTTTATCGGCGTGTTAATCGGTACGGCAGTAGGGGTGCTTCCCGGAATAGGTCCCATGAGCGGCGTTGCGCTGCTTATCCCAATTACGGCTTCAATGACCGGCGGATTGCCTCCGGAAGCGGCGGCTACAAGCTCCATTATTTTGCTTGCCGGCGTTTATTACGGTGCGATGTACGGCGGATCAACGACCTCCATTTTGCTTAATACGCCGGGAGAATCTTCCTCCGTCGTGACCACCTTGGACGGCTATCAAATGGCCAAGCAAGGAAGAGCCGGGGCTGCTTTATCGATATCTGCGATCGGCTCTTTTGCAGCAGGACTATTCGCCGTCATTGCGCTTATTGTATTGGCAGAGCCGTTATCGAACGTTGCAATCAAGTTCGGACCTGCGGATTATTTTTCCTTAATGCTCCTCGGACTATGCGCCGTCAGCGGCTTGGCCGGCAAATCCGTAACGAAGGCTCTTATTATGACGGTACTCGGCTTACTTCTGGCTACCATCGGCATGGATACGGTGTCGGGTGTCGCTAGGTTTACATTTGGCATTCCGCTGCTCTATTCGGGCCTTGAGTTTTTGACCGTTGCGGTCGGCCTGTTTGCTCTCGGTGAAGTATTCAAAACGATATTGGAGAATGATTACTCCGCCGGAAAAACAGCGAAGATCGAACGTATTCTTCCGACAAAGCAAGATTTAAAGGATAGCGCGGGACCGATTGCCCGCGGCTCGGTATTAGGCTTTTTTATCGGCATTCTGCCCGGCGCCGGCGCCACATTGGCTTCTTTCTTCAGCTATATTCTGGAGAAGAAAATAAGCAAAAATCCTGCATCATTCGGCAAAGGAAATATCGCCGGAGTAGCTGCTCCTGAATCCGCTAATAATGCAGCTTCAGGCGGAGCTATGATCCCATTGCTTACTCTCGGCATCCCGGGATCGGGTACGACCGCAATATTGATGGGCGCCTTAATTATGTATAACATCCAGCTGGGCCCTTTGTTATTCGAGGAGCATCCTCAGGTCGCATGGGGGCTGATTGCCAGCATGCTAATCGGAAATCTCATTTTGCTTGTTCTCAATATGCCGCTTGTGAAAGTGTTTGCTAAAGTCATTCAAACGCCGCCGAAATATTTGATTCCGATCATTATCGCTATTTCTATATTTGGCGTATACGCCGTGCAGGTGCAAATCTTTGATCTCCTGCTGCTGCTTGGCTGCGGGGTTGCCGGTTTCCTGCTTGTGCGCAATGATTACCCTTTAGCTCCGCTCGTGCTCGGCTTAGTGCTGGGTCCAATGATTGAAAACAATATGCGCAGAGCTTTAACGACTTCCAACGGTGATTTTATGATTTTCCTGCAAAAGCCGCTGTCTCTCGTTTTCTTAATAATCGCGGCACTCTGGATTATTGTTCCCGTCTTATTGAAAAAGAGAGGGAAAGAGGTTGTCGTCAACGAGGAAGGCTAGCTTCATGGCAGCACGTTTATGCAACAGTGACAGTAATGATGGGAGGTTGACTGATGAAAGCTGAAATTCGAGGCATTGTGGACATTAACCAAACGGCAGCCGACTTTAAATCGAGCATCGTCCTTCGCATCAGCGAAACGAAATTCGTCGACGTCAAAAGCATCCTTGGTTTAAGTATTTCACTGTATCAAAACCAGGCGTATAAACTTGAAGTTCACGGGCCCGACGAGGAAGAAGCCAAGTCCGCCATGATCGATGTTTTCAACAAATATCATCTTCAGGTAGAGGTAAACCGTTAAGCGCATATTTGCCCAAAAGAAGGCTGTCTCCATTGCAAGTTTACTTGCTTTTGGGACAGCCCCTCTTGCTTTCAACCCACTTCTGCATTATTCAAAACACCCTCAGAATTAAGCGTTTAACCCATACGCGCGGAATGAACATGATCGCATACAAAAATAACAGGAATAAGCCTATACTGCGCAATCGGAATTCACTATACTAGGAGCTAGAGCAAGCGTACAGAGCTTGTTTTCATCAATCCAGGCAAGGTGGAATTTGAAGATGTCACAGAAGCAAGCTGTACTCAATATTGAAAGGCAGACAGATACCCAGTTGGTAACGCTTCG
The DNA here is from genome assembly GCA_035491515.1 of Candidatus Udaeobacter sp. GTDB lineage: Bacteria > Bacillota > Bacilli > Paenibacillales > Paenibacillaceae > Pristimantibacillus. Next base: position 25,284 of record DATJKM010000104.1, on the reverse strand, counting down.
CGGGTTACAATTCTGGCTTTACGCTACGAATATACTGTCACCGTATCTTCCCGTTTATTTCCAAGCGAAGGGCTATACCTCCGGCCAAATCGGCTTTATGATGATGCTGGGACCGCTGCTGGCGGTATTTTTCCAACCTGTATGGGGGTATTTAAGCGATCGTTTAGGTACGGTGAAAAAAATCGTCTTTCTCCTTTGGACGTTAAGCATTCTCAGCAGTATCGGGTTGTTTGCCTCTAACAGCTACGGAACGACGTTAGCGTTTGTGACGCTCTTATATTTCTTCTGGCTTCCGTCGCTTCCGCTTATGGACAGCATTACGATTAAGGCAACCGAACGACGAGGCCAATCCTTCGGTTCGGTACGCTTGTTCGGCTCACTGGGATATACGGCTGTGCTGATCGCTGGAGGGGTACTGCTTGGCAAGTGGTTCGGGATCTCGAGCCTGTCGTTGATTTTCTGGGCGACATGGGCCGTTCCTCTGGTTCTGCTCTTCAAGCTTCGCGATGAGCCGGTCTCAGGCGAGCGGATGTCCTTGCAATCGCTTAAGCCGATTCTGAAAAATAAATCATTCCTTTGGTTTCTCCTGCTGGTCTTTATTATCTCCGTTCCGCATCGCATGCATGATGTAATGTTCAGTTTGTACCTGACCAAGGCCGGAGGATCGGATTCGATGGTTGGCTGGTCATGGGCAATAGCGGCGGCAGCGGAGATTCCTGCGTTTGCTTTGCTTAGCAGGTACCTGCACCGGGTACGCGAATTCAATTTAATCGGCCTGGTTTGCCTTTTGTATACGATTCGATGGCTCGCCTATGCCATAACGAAGGATCCTTGGGTGATGTTCGCCCTGCAGGCGGGAGCGGCAGTCACGTTCGCGGTATTTTGGATAACGGTCGTTCATTATACGGTAAATATTCTTCCGAAACAGCTAACCTCCACCGGGCAATCTTTGCTTGCGATGGTGTTCCTCGGCTTTGCCGGCATTACAGGCGGGAGCATCGGAGGCTGGTTGGAGGATCATTACGGCGGCTCGAGCATGTATGTGTTCGCGGCGATTGTATCCCTGGTTGCCGGTATCATCTTTTTCGCTAGCGAAATGGTAGCGCGAAGACGGCGGGAAACCGCGTTATCGAAGCAAATATAATGAAATAAGAGGCTGACTCAATAGAGGCCACTGAAGAACTTACATGTTTTTGAAAGTCTGAATGATGGATCAAGAAAAGACGACGCTTATCCCGTTTATTGGGATGAGAAGTCGTCTTTTTTTGAAATATCATCTGCGATTGGCGTTTCCATCATTCTCTTGACCTCTTTGAGATCATTGGTCTTGCCTAATACCCACATTAATTTAGGAATAATTGCTTCTGTATTCATATCCTTAGATGAAATAATCAGTTCCCCTGCCGCTTCTCGCCCTACCTCATAAAGTGTACGGTCTTCGCCCTCTTCAAGACACTGAGTAGTCATAACGACAGCTACTCCCGATTGTATGAGCTCTTTTATTTTGTGAACAAGGCTTCTCCCAAGGGTAGGAATTCCTCCAAGTCCGAAGCCTTCAATTATGACTCCTCTATAATGACACTTGAGAAAATCAAAAAGCTCCGGTTTTGTGCCCGGGTGCAGTTTCAACAAAAAAATATCGGGACATAAGGAAATTTCTAATTTCATCTCCTTGCTTCGTACCTGTGAAACGGGTTTATTGTATCTGATTTCGCCCCCTTCAATAAAAGCGGCGTACGGATGATTAATACTTTCAAAGGCATTAAAGCTTCGGGTTCTTACTTTCACGGCCCTAGTCCCGTTAATCACTTTGCCGTCAAAAACAATAAATACTCCTCCGATGTCTTCGCAGGCAAATCGTGCAGCGTCGCCAATATTTTTTCTGGCATCGGTATTTTTACAGGTAATTGGAACCTGCGAGCCTGTCATAACAACCGGCTTAGCGATATTTTGCAGCATATAGGAAAGAGCCGCAGATGTATATCCCATCGTATCCGTTCCATGGGTGATGACAAATCCGTCATAGTCATCGTAATTCTCATAAACGGCCTCAGCCATGTACACCCAGCATTCGGGCTGCATATTCGTGCTGTCAATTCCCATCAGCGCTTTGCTTTCAATCTTATACCTGTGATTTTTTCCACATAAATAGCTCACTATTTCCTCATCCGTCATTCCCGGAGTCAGCCCATTTTCTCCTGAGACGGATGCGATGGTTCCGCCTGTAGTCAGCAGAAGTATTTTTTTCATGAGAGTTTGCCAAGAAATGCTTTCGTACGTTCATGCCTCGGGGATTCGAATATTTCGGAGGGAGTCCCTTCTTCGACGATATATCCGCCATCCATGAAGATTACGCGGTCTGCTACTTCACGAGCGAAGCCCATTTCATGAGTGACGACAATCATCGTGATTCCATCGCGAGCCAGTTCCTTCATGACCAGCAAAACTTCCCCCACCATTTCGGGATCTAATGCCGAGGTCGGCTCATCGAACAACATGACGCGAGGACTCATCGCCAATGCGCGGGCAATAGCGATACGCTGCTTTTGCCCACCCGACAAACGCTCAGGGAATTCATCTCTTTTCCCCGCCAAGCCCACTTTGTCCAATAGGCTCATTGCTTGTTTTTCATTGAACTGCTTTTCCATCTTTTTAAGATGTTTAGGGGCCAACATAATATTTTTCAATACGGTTAAATGGGGAAATAAATTAAAGTTTTGAAAGACCATTCCTACATTTTCACGTAATTTATCAATATTCGTTTTCGGTGAAGTGACCTCCACATCACCGATCACAACCCTTCCGGACGTCACTTCCTCAAGAAGGTTCAGACATCTGAGGAATGTACTTTTACCCGATCCTGACGGTCCGATAACGCAAACCACTTCTTTCTCCTGAATCGTTGTAGATATATCCTTCAGCACTTCTAAAGAACCAAATTTCTTTTTCAGGTTTTGTACGACAATCATTTAATATCGAACCTCCTCTCAAGCAAATGAGACAACCGTGTTAAAGCATAGATAATGATAAAGTAGAAAATACCGACGATACCCCATATCTCAAAAGAGCGGAAATTGGTAGATATGATAATTTCGCCTCTCTGCGTCAATTCCTGAATTCCAATGACAGACAGCAGGGATGTATCTTTAATACTAATAATAAATTGGTTTACAAATGCAGGTAACATTCGACGTACGGCTTGCGGCAAAATGACCAGCCTCATGGTCAAAAACCGGTTAAATCCTAAAGATCGAGCTGCTTCCACCTGGCCTTTGTCAATGGATATAATACCTGCACGAAAAACTTCCGAGATGTAAGCACCTGCGTTCAAACTGAGTGCCACGATCCCGGCAATCTCTGCCGGTACTCTAATGTCCAAAAAAACAGGCAAACCAAAGTAAATAAAGAAGACCTGCACCAATAAAGGCGTACCCCGTATGAGATCAACATAAACAGTTGAAATAATGCGAAGAAATTTACTATGGGAAGTATTCATCAATCCCGTAATTAATCCTATGACAAATGCAAAACTCAAAGAAATGATAACAATCTTTAACGTAATCAGAACGCCTTGCAACAGCATCGGTAACGCATCCAAAATAACTTGCACTGTGGATGTCAACAGCTGCAACCCCTTCTTTTTATAAATTTCAGTTTATCTTTATTACTTTGCATCTGTTCCTAAGTAAGCATCGATAATTTCATCGTATTGCCCGTTTTCTTGCAGCTTTTTAAGTCCATCATTTATTTTTTGCAGCAGCTCGTCGTTGCCCTTTTTGACGGCGATGCCATAATTATCGCCGTTCAACCGGTCGCCCACAATTTTCAGATTAGAAGCCGGATCAACTGCAATTTTATACGAAATGACCGGGAAGTCTTCTAACGTAACGTCGGCATTTTTATTTACGACTTCCTGATACATCGCCGGGCTATCGTCGAAGTACCTGATCTCCGCTCCGTATTTTTTAGCGAGTTCCTCAGCCATCTTAGAGCCTGATGTTCCTTTTTTAATCGCTATGACCTTCCCCTTCAAATCTTCCGGGCCTTGAATTGTAGTGTTATCTTTCCGAACGATGAGTGAAAGCCCCGCTTTGTAATACGGCTCCGACAAGCTGACAATCTGCTTACGCTCATCCGTAATACTAATGCCCGCAATAGCGCCATCCAATTGATTAGCCGTAATCGCTGGAATAATTCCTTTAAAATCCATAGGCTTAAGTTCGACTTCGAAGCCCTCTATCTCGGCAATTGCATGGATCAAATCAATATCAATACCGATGTACTTGCCATCCTTTTCAAATTCGAAGGGAGGATACGTCGCATCGGTGCCAATCAAATATTTCATAACCTCTTCCTTATTTGCTTCGGATTGAACCGCCTTAACAGACTTATTTGCACTCGATCCTTCATTGCCGCAGGCACTAAGCGTGAATGCGATGACTGTTGCGAACAACAATAATCCTACCTTTTTCATATAAAGACCTCTTCTCTCTTATTGTTTTTCTTTAAAAATTACGTTCTCTATCACGTTTTTATAATACCTCCTTCGCTACAGTAACCTTCAGAATCCTACAAAAGTATTTACATGACATGTAAATAAAATTTACATAAATATAAAATGGATGTTGAATAACTCTGTATCCGATTGCGACTGTGTCAATATATATAACATAAGACTGACCATCACGAACCAATCTCTGCGTAACAAAAAGAAAAAAAAGAACCCGCACCGTCAATCCGGCATGCTCCAGATTAACGGTTGGGATTCTTTTTTTGGCGGAACTCGAACAATATGATCAGCTTTTCATTTTGTCCAGTACCTCAAAATAAAAGACTTGCAAAAACTTTTTTATGTTTACTTTTCCTTTTTCACCATTCAACTCTTCGTCCATAACCTTCATTTTCATCCGGATATCTTGAAAGTCAAAGTAAAGCGGAGCGTAATACTCAAATTTCGGGTTACTATAATCCGTTAGACCGATCGAAGCCATATGAACCAACGCGGCCATAACGGTCCGCCTGATCCGCTGCTCAATCGCTTTACTTTCTTTCTCAATATCACTCTTGCTTTGTTTATAGGTTTGGGCTACGGATTCATACCATTCTTTCAGCGTTGGAAAATCGGAAGCCTGCCGATGTTCAATTAAGTATTCCATTAAAGAAATAATATCTTTACTGCCGCTTTCACCGATTATACCCAAATCCATTAGAATAGGCTTCATGACATCACGGGCGGGTCGTTCTCTACGAATCGTTGATAATTCTACAGGATCAAATTTTGCTAAAGTTTGCTTGATTTCAATAATATGCCGCTCGTAATTCCGCCGTTCATTTACTTTCAACAATACGGCTTCCACTTCCAATCGGTTTATAGGCTTATGGATAAAAAACTCGATTCCTGTTTGATAGGCTTGTCCTACCATTTCTTTATTTTCAATTTGCGAAATCATAATAAACTTCCCCGTATAGCCACTGTCTTTTAATTGTGTGATCGTCTCGATCCCATCCTGGTCGGGCATCAATAAATCAATCAACACCATATCCGGATTCAGTTCAAGTATGATTCTTGTCCCTTCCATTCCTTCCTCCGCTGTGCCCGCAACCTCACCAAGTCCGCTATGCTCTATAATATTTTGCAGCATACGCCTGCTAACCGGGTCGTCATCCACGATAACGAAAGATAGCGTCATCGGTTCCCCCCCTTTCTTATAAAGCGGATTTTGGAAGATGAACAACGAAGCGAGTAGCGCTTGCCTCCTCCAATGATTCGACTGCGATCTCGCCTCCAAAAGAATGAACAATATCGCGCACATGTGAAAGACCTATCCCTGTCGCCGCTATTCCTTCTACATTAAACTTTGTCGTATAGCCCGGTTCAAAAATAAGACTCTTATCTTGCTCAGAAATACCTCCCCCCGAATCCGATACAACTAAAATATATTCTTTTTCCCTTTCAGCAGCTTTTACTTGTATGGTTCCGCTCTTCTCAATGGCTTCTACAGCATTGGATACCAAGTTGTTAAGCACCGTCATTACAGGTATATAATGCGGAGTAAAGAAGTTTGCTTCTACTTCTTTATCTATTATGATTTTTTTCTTTAGCATTTCGCTGTATTTTTGATTTCCTTTTACGACAAAATCGAGAATTTCCGAGAGGCTCAGGTCAACGACGATTTCGCTGTCATATAATTTCAACAAACCCGCCAAAATACGTTGAGAATCTTTCTTCACTTCATGGATTTGCTGGGCGACTTTCAATACTTGTCCACTGTAGCTATTCAAATTCGCTTCTTTTAATTTACGAGATAAATTAAAACTATATACGGTAATAGATTCTATCGCGTTCATCGATTTTTTTAAGTAAAAGGTTTCTCCGTACAAACCCGCTCCGATATTAATCATTTGCTCCATCCGTTTCTGCTGTTCCGAATGCAGGAACCGCATTTGACTAATCGAAATGCTGCTGTACAGCCCTATTACAAAGTAGCTTCGAACAACCGATATGGCTATTAACTGAAACCATTCTTTGAGATAAAATGCATCTGTATCAAGTAACGCCCCGCGCAGTAAGAGCTCCGTAACATTAGAAGAAAAATCGATCACTGAAACAATCGCACCCAAAAGAAGGGGGTGAAACTCGTTTATTCTTTTTCGAAACCCGCTCATGCCGAGTGCGAAAACAACATAATAAAGACCGGCCGCCAAGTTATTTCGTATGCTTTCCAGTATAGAGAAGGAGTTCGTTTCGATCATCCATTCTCCGGCTTGGAACACCGTACTAATCATTCCTGCCATAATGCCGACCGTTATATAAGACAAGTGGCGCATGATTAATAAAAAAAATAAAAATATACTGACACCCAAACTGATCCGAAATAAATTGTCACTGAAGGGATTAATCTTGAATTCCGCACCAGTGGCTGTAGCCAGGGCGATAACAATGATTTGCAGTCTTTCATTTTTAAAAATATTATTCATCCTACGACCCGCTCCAGTCAGAGAGACAGACATCTTTTATCTTACATGAACCTGGCTAAAATCCTAATCCAAGCGCGAATGCCGGGTAAAAAAAATCCAGCCCCCGTTACAGGGCCGGATTTCCACTATAAATCATTGACCCTATAACGTCTTTTGGTTTAAACGACCTTCACTTAAAAACGCATTCGCAATTCGACGATCGTGAAATCATTTTAGATCGATTTAATGTAAAGTTCTAATTCATTGGCCACCACGAACAAGCTTGCACGGTTTTCAAATTCCGTTCTGGTTTGGGGCATTGGAAGAAGCTTATGATACTCTCTGATTTTGCGCAGTTCTTCATAAAGTCTTTTCTTGTGATCCTCGCTGCTCAAGTGAGCGCTTAATAACAGCAGAAATTCACCGATTCTCTCCCCCTGCTCCATTTGGACGGTAATTCGGGATACGTAGGGCAGCATCCTATCCAAAATATCATACTGCTGCTTCTTTTTTTCAAAATAATCAAAATAAGAATCAGACTTGAATAGAATGCTGTTTTCCGCATCCAGCAGGGCCAAGGTTTTGGACTTCTTTAGCGCATCGGATAGCTGCAGCAATTCTTTCCCGTCCCACTGCGTATTCCCGTCTTTCAAATAGTCGGCTATCTCTTGCAATATGGTGCGAAATAGGCGATCAACCTCTGCTTTGCATTGATTCAACTGCTTATCGATACTCGGCATATAAGCATTGATCACAAGCGCTACGCTGAGGCCAATCGTAATGACGAAAAACTCGTTCACGAAAAACGAAAGCTCCGGTTTCTTGTGCATATAGACGTGCATGACAATGACCGAGCTGCTAGCAATCCCTTCCTGGATCCGAAGACGGACACATAATGGAATAAATAAAAGAAGCAAAACGAGAAATGAATAAGGTAAGTAACCTAAGACCCAAAATACGGCGCTGGCGAAAAACATCCCGATGAAGCAGGCGAAAAATCGGCTTACCGCAGCTTTTATGGACTGCTTGCGCGATCTCTGAATACATAATAGCGTAAGTATGCCGGCCGAAGAAAAATATTGGAGCTGTAATAACTGGGATATCAGCACGGAGATGGAGACGCCAACCGCCGTTTTGGCCGTACGGAATCCAATACTTACCGGCGGTACCCTCAGCTTCAACCGGATAAACCCCGGCGCTATATCCAGCCTCTCCATTTCATGGCTTCGACCATCTTTTTTAACCCGATAATATAAGCCGATAATCTCATATCTATTTTCTCTTCACGGGACGTTTCATAAATCTTATGGAAAGAGGATATCAAAATCTTCTCCAGCTTTTCATTGACTTCTTCCTCCGACCAATAGTATCCCTGGTTGTTCTGCACCCACTCGAAATAGGATACAACGACACCGCCGGCACTGCCCAGTACGTCCGGAACGAGCAGGACTCCTCTATCGGTCAATATTTGCGTAGCCTGCATGGTCGTAGGTCCATTCGCTGCCTCGATAACCATTTTCGCTTTAATTTGAGCGGCATTCGCTTCTGTAATTTGATTCTCAATCGCAGCAGGCACTAAAATATCGCAATCTTGAATTAATAACTGTTCATTCGTAATCCGGTTGGGGAACAAATTGGTGACCATCCCGAATGAGTCACGTCTTTCCAATAAGTAGTCAATATCTAGCCCCTCCGGATCGTATAAGGCTCCATAGGCATCGGATATGCCGATTACTTTTGCCCCCGCATCATGGAGGAACTTGGCAAGAAAGCTGCCTGCATTCCCAAACCCCTGGATAATGATCCTGGAACCCGCAACGGGGATGCCTATGACTTTACAAGCTTCGCTCAATACAATCGTTACACCGAGAGCCGTTGAAGATTCTCTGCCCTTGGATCCCCCCAGCACAAGCGGCTTTCCAGTAATGAACCCTGGAGAGTCGAATTCGCGAATCCGGCTGTATTCATCCATCATCCATGCCATAATCTGTGAATTGGTGTATACATCAGGAGCCGGAATATCTTTGGTTGGTCCGACAAGCTGGCTAATCGCATGCACATAGCCGCGGCTTAACAGCTCCAATTCGCGAGAGGACATCGACTGCGGATCGCATTGAACGCCGCCTTTGCCCCCGCCGTAAGGCAAATCCGCTATACCGCATTTCATACTCATCCACATGGAAAGGGCTTTAACTTCTTCTTCCGTTACGTTAGGATGAAAACGGACGCCGCCCTTTGTAGGACCGACCGCATCATTGTGTTGAGCCCGGTAGCCTGTAAACACTTTAACCTCGCCGTTGTCCATTTTGACTGGAATACGAACGGTTAAAATTCGAAGCGGCTCCTTGAGCAATTCATAAACAGCCTCCTCATAACCCATTTTCCGGAGGGCTAATCGGATAACTTGCTGTGTTCTTTGAAGAACGCCGTTCTTTTCCTGAACATCCATCACTTGAGATTGCTGGCTCATGCTCTTCCCCTCCACAATGATCCTAATTTATGCAGCTTCATTTGCTGACTTCAGCTTCTTCGTGTACAATTGCGATTTATTGGCATCGAATTGGCCTTCCGATTTGGAGATGACCACTGCAGCCAAGCTGTTGCCAAGAACGTTAACGACTGTCCGCGCCATATCCAGAATGCGGTCGATTCCGGCAATAAAGGCTAGTCCTTCAGGCGGAATGCCCACTGAACCAAGCGTTGCCAGCAGCACCACGAAAGAAACGCCCGGCACTCCTGCAATCCCTTTGGAGGTGACCATTAATACGAGCATTAAAGTAATTTGATCGGTCAGCGAAATATCGATACCGTACATTTGCGCAATGAAAAGTGCCGCAATCGCCTGATACAGCGTTGATCCGTCCAGATTGAACGAATAGCCGGTCGGAACGACGAAAGAGGTAATCGCCTTGGGACAACCGAACTTCTCCATTTTCTCTATCACTTTAGGGAGGACTGTCTCGGAACTAGCCGTTGAGAAGGCAAGAATAAGTTCATCTTTCAAAATTTTAATAATGGAAAAAATATTTGTACCGCTTAGTTTGGCGATGATGCCGAACACGATAACCACAAAGAAAATCATCGCAAAGTACACAACGAGCACAAGCTTTCCTAACGGGATGAGCGAAGCGGCCCCGAATTTCGAAACGGTTACGCCGATTAGCGCAAATACGCCGAATGGTGCAAACTTCATGATTTGATTGGTTACCCAGAACATGGCATCCGCTACGCCTTGAAAAAAGCCCAGCACCGGCTTACCCTTATCTCCGATAGCGGCAACGCCCAAACCGAACATGACGGAGAAGAAAATGACTGCGAGCATGTCCCCGTTTGCGAGAGACTCTATAATATTTTTGGGCACAATGTTAACAAAGGTGTCGGCAAATCCGTGGCTCGCTGCCGTTTCAGCCGCATCCACATATTGATGGACATCGGTTTTGACGAGATGAGTCATATCAACGCCGGAGCCCGGCTGCAGCAAATTGGCTGCCAGCAGTCCTAAGATGATTGCGATCGTCGTCACGATTTCAAAATAAAGGAGTGTCTTTCCTCCAAGCTTACCAAGCTGTTTCATACTGCCAGTGCCCGCAACACCGACAATAAGAGAAGAAACGACGATGGGAACGACGATCATTTTGATCAGACGGATAAAGATATCGCCAATCGGTGATAGATAACTTCCCACCGACGGGTTCCCGTAAAACAAAATACCAACCGTAATTCCCAAAACAAGTCCAATCAGAATTTGCCAAGCAAGACCGATCTTCTTCATTTGATTCACCCCTCAAATTTACAATATTTTATTGATGTTCTGATCTTAAAACGCAATCTACTAAAATCTACAAAAACATACATTCGAAGATTAATCATATGTCATGAAATCTCACATATCTCTGTTTGCTTCTTTGTTCCTCTATATAATAAAGCTCCAGTCTATCGTTCCAACTATCCGTTTGACGATAATTATTGAAAAAATCGGCCTTTCGTGTTAAATAAGTTTACATAGTTATGGAATTAGGAGGTAATTATCCTTGAAAATAAACATCGCTGCGTTTATCCTTATGCTTATTACCGTTCCTCTCGCAGGGGAATTGAAATTTTACCCTTTTCACGACGATTTCCGCGTCAGTCTGGGCACAACCTTTTTTTTCTTTTTTTTATTATGGATTCAAAGAATACCACCTGTCTTATCCGGACTTCTTGTAGGGGTCCATGTTGTTGCCCTTCGCATCGTTTCGGATTATTTAATGTTGCCGGATGTATCTTTCGAAGAGCTTGTCCGCCTGCATTATCCGGCTTTATTTTATTACCTTGCATACGCGTCTTTATTTCAATTTTTAAAATTGAACAAGCTCCCTTACCGGCCTCTGCGGGTCGGAGTTCTAAGTGTCGTGATTGAATTCATTTCAAATCTGGCTGAGCTCTCCTTCCGCCATTCCATTTCCCTTACGACCATAGATTTATTTGCTTTTGGCGAACTAATCTTAATTGCGGTCATTCGCAGCTTTTTTGTTCTCGGTTTTTTTAATATCATTCAATTACGCCAGTCCATCTTAAAAGAAGAACAGCAGCGCAAAGAAAAGGAACGCATCCTTTTGCTCGTTTCCAATTTATATGAAGAGTCCGTCCAATTAAAAAAAACGCTGCAATACTCAGAAGATATTACAAGAGAATGCTATGCGTTGTACCGGGGCTTACAGAATGCCGACTCTACAAATGGGATCGCGAATTTTGCTCAGCAAGCCTTGCGGATTTCCGGACAAATCCATGAAATTAAAAAAGATAATCAACGAATATTGGCGGGGCTTTCCAAAATGATTGCCGACCAGAGTTCATCAGACTATATGCTTCCGGTGGAAATAGGCCGTCTGATTGTCAGAACGAATCAAAAATACGCGGTTTCCTTAGGCAAAGATATACAGTTCTTATTGGAGATCGAAGAGACGCTGCCGCCCCTGCATGTGTACACCCTTTTATCTTTGATTAACAATTTGGTTGCCAATGCGGTCGAAGCCATCTTTAACAAAGGGACAATAAAAATTTCTATCCGCCGTTTGAATGAATGCATTGCATTTCGAGTCAGCGACAACGGTCCAGGTATCCCACATAAGAAAAGAAAGGTTATATTTACGCCAGGATACACTTCAAAGTATGATGTTTCAGGAAAGCCTTCTACCGGAATCGGTTTATACTACGTTCAGGAAGTTGTGAGAGACCATGGTGGACAGATTGAATTACTGGATGAAATGGAAACCGGCGAAACCGTATTTATCATACACTTGCCTATCGATGAGCTTACCCGGAAAGGATGACTATCCATGCGATTTTTTATTGTGGATGACGATCAAGGAGTTCGCTCCATGTTAGCTGATATTATTGAGGAGGACGGGCTGGGGAAAGTTGTCGGAGAAACGGATGACGGCTTTCATATTAACAGCGACTTGCTGGAGCTAAAAAAAGTCGATATTCTTTTGATCGATTTGTTAATGCCGATTCAAGACGGAATCCAGACCGTTCGAGCATTAGGCCCGCATTTTCGCGGAAAGATCATCATGATCTCACAGATCGAATCGAAAAATATGATTTGTGAAGCCTACTCGCTTGGAGTCGAATATTATATTACCAAGCCGGTAAACCGGCTTGAAATTTTGGCAGTTATCCGAAAGGTCGAGGAACGCTTGCGGCTGCAGAAATCGATATCCTTTATACAGAAGACGCTGCAGGACTTTACATTCGAGAAGCCTCAGGAGAAGCAGGAGCCGTCCGGTTCAAAGAAAGAAATATTGACTGCCGGTCATTTTCTGTTATCGGAGCTTGGGATGATCGGGGAAGCAGGCAGTAAAGATTTATTGGATATTCTCGGGTATCTATACGAAAAAGAAACCGAAGCTGTTCACTCTCTAAATGCGTTTCCTTCATTAAAGGATATTTTTATTAATATCGCTTCGATAAAACTGGGAAGCTCCGCAGCATCTGCGGAACTAAATAAGGAGATCAAAGCCTCGGAGCAGCGTGTACGAAGAGCCATTTTCCAGGCGCTGAGCCACATGGCTTCGCTCGGCCTAACCGATTATACCCATCCAAAGTTTGAAAATTATGCTTCGAAAATTTTCGATTTCACCGAAATCCGAAAAAGAATGTCGGAATTGCAAAATAATATAGAATCATCCCAATCCCAAATCCGGATCAACACAAAAAAATTTGTACAAGTGCTTTATTTGGAAGCGAAGCAATCGATGAGTTAATTGTACTGATGGGCCTGAGCTAATAAGCCAGGCCCCCCTATGTTGGTTAGAAACTGTTTATTTGTGCGCGCAGCCTGCGGATTTCCTGTATAATCAGCAGCTGCTCCCCGGGATCATCCGGCTGTGTGCTGCTCATGAGCCGGGCTAAGCGAAGCTGAAGCATTTCCCGCTCGTTCTGGTTCAGCTGCTCCTCGGGTGAAAGTGAACGGCTGCGATCCTTGGACATAAACTCCTCGTATGTTCCCGGGAACAAGCTTGGCTCGCTCTGCCCATCCATCACGATTAGGCGGCTCGCCGCTTGGCGGATCAAGTATCGGTCATGGGTCACGAGCAGAATCGCGCCGGGATAATGCTGAAGCGCCTCCTCAATCCGTTCGCGCGTACTCACGTCCAGATAGTTGGTCGGCTCGTCAAGAACGAGCAAATTCGCTTTGCCAAAATACAGCTTCAGGAACGCTACTCTGCATTTCTCGCCCATGCTCAAATCCCCGATTCGCTTAAACACATCCTCCTTCGAAAATAAGAAGCAGCCCAAAATGGTCCGCGCATGCGACTGCGTCATCCCCGGCAGCATCAGCAGACTATCCAGAATGGTCGCCTCGTAATCGAGCTTACCCAGCTCCTGCTCGAAATAACCGATTTTCGCCTGCGGATGAATGCTTACCTTGCCTGAGGCTGGCGTTAAACTGCCCGTTGCCAGCTTCAGCAGGGTCGACTTACCCGCTCCGTTCGGTCCAAGCACGGCAAGGCGGTCGCCCCGGTCAACCGAGAGACTAAGCTTACTGAATATATGCTTGCGGCCTTCATAAGCAAAGCTAACATCCTCCATTCGCAGCAGCGTCGAAGCCGCGAAGCCATCCGGCTCCAAATGCATGCGCAGCTGCGATTCCTCGCGGGGCTTCTGCACTTTTCCCTGGTCTAAACGCTCCAATGCGGATTCCTTCGCATGCAGACGCGACACGTTTTTCTTTGACTTTGACCTCAAAAAATCATTTTGCCCTGCCGCTTTATGCGCCTGCTGGAACCATTCCGCATACATGCGTATGCTCTCTAGCAGCTTCTCCCGCTCCAGCTCCTGCTTCTTGTGCAGCGCCTCCTGCGTCCTTAGCTCAAGCGCCTTCTGCGCCTTGTAGTCAGTGTAGCCTCCAGGATAGCGGCGGCAGCCATGCCGCTCCAGCTCCAGAACGGCCGTTGCCGTGCGGTCGATAAACGTCCGGTCATGCGACACGTATACGATCGTTCCCGGATACGTCCTCACCCAGTGCTCCAGCCAATCCAGCGCCGCTGAATCCAAGTGATTCGTCGGCTCATCCAGCACCACGAGCTTCGGCTCTCTGACCATAAGCGCCGCCAATTGGGCTTTCGTCTTCTGACCGCCGCTGAGCTGCGCGAATGGCAAGCCCCACAAAGAAGCATCAAAGCTTAATTGAGTTAAGCATCTCTCCGCTTTAATCTCAAAGCCATAGCCGTCAAGCTGCGCATATCTCTCGTACAGCTCGCTGTATTGATTTAAAAGATTCTCACTCGTCTCATTCTCTTGCATTTGCTGCGTCAGCTCCGCCATCGCCCGCTTCAAGCCGAACAATTCCTCCGAACCCGCCTGAACGAACTCGAGCAGAGTAAGCGGGGTATCCATCTGCGCCTGCTGGTCAAGCCAGCCCCACTCTTCAAGGGGCAATAAGCGCTGCACCGCACCGCCATCAAGCGCAAGCCTTCCGATCAAGCTCTGCAGCAGCGTCGTTTTGCCGATGCCGTTGCGCCCGAACAGCGCAAGCCGCTCGCCCTCTTTAACCTCAAAGCTTATATTTTCGAACAGCATACGGCCGTCCCATTCTTTATTCGCCTGTTTAACTTTTATCAGCATCAATGTACATTCCCCATTTCCGATTACATAATAAAAAACCGTGGCCAGCGGCACACGGTCGAATACGCAGGGGAATATCAGGTAAACGAAAATAAGGATGCGTTTCGCCGCTGTATAGCGGGTAAACATCTCCTATCTATCGCTGCTGATTGACTAAGCACAAGTCCCCAAATCGACGCACGTATCCCTGACCGGTTCTCGCTGCCGAGAACGCCGCTTGTTTTTAAACAAGTTGTTTACAGGAATCGTGTACTTACTTCATCGGCTGGGTTACCTCCGTCAGTCATCAGTTTTATGCGTTTATTATATAAGACTGGCGAGTATTTATTCAAGCCCAACTTTCAATGCGGTACCAATTAAAGTTAGTACTAGGCTTAAAACGCAGCATCAACGATTATAAGACATATAAATATTTCCTTAATGGAGGTGCTTCATGCATTCTGTATATATAACGAGTATCGGTAAGTTTTTGCCCGGATCGCCTGTCGGCAATAATGAAATCGAAGATTACCTCGGCAAAATAGGCGGCAAAAGCTCTAAGTCGATGCGACGCATCCTCGATCAAAATAAAATACGCTTTCGGCATTATGCCATCAACAAAGAGCAAAAAAGCCTCTATTCGAATGCGGAAATGGCGGGGCTCGCCATACGCGATGCGCTTGAGCGGAATAAGGAGGCACTTAGCGACAAAGTCGATTTCCTCGCTGTCGGCACGACGCAGGGCGATTTATTAGTGCCCGGCTTCGCCAGCATGGTTCATGCTGAAACCAGCCTGCCTGTTATGGAGGTCGCCACGCATCATGGCGTTTGCGCCAGCGGCATGCAGGCGATGAAAAACGCCTACCTGCATGTGCAATCCGGCGAGCAGCAGACAGCTATTTCCTGTGCGAGCGAATTTCCGAGCCGCGCATTTAAGCATACAAGGTTCGAAGCGCAAGAGGCGCTTTCCAACCGCCAAGTCCCTTTCGATACCGACTTTCTGCGATTTATGCTGTCCGATGGAGCCGGCGCGGCGGTACTGCAGCATCAGCCTGCCTCATCCGGGCTGTCGCTGCGCATCGAATGGATCGACAACAAATCCTACGCGAATCTATATGACGTTTGCATGTACGCCGGGAACAATAAGGAAAATGATGAGCAGGCTGGCTGGCTCGACTATCCCTCCATTCATGAAGCAGCCAATGACGGAGCGATTAATCTAAAGCAGGATATTCGGCTCGTCAACGAAATGCCAAAGGTTGGGGTTAACCGGTTCTTCGAGCTTGTGGATGAAGGCAAGATCGACCCTGCCGCCATTGATTGGATGGTATGCCACTATTCGTCCCATTTTTTCCGCGAGGAGATCTTCAGGCTGCTGCAGCTTGGCGGACTTACAATCCCCGAGGAGAAATGGTTCACGAATTTATATACGAAGGGCAACACTGGCGCGGCGTCGATCTATATCATGCTGGAGGAGTTGCTTAATGAAGGACATCTGAAGCCCGGCGAGCATGTGCTGTGCATGGTTCCTGAGAGCGGCAGATTTCAGACGTCGTATATGCTGCTGACCGTTGTCGGCTCCGCGGATGATGCCGAGGTGACAGAGAGGCCTGCGTTCGAGGAAAGAAAACCCGAGGCCCCTTATCTGGAGTACGACGCAGCAAATAACGTTCAAGCCCATCTGGTCAGGCAGCTCGTGCAGGTATGGATTGATTTTGAGCAGAAGCTGGCGCATGTTCCGGTTATTCAGCATTTGTACAACAATAAATTCACACTTCAAGATTACATGGCGCTGATGGAAAATATTCGCCAGCAGGTCATTGACGGCTCGCAGTGGATCGCCCGCGCAGCCTCATATATCGCGATTGAGCATATTGATCTCCGTTCGACGTTCATTGCTCATGCGCGCGACGAGCATCGCGACTTTCAAATACTGGAGCGCAACTATGTTGCCGTTGGAGGAGACCTGGCGAAAATTCAGTCCGGCGAAAAAAATATCGGCAGCGAGGCACTTTCGGCTTATTTGTTCCAGCGGGCCAGCCGTGAGAATCCGATCGACCTCATCGGCGCCATGTGGATTATCGAAGGGCTGGGCTGCCGAATGGCGCGCTACTGGGGCGAGATGATCCGCGATCAGCTCGGACTGAGCGATGAGGAGGTGTCGTTCCTTCTCTATCATAGCGACTCCGACGAGAAGCATTTCGAGAGGCTAGAGGCGGTCGTACAGCATCCTATGCTGACGGCGGAATTTGCGGCGCGAATTGTAAAAACGGCTAAAACGACAGCACGGCTGTACCTGCTTCAACTAGAGGAGCTGGGGAACGTATGAGCGAAGCCGATTATTTTAAAAATATGCCGCATGACAGAAACGATCCGAATCCGTTTCTCGCGATCTTCATGGATCAGAGCATTCCCTTCAACGAAGAGGCAAAGGCCGCTTACCTTAAGGATTGCTCAAGCAAATCGCGGCAGTTTCTATTGCCCTTGTTGAGACCTTTTGCGCGGATGATGATTATTTTGCTGCAAATTTATAAAATCATTGTGCCAAAGGCGCTCACATCATCTCGCCTGCTGCACCGCGTGCTGCATTTCGGGATGAAAACCTTTGTCAGTCCGAGCGCTAACTTTATGATTTTGCGCCACTTCTATCTTGGCTCCGAGGTGCTGGGCTTCATTCGCGACAATGTGCCCGGCGTCCAAATCGAGATGAATCCGCTAAAGCCGACCTGTCTTGAGCCGGTTAAGGATGATCTGTTTTTGATACACGACCTTAATTTATATAATTTCGTCATCAATCTCAATCGGGAGCTTCAAGGCAAGGGGATCGAGGTAAAGAAGCAGGAGACGCTTAATTTCGGTTCGATTACCTCGTCCCCCCTGGCCATTGAGCAAATGCCGAATAGCTGGACCAACTTTATGGATTTGACGACGGCTATCGAATGCTTCACTCCTGTCTACCAGATGTTCCTGACGGATAATGATTTTTGGCGTGCGACCAACTCGCTGCAGCTGGATGAAACGATCGGTATCCTCGCCTCTAAGATTATCGGCAACAACGAGCGGCTGGCGCTCATTAACAACAAACATCCCATGGTGCCGCTCACAACGCTGAAAGCAGGCTTCCGCCTAGTACTGCATGGACTGGCGACGGAGCAGCTCCACGCGCTGCTCGTCGAACTCAAGCTGAAACAGCAGCAGCCCTCATAAAGAGCAGCGTCTGGCTGCCAGCAGCATAAGCCCAAGCTAAAAAAAGAAGGCAAACATCGCATACAGCGAGTCTGCCTTCCTTCTCCAACTGCTCATTTATTTCAAAAATGAATATCCCAAAAATCGGTCGGCGTTTCTCATGCTTGCCCAAATGTCAGGGCTTTCGCCGCCAATATACCAATAAGCTAGGCCAGCAAGCTTAGCGTCTGCTGCCAGCTTGTATTTTTCGGTTATGGAGCGTCCGTCCTCGAGCCATATTTTATGACTTACCCCGTTTTTCGTATAAGCAGCCGTGTACTGTCCTAACTCAGCATTCCATATCGGCCGGATTGAATACTTATCGATCAGCGCATTTTGCTGGCTGAGTGAAATGATTTCGGAGAATAGGGCGCTTCCGTCCTCCTTCAAATTCCAATCACGATTATAAAAAGGCAGAGCTAATATAACTTTATAGCTGGGCACCACCCTTAACAGCTTGTTCAATGACACTTCATCATAGCCCAGGGAAGCATTAGAGCCCGCTACCGGGCTGCCTCCCCAATGCTCGTCATAGCCCATTAATACGATATAATCAGCTTGCTCGCCAAGCGCGGCATAATCGAAGGCTTCCGTCCAGTCGGTTCCGCGGTCGGGAGATACATCGACCGAGAGCGTCACGTTCATCTCCTTTAGCTTCTCCGATAAACCCCTTATAAATACAGTAAGAGATGTGCGATCCTGAGGGGAAACATTTTCAAAATCGATGTTAAGTCCGTCTAAATCATATTTTCGTACAACTGCCGCCAGATTCGCAATTGCCGTATTGCGCGCTTTGGTGTTGGACAGCATTTGATGAGTAGCTGCTTGATCGGAGCGGTTGCCTACCATCGGCCATATTTTTTTATTATTTTTCTTTGCCCACGTCACAAGGGCTGGATCCGTCTTCTCGGATACATCGCCCAAAGCCCCTACATTGTACCAACGCGGAGACAAGGTGTTTACATTCGATGACAAAACATTTTTTTCAT
The DNA here is from genome assembly GCA_035491515.1 of Candidatus Udaeobacter sp. GTDB lineage: Bacteria > Bacillota > Bacilli > Paenibacillales > Paenibacillaceae > Pristimantibacillus. Next base: position 6,025 of record DATJKM010000104.1, on the reverse strand, counting down.
ATTGCTGTGTGGTTTGAGCGTATTGCCAGCCAAGCTTAATCGTTTCCTTGGGCTTAGCCGCTAATTCCGCTGCCCATTTTTTATTTTGCAGCACCCGATGGATCATAACCGCCGTTTCTTGTCGTGTGATCGGATCGGCTGGACGGAAGCGGCCATTATTGTCGCCCTTCATAAGGCCGAGCTCGAGAACCGTCATTACGGACGAGCGCGCCCACTCCGCGATAAGGCTGCTATCTTCAAAGCCCGGCTTCTCGCCCGCATCATCTTCCGGCTTTTTTAACGCACGAACCAATAATACGGCAGCCTCCTGCCTCGTAATCGGCTTCGCCGGAGCAAAGGTGTTCACGCTTATGCCATCGACCAAGCCAAGCTGCACGGCCGCTTGAATCCAGCCATAGTACCAAGCCTTCTTGGCTAAGTCGTTAAATGGAGAGACCGGGGTCGCTACCGGCTCTAATCTGAGCAGCCGGTCAAGCACGGTTACAAACTCCGCTCTGGAAATCGATTTGGCCGGAGAGAAGCTGCGTTCCGACGTACCCGTTATTATTTTTTTGTTATACAAATCTACAATCTCCTGCTTGCCGTAGCTCTTCGAAATATCATCGAAAGGCAGCGCGCTTTGAGCAAAGGCAGGCTGCACCATTACAGTCATCATATATAACAAAGCAAAAGCTGCTATAACTAATCTATTGCTTATATACTTCACGTAGGTCCCCCTAAATAAGCGAATCTACGAAGTATATCAAACTATCAGCTATTACTCATTGCAAAATTATTGGCAGTGCCCGCCTGCCGTCAGCCGTTCGACTTTGTTTGCAGCGGCTTTAATCTTGCTTCGATTTGCGCGCGCTGCGGCTCCAGAAACGGAGGCAGCGCCAATGATTCGCCCAAATGGTTGATATCTTCATCCGTGTCGAAGCCGGGACCGTCAGTCGCCAGCTCAAAAAGAATACCGTTCGGCTCGCGGAAGTACAGCGAGCGGAAATAGTAGCGGTCGACGAAGCCGGAGTTTGGAATACGGACTCCGCGGATATGCTCGATCCACTCGCGCAGCTCGTCATCGTTGTCTACGCGGAACGCTACGTGATGCACGCCGCCATGGCCCTGCTGCTCACGCGGCAAATCATGCCGCTCCTCGATATGAACCTCGGCGCCGCTGCCGCCTTCTCCGGTTTCAAATACGACGATATCCGGCTGTCCTGCAACCGTGGACGGATACTTCCCTTTTTCGCGGAAGCCCATCAGCTGGGTCAGTACGAGAACGGTAGGCTCCGGGTTTTTGACCGTCAGCTGCACCGGGCCAAGTCCAAGAATGCCGTATTCGGCAGGCACTGTGCTTTTATCCCAAGGAACACCGCCCTTAACGCCTTCATTATGCTCATCGGATACAAGCACTAAGCGCTGCCCTTCAAAATCTCTGAAAGCAATCGTATTGCGGCCTGCGCGTTCAATAATTTCATCATGATCGACGCTGAATTGCTCGAACCGTTCTTTCCAATAGCGAAGCGCCGCATCATTCGCAACCCGCAGGGACAGAGCGGAAATGCTGCTTATACCGGCACGGTTTTTGCCTGTCATCGGAAATTCGAAGAAGGTCAGCTCCGTTCCTGGATTCCCCTTCTCATCTCCATAGAACAGATGATAAACCGACGTCTCGTCTTGGTTAACCGTCTTCTTGACCAAACGAAGACCCAACAGCTGCGTGTAAAAGTCAAAATTACCGGATGCGGTGCCTGTGATCGCGGATACGTGGTGAATGCCTTTGAGCTGCATATAAACAACCTCCTAAAAAGTTTTGTAATGCAAAAATTTGCTTCTTTTATGCCTTATTCATTTAATATTGTATTTTTTTAAGCAAATCGAGCAGCTGCCTCTTCTCATCCCGGTCCAAAGCGTTATACTGCGACGCCTGGAATTGCTCCTGTACCGGAACGACATCATCAAACAACGCTTTACCCTTTTCCGTTAACGATACGTATTTGGTCTTCCACTCTTGCTCGCGCGCTACAAAGCCTAACTCTTCAAGCTTGCCAAGCAGCTGCGTAATGTTCCCTTTCGTGACAAACAGCTTATCGGCCAGCTGCTGCTGCGTCAACCGGCCATGAGCGCCAACCTGTGCCAGCATGTCGAACTGCGCGGCGGATAAGCTCCATTTTTTCAAATGCTGCTGGCTTTCCCGCAGGCTTTGATTATAAACCCGCGATAAGCGAAACCATATCATTAAGCCTAGCCGCTCATCACGTTTAGATAAGAAGGATTCCGTATCATTAAGATCCATCCGACCACCTCAAGCCTTCGTTATAGTTATCAGTTTAGATGTAAACTGATAAAATGTCAAATGCCGAAATGAATCCCCTACCTCGGACTAGGGAAACCGGATTTGCAATATGTTAAGATAAGCGGATACAAAGCGTAAGGAGATATAGCATGATTGAACGAAATCCTATTACCCGGCAGCCCCTTCCGATTGGGAGGACTCCGCTGGATCTTGCTGCAAGAAATAAACGCAAGCGAAACAGACTTCTGCTGCTCATTATTTTGGCAGTCACCGCTGCTATATTGTGGAAGACGATTCTCACCTTTGAGCCTCCCATACCTGACACCGAAATCACTCCGGCTGCTCCGATAACAGAGCTGCATCCGGTCGTGTTTGCCAAGCAAAACGAACTGATCTCACAAACGGGTAAGGCCGGCATCACCATTCTCATTACGGACGGCTTCCGCTCAAACGAAGAGCAGGACGCTATTTATGCTAAGGGAAGAACGACGGAGGGCAAAGTCGTTACGCAGGTGCAGGGCGGCCAGTCGTATCATAATTACGGCCTCGCTATCGATTTTGCGCTGCGCACCAAGAAGGGTGAAGTCGTATGGGACATGAAATATGACGGCAATAAAAACGGGCAAGCAGATTGGATGGAAGTCGTCGCAATTGCTAAACGGCTTGGCTTTACCTGGGGCGGTGACTGGGAGAACTTCCCTGACTATCCGCATCTCCAAATAGACTTCGGCTATTCGATCCGTCAGCTCCGCAACGGACTGCGGCCGCCTGTCGAATAACCGGGCCACTCAGGCTCATTAGTCAAAAGGGTGCAAACCGATTTCCGGTCTGCACCCTTTTATAAGTACATAAATTAGATTGCCGGAGAGCAGCATAAAAACAAGCACAGCTAATTTCCCGCTCTCCGTCTGTTTATTATAGCCCTGCTATAATTTCATAAGAACGCAGGCGTGCCTTGTGATCGAATATATGAGCTGCAACCATGATCTCATCGGCTTGCGTCGACTCAATATATTGCTTTAGCTTGCTGCGCACCGTCTCCGGCCCGCCGACAATGGAAGAACCCAGCTGCTGCTGCAGAGCGATCTTCTCCTGCGGGGTCCATACGTCATCCATATCGTGAACCGGAGCAGGCAAAGGCCCGCGGTTATTACGAATAAACGAAAGAAATAGCTGCTGCATCGATGTAGCCAAATAAGCCGCCTCCTCATCCGTATCAGCCGCAACCACGTTTACCGCAACCATTCCTTTCGGTTTATCGAGAACGGCAGAAGGCTTGAAGCTGCTGCGATAGAGATTCATCGCCGGAACGGTAAACGTAGGCGAGAAATGACCGGCGAAAGCGAACGGCAAGCCGAGCTGTGCAGCCAGCAGCGCGCTAAAATCACTTGATCCCAGCAGCCAAATCGGTATGTCCAGCCCTTCGCCTGGAATCGCCCGCACAGGCATGCCGACCTCCGTGCCCGACGGATCCAGAAACGCCCGAAGCTCCGCCAGCTGCTCGGGAAAATCATGGCCGTTGCTTCTTCTGTTTCCTCGAAGCGCAGCTGCGGTAAGCCCGTCGGTGCCGGGCGCGCGGCCGAGACCGAGATCGATGCGGCCGGGAAATAAAGATTCCAACGTGCCGAATTGCTCGGCGATGACAAGCGGAGCATGGTTTGGCAGCATGATGCCGCCCGAGCCGACGCGAATCGTCGACGTGCCTGCCGCTACATGCCCGATGACGATTGACGTCGCCGAGCTCGCAATGCTTGGCGCATTATGATGCTCCGCCAGCCAGTAACGGTTGTAGCCCCATTTTTCCACATGCTGTGCAAGGTCTAACGTATTGCTGAGCGATTCGGCGACAGAGCCTCCTTCGACAATTGGTGAAACATCGAGTACTGACAACGGAATGTTAAATGCTGAATTTATTTTGCTCTGTTCTGACATATCGCTCACCCTTCACTTCATAATCGGAAGACGCAGCTCCCATAAGGCTAGACACGAAATAACTGTATGAAAATTAGATACATATTTGCAGTAAAAAAGAATGCTGCCCGCTATGATGACTGCCATGCACAATGAGCGGTAATACACAGCTTTCTACCCTTATTACCGCTATTGTTTCCACAGCAGCTGAAGCAGTTTGTGGCGCTTCTCATTTGCTGTGAGACCTTATACCTGATGCTCCTTTTGCAGCTGTTGGCATTTTCGGATCTTCTCCAAAGCCGTTTGAAGCGTATTTTGCTCCAGGTAAGCTACATAATGAAGCTCCGCTTCGTAGAAAAAATGATCCATGACCGCTTGAATATTCGCCGAGACGAGACACTCTTCCTCCGGATTACCCGAACACCAGTGAGGCTTAAGCGAACAGCCGGAAAGCGCCCGGTAAATTTGAGCAAGCGAAACCTCCCCCGGCTCGCAGTTCAAAATATAGCCGCCGCCGATTCCTTCCTTCGTTTTCACAAAACCGTGTTTCCGCAAAGTGCTCATAATTTTGCGAATGCGCGTCGGATTGGTCGCCACGTTGCGGGCAATCGTCTCGCTGCTGGCCATATGATCAGGCAAATAGGCTAACAGCACCAGGCTGTGAACCGCTACCGTAAATTCACTGTTCATCTTTGCACCCCCTCTCAAGAAGGATACTGTAATATTATTGCATACAGTTGATTAAGTCAAACCTTCCTTTCTTAGAATAGCACAGAGAGAAAGCCCTAGCATAGACTTTCTCATCTGCCTACCCCGAATAGCTATGATGACGAGCATCAATTAATCTATAAAGACGGCTTCTGCCATACTTGATATTTGTTGCCGTCCGGATCTTTGAAACCAAGCTGCAGGCCGCAGCTGCCCTCGTCCCGAATATCCGTCTCGGTCCATGTGCCGGCCTCCTTCAAGGAAGCATAAAGCGACTGAATATCTTCGGTCTCAAAGCATAAGGGAAACATCTCGAACGATTCTCCGTCTTCAGCCCACCCTGTCGTCTCGAACGTAAGCGGAGTCATAGCAGGACTCGGCAGCAGAAAGAGCCACCCGCCGTCTCCCATGATCATAATAGCGCCACGCCCAGGTTCAACAGGGGAACGGAGCTTCATACCGAGCACCCGCTCATACCACTCCGCCGCCTTTTCCGCATTCGAAACCGGAACGTACGCGCAATTGATATTTTTAATCATTTAACATCAGCTCTCTTTCAAGATTTTCGCGGCAGGCAGCTTTTTCCCCATACAATTAAATGGAAAAATGACCTACGCAAAGATCATAACGCAGAACGTTTGTTCTGTAAATAATTACTTTACCTGCCATTTTCCTCATAAAATATTTTAGCGATGCTGTTCATAACGATTGCTTCTGCTCAGATTCCGAATAGCTTCTAATTCGTTTGACGTCAGCGGCTGAGCACGACCCGCGTCAATATTATGCAGCAGCTGAGCCGCCGAGCTTGCCCCTGGTATGACCGCAGCTACAGCCGGATTGGCCAGCGCATATCGGATTGCCGTATGCGCCATATCGCAGGAGCCTCCTCCCGCACGGAGCAAAGCAGCACGCAGAGCCGACAGCTCTTCTTTACCGTAATCCAAATAACCCTTTTCCGCTTTCGACGCGCCATTACCGGTTAAAATTCCTTTTGCCACCGGACCGCGGGCTATTAAGCTGATCCCCTTCTCCGCCAGCAAAGGCAATACCTCTTCCTCCGGCCTTCTGTCCAAAATACTATATTGGCTCATTACACTGACGATATTCGACCGCTCCGCATACTCCCGG
>DATJKM010000103.1:0-21023 GCA_035491515.1 Candidatus Udaeobacter sp. | reverse complement strand
CACATGACTTGAACGAGGCTCTTCGTATCGGTGATCAAATCGCTTTGATGAAAGACGGCAGCGTCGTCCAAATCGGTACGCCCGAAGAAATATTGATGCAGCCTGCTAACAAATATGTAGAACGCTTCGTAGAGGACGTTGATTTGTCTAAAGTATTGACAGCATCGCATGTCATGGTCAAGCCCGAGACCATTACGATCGAGAAGGGCCCCCGCGTAGCCTTGCAGTTGATGCGGGACCGCGGTATTTCGAGCCTTTATGTAGTCGACAAAGGGATGCGGCTGCTCGGTGTTATAACCGCTGAGGACGCGGCTAACGCGATAAAAAACAGCTTATCGCTTGAAGAAGCGATGGAGCGTGAAGCGCCTTCCGCCCTGCCGGATACTCTGCTTAATGAATTGTTTGAATTAATGAGCAATTCAAAATTCCCTGTATCCATCATAGATAACAATGGACGCTTGAAGGGAATCGTCATCAAAGGCGCGGTTCTGGCCGCATTAGCCGGAAATTCTGCAATAGAGGCAGGTGAACGTCATGAATCTGCCTAAAATTCCGCTAGCCGGCTGGATTGAGTGGATGGAGGCTTGGCTTGAAGCTCATTTGGACCCGTTCTTCCAATTGATACGTACCGTTGTTGGCGAAACCGTAAACGGGCTGGATACAGCGCTTAATTGGTTTCCGCCGCTAGTCCTTATCGTTATATTCACCCTTATTGCTTGGTATATCGGCAAGTGGAAAATGGCTTTATTTACGCTTATCGGTCTGCTTATTATCGAAAATCTCGGCTTATGGAGCCAAACGATGCAGACACTCGCGCTCGTATTGACTGCGGCCTTCATATCGGTGCTGATCGGCGTTCCAGCAGGCATACTGTGCGCCCGCAATTCCAGCATCCAAAAAATCGTTACGCCGGTGCTCGATTTCATGCAGACGATGCCAGCGTTTGTTTACTTGCTGCCTGCCGTAACCTTCTTCTCTCTCGGCGTTGTTCCCGGCGTTATCTCATCGATCATTTTCGCGATACCGCCAACGATCCGGCTGACGAATCTCGGCATCCGTCAGGTGTCTCCCGAGTTAGTTGAAGCAGCAGATGCCTTCGGCTCGACGCCTGCTCAGAAGCTGTTTAAGCTGCAGCTGCCGCTTGCGATGCCGACGATTATGGCCGGCGTCAACCAGACGATTATGCTGTCGCTATCGATGGTCGTAATCGCCTCGATGATCGGCGCACAGGGCGTTGGGGCTTCCGTCTACCGCGCCGTTACGCAGGGCAATACCGGTGTAGGCTTTGAAGCCGGTCTTGCTATCGTTATTTTAGCTATCGTTTTGGACCGTCTGACCCAACAGGTCATTCGTAAAACGAAAACATCCTAAAGCATCAATAATGTCGGGGCGGCAAAACGGTATCCAAATAAGCATAAGCGCGCACATGAATAACAGGAATAGCTCCTGTTAATTTTACCCTGTACACTCTACTGCTTCATTTTGCTGGAATTTCTACTGTTAATCTTGAGAAAGTGACCCTTTTAAAGGGTCAAACTTTATACGATTCCGAGTATTCTCAAGCTTTAGTTCAACTTATATCGTTAGATTCACAAACTTTAAGCGCATGCTTCAATGCTAGTTTGTTACACAAACTTTGAGGAGTGGTTTTTTGAAATTCAATAAAATGAGTATAATCGCTGCAGCTTTTATTATGATCGCTCTAGTGGCTGGATGCTCCGCATCCGGGGGGAGCAGCAGTAAGAAAGTAACGCTCGCCTATGTCGCTTGGGATTCCGAGATTGCAAGCACCTATGTTGTAAAAGAGGTGCTGGAGCAGAAGCTTAACTACAATGTTGAGCTGATGCAGGTAGATGCAGGCCCGATGTGGGCCGGTATTTCCGATGGCAGCGCGGATGCTATGGTAGCGGCATGGCTGCCTACGACGCATGCTTCATATGTTACGAAATATAATGGCAAATATGAGGATCTTGGACCTAATCTGGAAGGCACCAAAATCGGTCTTGTCGTTCCGAAGTATATGGATATTAACAGTATCGAGGAGCTGACCGGTAGCATTGGCGATACGGTGGACCATACGATTATCGGCATCGAGCCGGGCGCTGGCCTTATGATGTCAACAGAGAAAGCATTAGACCAATATAAGCTGCGGGATAAATGGACGCTGCTCGAAAGCTCCTCTGCAGCAATGACGCAGCAACTCGAGAAGGCTTATGCGAACAAGGAACCGATTGTTGTAACAGGCTGGACGCCGCACTGGATGTTCGCCAAGATGGATCTGAAATATTTGGAGGATCCTAAAAAAGTATATGGCGGAGATGAGCAAATTCATACGATTGCGCGTAAAGGTCTGAAGGAGGATCAGCCTGAGGCTTTCGCCTTCCTCGACCGGTTCAATTGGACTCCGGAAGATATGGCAGCTGTCATGGTACAAATTCAAGAAGGCCAAACACCTGAGGCCGCAGCCAAGGCATGGGTCGAGCAAAACCCAGATAAAGTTGAAGCTTGGATCAAATAAAAGCATTTAACAACATTGGAGTGCCCCGAAAGCCAAATGGCTGCAGGGGCACTCTTTTTACTAATACGCCTAATTTGATTCCATAAAATAATAGGCGATATGGCGTAGTTCATCATCGTCCCATCGCCCGGTCACTCCGTTTAATTCGATTTTCTCAAACTAATCGTTCATCGCGACCTATCACCCGGTTTAATTCGATTTTCTCAAACTAATTGAAGATAGTTAGCCGTTATTGGCGATTTAGTTTGATTTTGCCTAATTAATCAGCGTATTGGGAGAGCAGCTTCTAAAAATGGCCGATTAAGTTTGCAAAATAGAGCTAATCCGTCATACTCGCCTCCCAAGCGCGATTTAGTTTTGTGAAATCGAACTAATACCCCGAACAGCACGCTTTAGCTATAAAGAATCGAACTAACAAGCCTAATTTTATTTCTCAAAAAATAATTTGCGAATTAGCATCGTTCATCATCACCCCCTGCCCGGTTTAATTCGATTTCCTCAAAATCCAAAAAACTGAAAATGGCTGTCCCACAGGTCTTATCAGACCTTGAGACAGCCACTTTCACATTTATTAATCTAAGCAGAAGGGCTGCAGTCCGAGCGGCAGCGGCTGCGGACGCTCACAGCTGCTCTTCATCACATAGTGTACGCCTTGCTCCGATGCGTCATGGAAGCCATGCATCGCTTCAAGCACATGATAAGCAAGCTCGCCATTCGCACGGTGCTTGCGGCCGGTTTGGATCGCTTTGGCCATATCGGCTGCGCCAACGCCGCGGGCATTTTCTGTAAAGCCGTAAGCAAGAGGAATATCCGACCATTCCTTCGAGCCTGCGCGCCAAATTTTGACCTCGCCGCCGAAGCCGTTCGGATCTGGAACAAGCAGCGTACCTTCACTGCCATAAACTTCGATACGAGGCAGCGTGGAGCCGCCCTTCACATCAAAACTTGTCAGCAGCGTCCCGATCGGACCGGATGCAAAATCCATCACGCCCGCGATATGTGTCGGCACTTCGACCTTCACCCGCTGGCCGTATTTGGGCTTGCTCGTAATGGTTCTCTCCGGGTAAGAGATGCGTGCCGAGCCCGTTACCCGCGTAATTGGCCCAAGCAGCGCTACGAGTGCCGTTAAATAATAAGGGCCCATGTCAAACATAGGACCGCCGCCCGTCTGATAGTAGAACTCAGGCGCCGGATGCCATGATTCGTGGCCGTCGCATACCATGAACGCGGTTGCGCCAATCGGCGTACCAATCCAGCCGTCCTCCAGCAGCTTAATGCTTGTCTGAATGCCTCCGCCGAGGAACGTATCAGGCGCGCTTCCTACGTAAAGCCCCTTTCTGGCAGCAAGCTCTAGTACCTGCTGAGCTTCCTCGCGGGTTACCGCAAAAGGCTTCTCTACGTAAACATGCTTGCCCGCCTCAAGAGCCTGCAGACAAACCTTGGCATGTGCCTGCGGAATAGTCAAATTGATAATCAACTGAATATCCGGATCAGCGAGCATCTCCTCCACCGAGCAGCCGCGAACGCCAAACTCCTCGCCCTTCGCCCTTGCCCGCTCGACATCCAAATCCGCGCAAGCGACAACCTGAAGCGCATCAAAGCGATTGCCGTTTTCAAAATAAATCCCGCTAATATTACCCGTTCCGATAATACCTGCTTTAATTTTGTCCATTTTTAGTCCGTCCCTCGTCCCATGCTTATTATTTTATCATTCCGATTTACAGCTGATTATCCGCCATGCCGCTATAGGCCGCAGCGCTTGTGCCAGCCTCTAACGCCTTAGCCTTGCCATCCGTACACCATAGGAAGCCGCGTCTCATGAGCTCCTTAACGGTTGGAATGTCGATAATATTCGCTTGATGGCCAAGCGAGTTATAGTAGACTCGTCCTACGCCCCAGCGCTTTGTCCATACGACAGGCATATCGACTGCCTTGTTAAGGGAGTGAGGTCCCGGTGTCAGCGGAAACCGCGTAGTTGCGAGCACTTCCACCGCAGGGTCCACATGCAAATAATATTGCTCCGAACTTACGACGAAATCGTCAATGCCTTCCGTAAGCGGGCTAGTTGAATTAGAAATATTAACCGTATATTCAACGCCGTCATTGCCTGGATGCGCCACCCATTGGCCGCCGGTCATAAACTGCCAGTCTACGTTTTCACGGAATGCATCGCACATGCCGCCATGACAGCCAGCGAGGCCTACGCCGCTTTGTACTGCAGCAGAAACGTTATTAACCAGCTGCTGTTCAATCCGTGCCATCGTCCACACCGGCACGATGAGATCCAGACCGAGCAGCTTCTCCGCATCCGCGAACGCATCCAGCGTATCGGACACCTCTACCTCAAAGTCTTCAGAGGCAAGCACCTCGCGGAAAATTTCAGCTACCTCTTTCGGCTGATGACCATCCCAGCCGCCCCATACGATCAAAGCTTTTTTCACTAGCTATCCCTGCCTCTCCAATGCTCTGCTTTATCGCCTTGCATTTCTTACGATAATTCGCTAATGGCAACCCAGCGCCGCTCAGCAATCGAGCGATCTACCGCCTCAAGCACCTCTTGGCATTTTACGCCGTCTACGAAGTTCGGCACCGGCTGGCGATCCTCAGCGAATGCTTGCATCAGCTCATGCACCTCATGCGTGAACGTATGCTCATATCCAATCGTGTGTCCCGCCGGCCACCAAGCATCCATGTAAGCATGCGCTGGATCAGTGGCAAGCACGCGGCGGAAGCCCTGCACATCTTCGGCATCGTCAGTGAAATAAACCTGAAGCTCATTCATCCGCTCAAAATCAAACTTGATGCTGCCTTTGCTGCCGTTAATTTCAAAAGCGTTCGTACAACGGTGGCCGGCCGCGAAGCGGGTAGCCTCGAAGCTGCCGAGCGCGCCGTTTGCAAAGCGTGTCATGAACAAGGTCGCATCGTCGACCGTAACCTCGCCGCGAGGTCCATCCTCGCTGCCCTTAGCGCTCAAACCCGTCATGGCGGAAGCGATCGGACGCTCCTTAACGAACGTCTCGCTCATTCCGATAACCTCGTTGAATTCCCCGACCAGGAAACGCGCCATATCGATCAGATGCGCCCCTAAATCGCCATGGGAGCCGGAACCAGCGATTTCCTTCTGGAGGCGCCATACGAGCGGGAAGTTCGGGTCAATGATCCAATCCTGCAAAAAAACGGCACGGAAATGGTGGATTTCGCCGATACGGCCATCCGAAACCAGCTTCTTCGCCAGCTGAATCGCAGGCGCGAAACGGTAGTTAAAGCCAACCATATGCTTCACGCCGGCCTTCTCCGCCGCTTCAAGCATCTCGCGGGAATCCTCGAGCGTCAGCGCTAGCGGCTTCTCACAGAATAGATGCTTGCCTGCAGCTGCCGCTGCGAGAGCGATTGCCTTATGCGCATCGCTTGGCGCATTAATATCGATCAAATCGATATCATCGCGTTTAACAAGCTCCTTCCAATCGGTTTCCGAACTTTCCCAGCCGAATTGTACCCGGGCTTGTTCCAGCCCTTCCGGATCACGTCCGCAAATCGCCTTCATCTCCGGTTTAACCGAATCCGGAAAAAACATCGGAAGCGCACGGTAAGCGTTACTATGCGCTTTACCCATAAACTTATAGCCAACCATACCTACTCTTACTTTATCCATAAAAGCCCGCCTCTCATTTGAACTTTCTAGTTTTTGGTGCCGGACGTTTCCCTTTGAACCAAGATGACGGGCAGCAAATCCCGTTCCGGTTCCGTTAATTCATGATTTTGCTCCGTCTCAAGCAGTCTGGCAGCAGCCAGCTTCCCCATCTCGTAAAAGGGAACCGCAACGGTCGACAGCTGCGGACTTATGATGCGCGAGCCGTCTGAATCATCATACCCGACCAGCGCATAATGCTGGCCTGCCTCAAGCGCCTGCTCACGCAATCCCTGCATAAGTCCAATCGCCATTCGGTCATTCGCTGCGAATACCGCATCAATGCTGCCGGCTTGTATTTGCTTTGCCAGCTGCCCCGCCAGCACATAGCCGCTCTTGCGGCTGTAATTGCCCGCGTAGACAAGTTTTTGCTCATACGCAATGCCAGCTTCCTTCAGCGCTGCCATGTAACCTTCCAGCCTGTCAGCACTGTTGGAATACTGCTGCGGGCCGTTTACGAAAGCAATGCTGCGGCTGCCCTGCTCAATCAAATGACGAACGGCTGCCATACTGCCGGCGACATGATCGGCATCGACAGTCCGGTACGACTCCTCGTCATAGCGCTGATTCACGAGACAGAAGGGAAAGCCTCCCGCCTTCAGCTCCGCCAGAGCAGCCCTTTCTTCCGGCACATTTTCAGAGCCGAGCACGATGCATGCATCAATCTTCTGTGTTCGAAAGAGCTTCGCGTAATCTCTCGCTCCGTCCGGCTCTCTGAAAATAAGCAGCAGATCATAGCCGCAGCGCTTCACCGTTTCACCGATCCCGCTTAATATTTCCGAAAAATAATAGGTGGAGAACAAGTGAACCTTCGGTACAAACGGCAGGATGACGCCGATATTTCCGCTCTTTCTCCTGGCAAACTGCTGCGCGAGCGCATTCGGAACGTAACCGAGCTCGGCAGCAGCCTGCAATACGCGCTCACGCGTATCCTCTTTCATTGGGCCAACGTTGTTCAATACTCTGGACACGGTCGCCTCTGAGACACCGGCCAGCTTTGCTACTTCTTTCCTGCTAATAGTTGATTGCCTCCTGAAAAGCTAATATGCAATGTCAATAAATCATTTAATGTACACGCGTACATTATGGCATGAAAACGGTTCACCGTCAACATGCTTATCAGTGCGAATTTTTCTGAAGGCAAACCGCCAAATAAAAAAAACGATCCGGAACGTTTTGCCACGCTCTGGATCGCTTATGTTATCTATGTTATCTTACTTTTATTCCTTAAGCTTTTAAGTTAAATTACCGCTTGGCAATTTCGTTAATCCAATCGAAAACGGCGGTCAACGCATTCGCATCCTCGCTCATATTCATCCTGTCAATATAACCTTTGCGGTTTTCGTACAATCGTAGAACGCTCTCCGTCAACGTACCCGCAGTCAGCTGCTCTTCGTACAGAACGTCGGCATAGCCTGATTTTTCAAAGGATTGCGCATTCAAAATTTGGTCGCCCCGGCTCTGCTCCTTGGTGAGCGGTATGAGCAGCATCGGCTTTTTCAAGGAAAGAAACTCAAAGATGGAATTCGAGCCTGCACGGGAAATGACGAGATCCGTCATCGCCAAAACATCAGGCAGCTGCTCATTCACATATTCAAATTGCTTGTAGCCAGGTACAACGATCGAAGGATCGACTTGGTTTTTACCGCATAAATGAACGATTTGAAATTGCTTCACGAGGCTTGTTAGGGCTTGCCTTACGGTCTGATTGATTTTACGCGCGCCCAAGCTTCCGCCCATAATCAGAATAACCGGCTTGCTCTTCGTAAACCCGCAAAATTCTCTGCCGCGGTCGGCGTTGCCCTGCTTCACTTCCTCGCGTATGACCGCCCCGACATGCCGGCTTTTATCTGCCTTCAGCATGCTTCCCGTTTCGGGAAAGGTCGTGCACACGCCAGAAGCGAACGGAATCGATATCCGGTTGGCCAGACCCGGCGTTAAATCCGATTCATGAATGAGCAGCGGCACTTTGTTTAACCATGCGCCAATGACGACCGGTACGGAAACGAAGCCGCCTTTGGAAAAAATAACATTGGGCTTATTCGTCTTAATGAGCCGATATGCCTGATAAAGCCCTTTTACCACCTTGAACGGGTCCTTGATGTTCTGAATGTCCATGTACCTTCTCAGCTTGCCCGTCGATATCGGAAAATACTTGACCTGCGGAATCGTCGCGATAAGCTGTCTCTCAATACCGCTCTCCGACCCGATATATTGGACTGACCAGCCCTCTTCCAAAAATCGCGGGATCAAGGCCATGTTAACAGTAACGTGTCCGGCTGAGCCTCCCCCGGTGAACATGATTGTTTTCATGAATGACTAGCCACCTATCATTTTTTATCCATTTATTATACGGGTAAAGATTTATTTTAAGCACAGAAATTCATCCTGCCGGAAGCAAAAGCATCCTCAGCCGCATGCGCTTCTGCGCGATTGGCTGAGGATGCTTTCAGCTTGCCTATATCCCTACCCTTAAGGCGCGGTTTCCAGAAACTTAGACGTCGGATTTTTGTCTATTGCCGTACGCATCGCATATTCATTCTCGAACAAGACGACATAGTTGCCCTTCTTGTCCTTCACAAGCGTCGTATTAATACGGAATTTGCTAGGGTCGATATTGTCGTCGACGATCCAGCGGGCGAATTGGAACTGCATCCGGTGCAGCTGGATTTCTACGCCGTACTCCGCCCTCATCCGATGCTCGAATACTTCAAATTGCAAATGGCCGACTACGCCGAGAATCGTCTCGTCGAAGTTGCCCGTAGAATGAAATACCTGAATGGTGCCCTCCTCCGTAAGCTGGTCGAGGCCCTTCTGGTATTGCTTATGCTTCAGCGCGTTTTTAACCGTTACCTTAGAGAAAATTTCCGGTGAGAACGTCGGCAGTTCATCGAATACGACTTCGCCGCCTTGCGATAAGGAATCGCCGATTCGGAAAATACCCGGATCAAACAATCCGATAATATCTCCCGGATAAGCGGTATCTACAATATCGCGGTCCTGCGCTAGAAATTGCTGCGGCTGCGCCAGCTTGATATCTTTGCCGTTACGCACATGACGGACACTCATGCCTCTTTCGAATTTACCGGAGCAAATTCGGAGGAATGCGATCCGGTCGCGATGCGCCGGATTCATATTCGCTTGAATCTTGAACACATAACCCGTGAACTTCTCATTCGTCGGGTCAATCTCACCTGTTGTGCTAATCCGCGATGTTGGCTTTGGCGCAAGCTGCAGGAAGTTTTCAAGAAACGTCTGCACCCCGAAGTTATTGACCGCGCTTCCGAAGAACAGCGGCGTAAGCTCGCCGGCCTGCACCTTTTCGAAATCAAATGGATCGCCTGCTACATCAAGCAGTTCAAGATCTCCAATGAGCTGATCGGTCAAATAATCCCCCGCCATCTCACGGATTACCGGATCATTATAGTCGCTGACAGGACGAACCTCGATCGTGGAATGGTCATTGCCTTGGAACAGCTCAACCTGCGTCTTCATGCGGTCATAAACGCCGCATAGCTCGCGTCCCATGCCAATCGGCCAGTTCATCGGCACAGCGCGTATTCCGAGTACCTGCTCCAGCTCTTCCATCAGTTCGAATGGACTTTGCCCTTCACGGTCCAGCTTATTGATAAATGTAAAAATGGGAATGCCGCGCTTACGGCAAACCTGGAACAACTTGATCGTCTGTGCCTCCACGCCTTTGGCAACGTCGATAAGCATGACGGCGCTGTCGGCCGCGGTTAGCGTACGATAAGTGTCCTCACTGAAATCTTGGTGACCAGGCGTATCGAGAATGTTGACGCGGTGTCCCAAATAATCGAACTGCATAACGCTGGACGTTACCGAGATCCCCCGCTGCTTCTCAATTTCCATCCAGTCGGATGTTGCGTGACGGCTCGCTTTGCGCGCCTTGACTGACCCTGCAAGCCGAATGGCTCCTCCGAATAGGAGGAGCTTCTCAGTTAGGGTTGTTTTCCCTGCATCAGGGTGAGATATGATCGCAAACGTACGGCGCTTATCTACTTCCTGTTTAATTTCTTCGCTTAACGATTGGCTCATGCTTGCCTTCCCTTCATTACGTAAGGTATACGGCAGCGCTTATTTTCCGCTGTTCGACACCCAAATGACGTTATCTTCCTCTTGGCCGTTAACCGGCCACCAATGGAAGCCATCCTCTTCAAGCAGCTGATTCGCTGCATCCGGACCCCATGATCCAGCTGGATACAGCTGCAAATCGCTTTTCTCTTCACGCCAAGCCTGCGCGATTCGGTCAACGAATGCCCATGCTTGGGAAACCTCGTCCCAACGCGTGAAGTACGTGGAATCGCCGCGTGCTGCATCATGAATGAGACGCTCGTAAGCTTCCGGCGTATTCAAGCCGATTTGGCAGCTTTGACAAAATTCCATCGCTACCGGCTGAACGGAATTGTTCTCGCCCGGCGTTTTTGCATTTACTTTAATATATATGCCCTCAAGCGGATTTACGCGAATAACGAGCAGGTTTGGAGCCAAATCATGACGCTGTGCGAACAGAACGTTTTGCGGCATCGATTTGAATTCAATGACGACTTCCGTCGTTTTTACAGGTAGACGTTTGCCCGTTCTAATGTAGAAAGGAACGCCTGCCCAGCGGAAATTATCAACGAATACTTTTGCGGCAAAATAAGTTTCGGTCGTGGATTCCTCATTAACCGAATCCTCTTGACGATAGCCGGTAAGCTCTTTGCCATGATGATTGCCTTCGCTGTATTGACCGCGGACAACATTGGAGCGTACTTCATCGCTGGAAGTGTAGTTGCGCAGCGAGCGAAGCACCTTAACCTTCTCATCACGAATATCTTCTCCGTGCAAGCGGCTAGGCGGCTCCATAGCGATCATTGTCAGCATTTGCAGCATATGGTTTTGGCCCATGTCGCGCAATGCGCCCGATTTGTCATAATAACCTCCGCGATCCTCTACGCCAACCGTTTCGGACAACGTGATCTGCACGTTCGCAATATGGTTATTATTCCACAATGGCTCAAAAAATGCATTAGCAAATCGAATCACTTGAATGTTTTGGACCATTTCTTTACCGAGGTAGTGGTCAATACGGTAAATTTCTTCTTCCTTGAAAACTTGGTTGATTTGCTCGTTCAGCTTCTGAGCCGATGGCAGATCGTAGCCGAAAGGCTTCTCGATTACGACGCGGTGCCAACCGTTTGACTCCAGCAAGCCGCCGTCGCGCAGGTTGAACGATACCGGTCCGAAGAGCGAAGGCGCAAGAGCCAGATAAAACAGACGGTTGCCCGGGATCTCAAACTTCGCATCCAATTGCGCCGACAATTTGCTAAGCTCGCGGAAGCCTTCAACATCGTTAATATCAAGCGACATGTAAACGAAATGCTCTGCAAAACGATTCCAAAGTTCGGTATCGTCCGCTTTGTAACGACAAAATTCTACAATGGATTCATACAGATCCGAACGGAATTGTTCATTTGACCGCGGACGTCTAGCTAGACCAACGACAGCAAAGTTTTCCGAAAGTTTGCCTTCTTTATATAAACTGAAAAGGGCTGGAAATAGCTTACGCCGAGCCAAATCGCCCGTTGCTCCGAACAGGTAATAAACTGCTCCTTCTGCGGAGACGGAATCAAGATTATTTGTATAGGTCATTTGCCTCATTCTTTCCTTATGTATTTTATACAGCTTTACATGATATGTAGTTTAGCATATTCGACTTTAATTCGCTATTCAACAGGCCATAAAAAATACTGATAAGATCCGTTACTTATTCTAATCAGATCATGCAATTTAAGGGTTTTCCGCCTTGAAAACGCTGTATTCTCCACTAATTACAGGTATTCCGATCGTTAATTCGGTATTATTGGAATTTGTCTCTTTATGCAGCGCAATTTGAAAATTCGCAGATTTCCCGTTTTCGACAAAAATTGCAGAATGCAGCATGCGCGTAAAAAACGTTTCGCTGATCGTTCCGCCGTCCTCATAGCGGTCAACCGATCTTGCATTTGTCAGCTTCACCATTCGGTTGATCGTCTGATCATGTCCCGTATAGCCTTGTACTTTCAAACTGCTGGTAAACGCCGGGGAAATAAAAGCAATCTGCTCCGAGATGTCAGCAGTCGCCTTAAACAGCACGTTTTTGTTAAGCAGCTGCAAACCGCTTGCCTCAAGTAAAACCATAAGCTGCTCGCGTTGTCCATCCGTCTGGACGAGGTTAATTGAAATACGGCCGCTGTAAGCTGGAATGGCTCCGCTGACCGTTTTCCCCTCATTTTGCTCAAGATTATTGATGGCCTTCCCCTGCTCATCCGTAAAGAGCTTTTGTACAAGCTCCTTCATCGCTCCGTCCTTGCCTGTCACATTCCATCTGATCGTCCACTCCGCTCCCTTCGAGCCGCTTTTCATCAGATTATCGCTCCACAGCCACAGCTCCTGCAAATCGTGCTGAAGCATCTGTTCTGCCGGCGCAGCATCCCGCGGCGCCCTGTCCGCCTGCCACATCGCCCATGCTGCGCTTAGCAAAATAACGATCAGCGCAGCAATGACGCCGGCCTTCGTTTGCTTGGCACGCTGCTTCGCCGATAATCGATGACTTACGGGCGGCATCTTTTTCGGAATGTACATGATTTTTCGCTCCTGTCCTCGCAGAATGGGTAAACATCCATACATATTAGCCTGTAGGTGAATACGCTAGTTGCAGGAAGATTAATTTTCAGGAGGTGTCTTTAGCAAATGGAACCTATTTTTCCTTTACATGAGGAAGTCGTTAACCGGTATTGCGGTTATCCGGTATGCGTGGTAATGAATGACGGCAGTAGGCATGTTGGCATACTTAGCTCCTGCGGAAGCGGTAAATTGCTGCTTAATGCAGAAGCAGGCAGCGTAGAGGCAAATGTGACACAGGTACAGCCCAAGGTTTCAAAAAAGAAAAAGGGCGGTAAAGGTAAAACTGAGGGTGCTCATAAGTCAGGGCAGCCGCATGCACAAACGCAATCCTACCCTTATGATCCCTACTTCTATGGACCGGATCCTTATTATCCATGGGGTGCAGCGCTGGCACTTGATTTTGCCCTCGTCGCCTTTCTGTTTCTCTTGCTGTAAAAGCCAATGCGGCGAATTTGGCGAAAAATCGCCGCTTTCTAATTTTTATAAATGCAGTGACAGGTTTCGCCAGCCTTTTTGATCCCGATATAGTATGCTGACAATCCACCCACCTTGCATGCGGAGAGGAGTTTCTTATGGCCTCATACATAAGCTCCATTCGGGGCATTGAACGGACAGATGCTTACGTGCCGGTACAAGCTGTAAGTCCGTACGCTTATTACCCTTATCGCGATGGCGAGCCTCAGCAGGCTCAAGGGAACGGCAAGGATTGGAAACGCATTTATGTGCAAGCTGCGAACAGTGCAGCAGCCTGGGTACAGACTGCAAAGCGGGCTCAATACGAGATTGATCAGCTAACCTGGAGAATCAGCAGCCAGTTGAATACCGGCAAGCCCCTAGCTGATAGTCTAAATGACCTTACTAATATGCTCAATCATTGGGAATCGCATTACAAGCAGCATGCTGACGATTTAAAGCCTGAGCTCTGGAGCAGCATCGAGCTGGCTCTGCGGCATCCAGCTGCTCAGGAGCTAGGGCTGAGCCGCAGTACGCAAGGCGGTAAATGGACTATTGACTCAATTGCCATGCTGCCTTCTGATAAGGTTCCAGCAGATTCCAGTAAGGACGGTGAACGCGTACGTTCTCGCCGGTCGTTAATCACGAAAGACTCACAGAAGGGGGATGATGCTTTCACAGCTTGGCCAATGCCCTTACTCGCAAATGAGACTCAGCGTGTGCAGAGGCTCTTGCTGGGAGCAGACGGTTTGCTGAACGGGCTTAAGCATGCCCTCGCGTACGCCGAGCAGCAGAGGGCTGTTGATCTGCTCCAACCAAAATTAGCGGCCACCCTGCCGTATGCTGCTTATTACAGCTCTACGCAATCCTACTGGCCGCTTCCCTATGTTGGATTGATTCTCAATCGTTACTTGTAGTTCTTGCAGATTAAAATATTATGCGCAGCAGCAGTTAATTTCGGCTGTACTCGAGCGGATGCTTCGTATGTTTTATATTCGGCTACCTTGCCGTTATATCCTGCCATATAAAATCATTTTCCCCAATTCACATTCGAAGTGACTATCTATGGAATCAAGACGACCTCAATGATCTCTCCCGCTTCAGCTCCCTTTGAGCCTGAAGGAATGACGGCTAGCCCTTCGGCATCCGCGATTGAAGCCATCATGCTTGATTTGGTGAAAGCAAGCGGATCGGCTAGCAAACATCCGTCCGACCGGCTGATCAGGCGTGTGCGTACAAAGCGGTCATGCGGGCTTGGCTTGTCCACCGCAGTATGCAGCTGCGCCCTTACAGTTCGCGGAAGTGCTTCCTCCACGCCTTGTATCCGCAGCAGTGCTGGCCGAACAAATAACTCAAACCCAACGAAGCAAGCTCCCGGATTCCCCGATAAAGCAAACAGAAGCTTCCCTCCAATGACCGCTGCCGACGTCGGACTGCCGGGTCTCATCGCTACCCGATCGAATAAGACGCGGTTTTCAGCCTCGTTGCTGGCTGTACGAGCCTCATTGCCTTCAGCTGCAGCTCTCATCGGATTGCTAATATGGCCGTCTGACGGGAAGCTGCTGTCACGGAATAGACTATTCTGTCCATTAGTCTCACTGCCGTTCTTTATCGAGCGGAAAATGTCCGACATCACATCGAAGTCTCCTACGGAGACACCGCCGGTCGTGACGATCAGATCGGCATCCGCCCACGCGCTGGCGAGCGCAGCTGCCACCGCAGCAGGCTCGTCCGGCAGCGAGCCGCAGAGGACCGGCTCAGCGCCGCTTTGCTCTATCATGGCCGCGACCATACAGCTGTTGCTGTCGCGGATCTGGCCCGGCGCGAGCGGCGCCTCAACCGGCAGCAATTCGCTGCCGGTCGCGAATACCGCTACGCGCGGGCGCTTATGCACCGCCACCTCGGCATAGCCGAAGGTGCCGAGCAGCGCAACATGGCCCGGCCGCACAAGCGTGCCGGGCACAGCCAAAGCGCTCCCACGGCGAAACTCCTCGCCTCGGGGCGCAATGTTCTGGCCGGCCGTGCCGGCGCGCTTGATCAGCACCGCCGGCGAGCCATCGGCCAGCATGGCATCCGCGGTCTGCTCCAGCATCACGACCGCGTCAGCCCCTTCCGGCACAGCCGCGCCTGTCATGATGCGCACGGCAGTGCCCTTCTGCACGGCCGCAAGGGCGATTCCGCCCGCCGCCACCGAATCAACGACGCGCAGCTCCGCCGGCTGCTCCGGCGACGCTCCCGCTATATCCGCCGCGCGCACAGCGTAGCCGTCGAGGCCCGAGCGCGCGAAGGGCGGCCAATCGCTTGACGCCTCTATCGTCTGCGCCAGCCTTCGGCCGCCGCTAGCCCGCAGCGGCACAAGCTCGCTGCCGAGACGCTGCCCATCCGCAGCTGCAAGCACCCGCTGCTGTGCTTCTTCAACCTTCACCGCTTTCCGGTTAAACCGGCCAGCCTGCTCCCGGCCTAGCGCTCCGCCGGCTCCGCGGCCGGTATTCCATCCGTTCCCTACTGCCTTTTCCGTTCCGCCACCATTTGCCTTATCCATCTTCATCACCGCTCCTATAGCCGCCGGCTTATCCGATCCCGCAGCTTATTCAGCATCTATTTTACAATGTATGTTAAACTATTGGCAATTACGGTCGTCTAAACGAAGAAGGAGAACGCCATGCAGCCATCAGCATCACACATACAGCTTATTGTCCAAATCGTCGGATACAAAAACACCGGCAAAACCACATTGGTTTGCCGGTTAACGGAGCGCTTTAAACAAGCGGGATATAAGGTTGGTACGATTAAGCGCGATGCGCATGATTTTCAGATCGATCATCCCGGTACCGATACGTGGAAGCATCAAGCCGCCGGAGCGGATATAACAGCTATTACCTCCTCGACGCGCACAGCGATCATGAAAGCAAGTTCCGAATCGCTCGAGCAGCTCATTGCGCAAATGTCCGAAGCGGATGTTATTCTGGTCGAAGGATTCAAGGATGCAGCTTATCCAAAAATTATCACGATTCGCTCCGCCCCAGACTGCGAGCTGTTACAGCAGCTAAAAAATCCGCTCGCCGCCGCCGTTTGGACGGAAGCAGCCTCCGCAGCTGCAGCAAGCTCAGCTGTACCTGTAATCGATATTAATCAAATTGACCGGCTGTTCCATACAGCATTATCACTAATTAATGTAAATTCATAAGTATATTTTCCATTAATCCGCAATTCCTTGCTTATGGGCATAAATGGCCGCCTGCGTACGGTCATCGACTTCAAGCTTGTTAAAAATATTCGTAATATGGAATTTCACCGTTTTTATGCCTATAAACAGCTCGTCGGCGATTTCCTGATTGGATCGTCCCTGCGCTACCCGCTTGAGCACATCCATCTCGCGGTCCGTCAGCTCTTCATGCAGCGGCGCTTGCTCCTTCTGCTTCGGCTGGCGGAAGCGATTCATCATTTTTGCCGCGACCTGCGATTCCAGCACCGATTGTCCGCGCGCTGCGGCACGAATCGCATCGGCGATTTCCGTAGCACGCGACGTTTTCAGCAAATAGCTGAAAGCGCCCGCTTCAATGACCGGGTAAAGCTTGCTGTCATCCAAATAGCTCGTTAATACGATAACCTTGCATTCAGGGTAAAGCTCAAGCAGCTTAGCAGTCGTCTCGACGCCATCCATGCCGTCCATCACTAAATCCATTAGAACAACGTCTGGTCTGTATGCCTGTGCTAATCGAATGCCGTCCATGCCGTTGCTTGCTTCACCGACAACCTCGATACCATCCTCAGTGTCCAGCACCGCTGCAAGTCCGATTCGCACCATTTCATGATCATCGACCAGCAGTACCTTTATCGGCTGACTCAATTGCTCAATTGCCTCCACACCTTACACCGCCCTTATTTAATCGTAAAATTAATCAGTTGCATCGCTTAAGCTTTCGCGTCCCGCAGTCCATCCGCAGGAACCCAAATATGAATAACCGTACCTTCACCAGGCTTCGAAATCATCTGAAGCGAACCGCCCAACTCGTTTATACGTTCTTCCATCGTAAGCAGCCCGTAAGACGTCTGCTTCTTAGCCTCAAGGTCAAACCCAATGCCGCTGTCCTGAATACCCATATGCACTTGGCTGCCCACGCGAATCAGCTTAATATCCATACTTTCTGCTTTGGAATGCCTAAGCGTATTCGATAATGCCTCCTGCGCTATCCGGAACAAATGATCCTCGGCATTCGGCGGAAGCACAATGGTGTCATCCACCTCGAGCGTGATCTTCATCGGCACCTTCTGCTTCAGCTCATCCACTAGGACAGTGAGCGCCTGCCCCAAATTTTTACCGTCCAAGTGAACGGGCCGAAGATGAAGCAGCAGAGCGCGCATTTCCGATTGCGCGACAGCAGCCATTTCTTCGATAAGCTGTACCTGACGCTTAGCCCGCTCCCAATCCCGCTCGATCGTCCTGCTAACGGCAGTCGCCGTCATCGAGATTGCGAATAGCTGTTGGCTTACCGCATCGTGCAGCTCGCGCGCAAGCCGCTGGCGCTCTTCAATTACAGCCGTAAATTTGACCTTCTCTGTCCAGATTGGGTCGACCTGCTCCTGCTCCGATATTTCATTTTCAGTCGTCTCGCTATTGCTGAGCGTAACGGTAAAGCGGCTTTTTCTTTGCTGCTCGGTCAGCCGTTTAAGCGATTCCTTCAGCCTCGAGTTTTGCAAATAGCCGTTCAGCGCTGCAGCTGCAAGGCCCGCTCCAACAATGGTCAGCCCGATAACCGCCCATTTCCCCTGAAGCGTGAACAGCTCAACGTAACCGATCCCTTGCAGCACGATGACAACCAAGCTGATGATGATAAGCAGCCACAATACCGTTTCCGTCGCATTGCGTCTGCGGGCCGCATGATTCGGTTGGTTTCCCCTATGTCCCTGTTCCATACGGCTCACTTCCTTCTAAGTACTATATTAACCTTTATTTACATCATATGTAATTATAAAAATAAAAAAGCTGTCGCCGTCCGTAGCGGTTCTACTTTCTTATCATTCTAACAACACACATGAAAGAGCAGACCGTTATCCGGTCCGCTTCATCCATTGTCCTTATCCTATTCTTCCGTTGAAGACTTCGTTAGTGAAGTTGTCGGATTCAGCTTGTTCTTCAGCGCTTGCAGCTGCTCATCAATCTTAATTTGCTTCTCGGCATCGGCTGCATTAAAGCTGTTTGCTGCGCCGCTGTAAGTGTAAGGCGTGCGGAGAACGTCTGCTTCTGCTTCCAGCTGCATAATTTTCTCTTCCATACGGTAGAAACCGCGTGAAGCTGAGCCGCTGTCGATCGTATGGTTCGCTGTCAATTGCGCCATTTGTTTTTGCGCTTTAGCTACTTGAGCACGGGAAGCCAGCTCATTTCGCTTGTTGCGAAGTTGGTAGAACTCCTCCTTCATCGTATGCAGCTGCTGCATCAATTCCTCTGCTTGCGCCTTCGACTGTGCATGCAGGTCAACATATTCACTTACCTTCTGATCAAAATACAGCTTCTCTTCCAGCAGCTTGCGTGCAAGCTCTTCTTGTCCGGCTCTTAGAGCCGCTTCTGCTTTGGATTCACGATCAGCCGCGCTGCGTATAGTCTCCTCAAGGCGCTGCTTCATGCGGCGCTCATTAGCCATTTGCTTAGCAACCGTAACCTCTGCTTGATGAATTTCGGACTCCATATCCCGCAAATATTGATTCAACATAATGATCGGATCTTCAAGTTTATCCAATGCCTCATTTACCGATGCCTTCGTCATATCCTTCATACGTTTGAAAATTCCCATATTAAAAATCTCCCTTCTCGTATTTAGCAATTTTAGCTTTCAATTCTTCAATTTCACGACGCAGTGCTTTCTTCTCCAAATCATCCATCATGCTGTCGAATTGTGTTGACGTTGTAGGCTGCGCTGCCGGTCCTGGAGCACTCCAAGAGCCTGGCGCTTGCGGCGGGTTTTTGTAGGGGGCGCCGAATTGTGAATGCGTTTGTTGGCCAAACCCGGGATTATAGCCTCCGCCATAACCGTTACCGTAGCCGTTTGGGCCAAAGTTAGAGTAGAGCGGCGGTTCCTTAGGCACAACCAAGCCTGCAATAATATAGATCAGAATAACAGCACCGCTTGTAAAAATAGTTACAACTATAAGTAAAATCCGCAGCAGTGTCGCATCAACGTTTAACATCTCCGCTAATCCGCCGCATAGACCGAATAGTTTCTTGTCACGTGTGGATCGATACAGTTTTTTCAAGACGACCATCCTTCTTTCTCAAGCTTTCGCTTCAACTGCTCAAGCTCTCGTTCTATAACGGATTGTACGGTATTGCCCGCTTCCGTTACGAATTCTTGCCCCATTCTGCGAATGTCGCGCAAGCTCTTCGCTTCATGCTCCATGCCGCTAATACGATCCTCCAGCCTTCTGAATACAGAGCCCGACTGTATGCCTTGCTCACCGAACCCGCTGCTGTAGCGGCTGTTCATCCGCTGCTGAAGCCTTAACGATTCCATACGGGCCGCATAATATTCACGTTTGTCATATACGGATTGGTATTCGCTGCGCATCTCGCGCAGCTGCTCTTCAAGATCCAGCGTATTTTGCCTGCTTTGTTCGAACAGCTCACGATATTGGAGCGAGCGTTCTTCACAGCTTGCCTTCTCATGCAAGGCGATTCTTGCCAGCTGCTCTTCGCCTGCTTTCAGAGCTGTCAGCGCTTGATTCTCCCGCCGTTCCTTCTGCTCTTCGGCTAACAGCCATTGTGCCTTTAGGTGATTGCTATGGCCGGCGTATTGCTGGTAAAGCTTCTCGGCCTGTATAATATCTTCTCTTGTCGACCAGAGGAATTGATCGATCATCCGAACCGGATCCTCTGTCTTCTCGAGCCGTTCATTTAATGTGGCGACCGTAATGTCGCGCACTCGCTTCATAATACTCATTCCATGTCCTCCTTAACGTTTTGCGATGCAAAACCGGCTTCTTAAATCCATGCTTTATATGTTCACTCGCAGCTATTAATAAACTCTGCGTTTATCCTTCTTGAAGAGGCTCACTCCGGCTGCAATCAAGCCGATTGCCAGAAGCAGCAAGATGACGCCGCCGAGCTTGCTTAGAACCATCATCCCACCGATTACGATAAGTATGCCGCCAATCCATCTCTTGCTGTTCATCCAACCGACAATACCTAGACCGATTAGTATGAACGGGAGCAAAAATCCGAATATAGCACCGAAATGGATACCGATAAAATTAAGTACCGCGATACCGCCAACAATTACGAGCAGTACGCCTAACGCGCTTTTTCCATTCATCTCTCATTTCAACTCCTTTCAGCGATTAATATTTTTCATTTACGTTTATTGCCTAGCGTGTGCTGCTCTTGCTTATGTACTTAGTTTAGAGCAATTTCCCCCTTTCTAAAACGGACCTTCGGCGGTTTCCGCACTGGACTTAGGTCGAGTCAGCAGCCCGCCTCCAGGGGAAAAAGCGGGCTTCCCCCTTATAAACCGCTAACTTACGTCTATTTGGTACCAGCGCTCTCTAGCAGGTCGAAACGAACCAAAAGTGCCGGCATAGCGATTATCGCTTGGCCGGCACCTTATACGCTGTTTTATTTGCTTGCAAGAAATTGATCGAATTGAGCCTGCTTCTCTGCAACAATTTTATCGATACCGGCCGCTTTCAGCTTCTCGGTATACT
>DATJKM010000102.1:0-11936 GCA_035491515.1 Candidatus Udaeobacter sp. | reverse complement strand
AAAGAGTGAATTGTAGCAGCAAAAAGAGCACCTTTCGGCACTCTTTTTCATAGAATTATTTGGGAATAATATAATAAAAAAACAATTTAAAGCAACTTAATTATTGTTAATCCATACTTTTCATCAAGTTATACAAATAATCCACCGATCGCATCGCATACTCGAACCGGAACGGCTCACCATTTTTAAGCAATACCAAACATGGAACGCTCGATATTTTCCAAGCCTCACGCAGCTTGGACGAGTAGTTGATATTCATTTTGTACAGCGTTACAGGAACCTGAGCGGCATCCACTATCTCCAGCATGCGCTCGGCCACTTTGCAGGTTCCGCAAAAAGGGGATGAAAATAATAACGCATCGTTCCCGTTTCCGATCCGGTTCAATTTGAGCCAATCGGCCTCTTGTATTTCTTGAATCGCCATATACCATTTCCCTTTCCTTTCCGTGCATCCTTATAAGTACATTGTAAAATGCTTTTCTAATTTAGAAAAGCGGCAGCCGAACAGACTGCGGCTATATGCAGCGAAGTTTAATCATGATAAATGTTATAATCAATGTATTCGTAAGTAGACCTAATTCGCTCAGGAGATTATTCAATAATGAAAACCATTCATAGCATGACTTGCACGGAATGGCACGGGCTGTTTACGCACTGCACGGCCTCCTTGGCTGATCATACCCGCAACCTTGCCTTTATGCAAAATGCGTTAGCGTCCATAGGCGAGTTAAAGCCCGCTCCGCTGACACCGGCAATGAACAGCATGTTCGAGCTGCATTCGCATCTCTTTGTGCTGGAGATGCTGTTAAACCGAACGCCGAACCAATCGCTCCAGCTCGGAACCTTCATTGGCTATAACACCCAAGCCGCTATTTCCGATATGCAGAAGAGCATCGAAGACATTTTCGCCAAGGAGCTGCTGCATGCTGACGAGCCGGAATTTTGGCAGCGCATCACCGAAACGATTCCCTATCTGAGAAAACTCATGCTGACGGAAGCCGGTGTGCAGTCTTATTTCTCCAGTTCTTATTTTCAGCTCTGGAACAACTGGATTTATCCTCATCAGAACGGCAGGAGCCTGTGCCTGGAGGAGCTGCAGCATCTGCAAGCCGCGCAGAAAGCGCTCGGCGCTTCTCTTTCCCGCTATCCGTGGCTGCTCGCCCAGAGCTGGATGAGCTTCTTTCTTGCTTGTGATCAGGAAGCGCTGGCGCTATTCATGGAAATAAACAACAGCTTCAACACCCGACAATACGGCTTGTTTCAACTGTTATCCGCTATGTCGGTAACGGCGGAATGGCAGCGGCTGCTTAAATGGTTAGTCGAATGCGCATCTCTGCTGCAAAATCACCGCACGGACAGCCTTGAGCGTTATTTCCAATATTGGGACGCCGCTATCCAGTATTTCCCTCATGAGGAACAGCAAATGTGGGAGCTGCTCGTCCAAATGCTGCCTCTCACAAGCTCTATCTATGAGGAGAAGCTGCTTAAGTATGGCAAATGGAAGCAGTGGATTGATTATCAGCTTAGCACCGGAAGCGATCCTTTCGATTACCGCGCCGGCGTATTCACGCCGATTGAGAAAAATGCGCCGGAGGTGCTGCTTCCCTTCTACCATCAAGCCGTGGAGAGATATGTGCTGCTCAAAAATAGAGACGGCTACAAATCAGCGGTAAAGCTGCTTAAGCGGCTGGCAAAGCTCTACAAAAAAATGAAGAATGACGCGCAGTGGGAGCATTTCATAACCGCTTTCTCCTCACGGCATAGCCGGCTTCGCGCACTGCAGGAAGAGCTGCGGAAAGGTAAATTAATATCATGAGCAAGTTTACGAAATCGTTCACGGTGCATGTTAATTTAACAACATATGGCGATGCCCTCATATATGGATACAACAACAGGGGCGACTACTTATCCGGCCTCAGCTTAAAACAAAGCTTATTCGCCTGGCACGCTGCTTCATTCTACGGTACGGGGCTGGAGCTGGAGCAGATTCAAGGAGCGGAGCTTATTCTCCTTCCTGCCGAGCAGGTTATCCCCT
This sequence comes from Candidatus Udaeobacter sp., assembly GCA_035491515.1. Classification (GTDB taxonomy): domain Bacteria; phylum Bacillota; class Bacilli; order Paenibacillales; family Paenibacillaceae; genus Pristimantibacillus. The sequence continues at coordinate 9,901 of DATJKM010000102.1, read as the reverse complement.
TCTTTGCGGAAAATCAGCTGCTCGAGCACATTGAATGGGCATGGGGAGAACAAGCGGCGCAAATCGTCCGGCTGGCTCCCTTCCTGAATGCAAGCATAGAGGCAAAAAAATATATGCCCGGCTTCTCTGCCTTTCAGACGGGCAAGCTCCAATGGTCATGGGACGAGGCCGCATTGGATATACAAAAAGCACTGGACATGGAGTTGGTGGACGGATTACGGGCAGCGTTCTCTGCCGCTGTATTCAGCCGTCATTACGGATCGGAAACGGCTGCCGCGGATTTACGGCGGGAATATCCGCTTCTGTTTGCCAGGGACCATGCAGCCTTATCCGGTCTGAACGCAGAGGCATGGCTTGTTGCGGTTGGCTGGAAAGCCGACCATGCCCCGTTCCGTCCCGTTCTGCAATTGCTGGAGCCAGACGATGCCGAGATCTCTTGGCAGCTCAGGCTCATTCTTCAGGATAAGCTTGATCAGGCAGTGCTTGTGCCGGTGCGTCTATCCGATGAAGGCGAGGCTTTCGGCGCTTGGCCGGGCTCATGGTCAATGGCTGTGCGCGAGCGCTCTGCCGGTTGGCTTGACCATTTGCGAGCCAGTCTTCCCAAGGAGCGTTTGTCCGGCAGACGCGAGGATTTGTTAAACGCCCCCTTGGAAAATGATGCCGCTTGGCAATTTTTAACCGCGGATAGCCATCGGTTATTAGAAGCCGGATGGCAAGTTCTTCTTCCCGCTTGGTGGGAGACGGCTAGCCGGAAGAAGCCGCGGCTGCGCGCCAAGGTTAGCTCCGAGGCCGGAAGCAAAGGCGATTCGCTGTTCGGACTGGATTCTCTTATTGACTTTGATTGGCGCGTTGCCATTGGAGATACGGATCTCACCGAGGCAGAGTTTACTGAGCTGGTTGCCCGCAATGAACGGTTAGTCCGCTTTCGGGGGAAATGGATCACACTCGATCCGGCCCTGCTAACCCAAATACGCAAAGTGATGGCGAGCGTGGACAGCTCACAGGGATTGTCGTTTCAGGACGTACTTCAGCTGCATCTGCTGGGAAACAGCGATGATGCCGGAAGTGACGCGACGGAACAATCACCGGAGAATGAGGCGCGCATCCAGCTTGAGGTGGAGCTGAACCGGCATCTCCTTAAGCTCATGAGCCAGCTCGGCCAGCAGGCGGAATTGCCGGCGCTTGCGGTGCCTGACGGATTGCAGGCTAACCTGCGCGCCTATCAGCAGGACGGATATGCATGGCTTGCCTTTTTGCGCCGGTTCGGGCTCGGGGCTTGTCTCGCGGATGATATGGGCCTAGGTAAAACCGTACAGCTTATTGCTTATTTAATGCATCTCAAAGAAACGGATAAAGGGGAGAAGCTGCCCTCCCTCATCATTTGCCCGACTTCTGTTCTCGGCAACTGGCAGAAGGAAATCAGCCGTTTTGCCCCGTCGCTAAAGGTCATGCTCCACTATGGAAGCGGACGGCTGGAAGGGGAAGCCTTTCATGCGGCAGCCGCACACGCCGATGTTATTCTAACCTCCTATGCGACTTCAACGCTGGATCAGGAGCTGCTTAAGGCATGCACCTGGGCGGCTATTTGCCTGGACGAAGCACAAAATATTAAAAATGCTCAAACTAAGCAGTCTGCTGCTGTTCGGAGCTTCTCTGCCAAGCATCGCATTGCGCTAACCGGAACGCCTATTGAGAACCGGCTGTCCGAGCTGTGGTCCATCTATGACTTCATCAATCCGGGATTTCTGGGCAGCTCCCACGGGTTTCAAAAACGGTTCAGCCATGCGATTGAAAAGGAGCATGATGCACAGCGCACCACTGATTTGCAAAAGCTGGTGAAGCCGTTTATGCTCCGCCGGAAGAAAAAAGACCCGGCCATTCAGCTCGATTTGCCCGACAAGAACGAAATGAAAACCTATATTCATCTTACCGCTGAACAGGGCGCATTATATAATCAGACCGTCAATCAGCTTATGGATCGTATGCAGAAGCTTGAAGGCATTGAGCGTAAAGGCGCTATTCTGTCGGCTATTATGCAGCTGAAGCAGATTTGCGACCACCCTATGCTTTTGACGAAGGAGCCTATACCTGAAATTTCTGCGGACGCTGAAAGCGGAGTCGATGCCGAATCGATCATCAACCGTTCTTCCAAGCTGGAGCGTTTGCTCGCAATGGTGAAGGAGCTGCGGGACGAGGGTGAACGCTGCCTTATTTTCACACAGTATATCGGCATGGGACAGCTGCTGCAGCTGGTGCTTGCGCAAGAACTCCAAGAACCCGTTCTCTATTTAAATGGAAGCACGTCCAAATTAGCGCGCGACCGGATGATTGAGAAGTTTCAATCGAGCAGCTTACCGGCTGCCGAACAGCCGAACGTCTTTATTTTATCCATTAAAGCCGGGGGCGTCGGACTTAACCTCACAGCGGCCAACCACGTCTTCCATTTCGACCGCTGGTGGAATCCCGCTGTGGAAAACCAAGCTACCGACCGTGCGTACCGTATGGGCCAAACCCGTGATGTGCAGGTGCACAAGTTCATCTCGCTCGGCACACTGGAGGAGCGTATCGATGAAATGCTGGATAACAAGTTTCAGCTTAGCGAAAATGTCATCTCCAGTTCCGAAGGATGGATTACCGAGCTGTCTAACGAAGCGCTTCAGGAGCTTTTTGCTTTGCGGAAGGATTGGAGCGGATCATAACGATCCGCTTCAACTTTGCCTATCGGCTTTCATTTCATGTAATTGAATAATCCTTGCTTACAACGAACCGCTCACGAGGTTTCCCTCGTACCATACCGCTTGACGCTTCGCTCTTCGCGCTACCGCTTCCGCCGAGCAGCTTGCATGAAGCAGTACAAAGCTTGTGGTGTCTCCGGCCTTAGGCCATACCTGCTCACCATTTTGATCAAGCGGCGTTATCCCGCCTGTAATAAACCCGAGGGTTTGCGACAGTGACCATTCATCATTAAGCCCATACAATTCTGCGAACCGCCCTGCCTTCTCTAATTGATCACCATTTCCAAAAGGAGACCAGTGATCCGTAAGGCTGTCAGTGGCCAATTTTACGGTTACGCCTTGATTTGACAGCATCGGAAGCGGCATCATTAATTTCCCAATCGGAACCGTCGATGCAATGGACATTCCAAGCGATGCCATCCGTTTAGCTGCTTCTTCTGCCTCTTGCGGCTGAGCGCCTGCAAACCAGAACGCATGACTGACGGTTACCTTTCCTTGCAATCCCGCTTCTTCGGTCAGATCAGCTAGACGCATCAAAGTTTGCTTTCCTGCTTCGTTTTTATCATGCAAGTGAATATCGATGCCGGCATTATTCAGAACCGCCAGTTCTACCATGGTCTGCAGCGACTTCTCTATATCACCATCCACAGTGAATGGGTCTACTCCGCCTACATGTGTTGCTCCCTCTGCCAAAGATCGCTTTACGAGTTGGACAGAATCCGATCGAAGCAGTCCATGCTGCGGAAAAGCTACAATTTCAGATGAAATTTTACCAGAAAATGTGTCCAGGGCTTTCTTGGTTGCCTCTAATCTGTGCAGACCGCTAACAGGCTCGATATTACAATGGCTGCGGACATGTGTAACGCCATATCCCTGTATAAGCGTCAAAATGCTCTCGGCTTGTTGTTTTGCCATTGGAAGGAGCTTAGGCAATAATATCTTCTCTTCCTCAATTCTCTCGAAGATGCTTGATACTTGCTTTACCGCTTTCCACGGCCCGCTCCAATACGTTTTATCCAAATGAATATGCGCCTCCTCGAAAGAAGGCAGCATCAATAACTCTTTACAGTCGTATTTGGGAAGATTACTCTGAAGCTCCAATTGCGTCCCAATAATTTCAGCAATAGCACCGTCCTCAATACGAATATGACAAATCTCTGTATCCGTACCAGCCACCTGCCCGTCTTCCATGACATAACCCTGTTCTATTCTTACATTCGTTAACCAATAAGAAGTGTATAACATGTCATCCTTCCCTTTCCCGAAACATCCACGTAATACCACATCATAAGGAGACCTCTTTCTTCCGAATCTGCTTTTATGATACCATACGTCCATTTTACATACTTTTGCTCATGAGGGGGTCCAGCTTTATTATGACTTGAACGGGCTGTTGCTAGGAATGACAAAATAAAATACAATTCTAAATTAAAGCGCACAATAAGACTAATTCGCCGGTTGGTGTAATTAGTCACGGGGAGGGATGGAAAGTTGTCAATTCGATTCAGGCTGCTGCTTTCTTTCACTTCGGTGGTCGTTGTCTCCGTTATTCTGTTCGTGCTGACAGCCTATCTGCTGTCCGTTGCAGTAACAGGCGATTCCCGTAGTATTAGGAGCTTCTACAAAATTCACTATTCAGTTCATCCTCTCTCTGAGGAAGAGGAAAACCTGTTTATTGATATGAAATATTTGGCGAAGCACGAACCGGAACGATTAAAGGATCAGCTTCTGCTGAAGAAATATGATTTTCAATTGAAAATGGTGCAAGCCGGGCTCGTTGTCCGCGAAAATAATAAAATTATTTATGCAGCACCGACATTAAATGGTTTAGATCTCACATCGAGTCTGCCAGCCTATGATATGAGCAATAATTCTATCCGCAGTACAATGAACGCGGGAAGCCGATTTTTTTCCTACGCAAAATTCGATTTCTTCTTCTCGTCTGAGACGGGTGAAAAGGGAAGTATTTTTGTCATTCGAGAGAGAAGTCCGTTCGCCGAGCTGGTACGAACACTGCTTCCTATCTTAATACTCCTATTCGTTGCTATCTTATTATTAACCGGATTCTTGCTTTATCGATTTGTTACCCGTAAAATCATTCACCCCCTTGATAGGCTTAGACAATCCGCAGAGCATATTAAGGATGGGGATTTGACGTTTGAGCTGCAGGCAACATCTCGGGATGAGGTGGGAAAGCTAGTTCAAACCTTCGATCAAATGCGTCAGCGATTATACGATTCCATTCAGCTTCAGCTCCATTATGAAGAAAACCGCAAACAGCTGCTGTCGAATATTTCGCATGATTTAAGGACCCCGATTACGACGATTAAAGGTTATGCGGAAGGCATTCGGGACGGCGTGACCAATACACAGGAGAAACTGGACAGGTATATAGGAGCGATCCATACGAGAGCGACAGACATGGAGCGTCTCGTGGATGAACTGCTGTTCTATTCGAAGCTCGATTTAAAGAAGGAGCCGTTTTCATTCGGTCAGGTGGACCTGAGTCCCTTTCTTCATCGTATTGCGGACGAATTAGTCATCGAATTCGATAACCACTCCATTGAAGTGAAGTGGGAAGAGGATCTTCAGAGTCCGCTATTCGTACTCGCTGATCGTGAGAAGCTGAAGCGCGTAATCATGAATCTGCTCGACAACTGTCTCAAATATATGAATCAGGATCCTAAGCAGTTAACAATCGGAATAAAGCGGCAAGATGAACTTGCAATCATTAAGATTGCGGATAACGGTCCTGGCATTCACCCAGATTCCCTTCCACATATCTTTGAGCGGTTTTATCGGGAGGAACCTTCCCGGAGCCAAGCTGCGGGAGGAAGCGGACTTGGACTTGCGATCGCCAAGCAAATTATCGAAGGGCATGGCGGAACGATCTGGGCGGTTAGTGAACCGGGTCAAGGAACGAGCGTCTTTTTTACATTAAAAATATTTGTGGATCGTCGGTGATCATAGATGAAACGAATCTTAATTATTGAGGATGACCTGTACATTGCGGAGCTGCAAAGAGATTATTTCATGCTGCATGACTTCGGAGTCGAATTAAGTCACGATGGACAAGATGGACTTACTAAAGCGTTGGGCGGAGGGTATGACCTCATTATTCTCGATCTTCAGCTGCCGGGGGCGGACGGGTTCGAGATATGCAAACAGATTCGCGAGCAACTGGACGTGCCTATCTTGATTGTGTCGGCCAAGAAAGAGGAAATCGATAAAATTCGGGGCTTTGGTCTCGGTGCCGACGACTTCGTTACGAAGCCGTTTAGTCCAAATGAGCTGGTAGCCAGAGCGAAAGCGCATTTGGCGCGATACGAACGTTTTACGGGAGGCAATAAGGTCAAAGAATCGGAAACCATCGATATTCGGGAGCTAACGATCAACAAGTCCTCTCGTCGGGTATTCGTTCACGGCAAAGAAGTGATGCTTACTGTAAAAGAATTCGAGGTACTTGTATTCTTGGTTGCGAACCCCAATCGAGTGTTCAATAAAGATCAGCTGTTCGAGAGAATTTGGGGTTTGGAATCGAATGGGGAAATCGCGACAGTGACCGTTCATATTTCGCGAATCCGGGAGAAGATCGAGGCTGACCCATCCAACCCGCAGTTCATTGAGACCGTCTGGGGCGCTGGCTATCGGTTCACCATTTAACGGCCTTTAGACATCTTCGAAAAAAGTTATCCTTCTGTTTAGAAATTGTTTATACTTTCTTATCAGCCGATTTAGTGTGGTCGTTTAAGATAAATTTATGGACGAAACACCACTTTAAACGGAGAGGAAATAAATAATGAAAAAGATAAATCAGAAAGCAGCTATCGCAGCTCTAACTGCACTTATAGGCGGAGGCGCATTAATCCCGTTTCAAGCACAGGCGGCATCATTGGCGCCGGTAGCCAATATTCAACAAACGGCTGTCACGAATTTCAATCAACAGGCTGAACAAGCGATTCAACAATTAGTAAACCAAGGTGTTCTTAAAGGCTACGAAGACGGAAAAATGAAAGCAGACAAGCATGCGACGAATGCTGAGCTTATCAAAATGATCGTACTCGCGCTTGATTTGGATCAAAGCAACGAGGCACAGCAGAATAAAGGCAAGAATGACAAATGGTATACGTCTTTTGTGGATATAGCAGCAGCTAACGGTCTTATTGACAACGCGGATACATTCCAGCCGAATAAGCCGGCAGCAAGCGCTGATGTTGCTCCAATGATCGCGAAAGCATTGCAGCGTGATGTGAAATCCGTTCAATATTGGATGGAAGGCTTCAAGATCGGCGATGATAAAATAACTCGCGGTGAAACAGCGCAGCTTCTCGTGCTGTCCGAGAAAGCTATTCGTTCCGCATCGGCTGAGATCGTGTCGATTAAAGCGTTGAACAAAATCACTTTTGAAGTGACTTTCACTGCGCCGCTTATTTTAGAAGATGAAACAACCGCAGCAGCGAATGCTAATTTCGCTTTCGACAATGGCCTTAGGCTCGTTAACCAGCCGCGTCTGAAAACGGGAGCAATCGCCACTTATATCGTCCCGGTGCAAACCATGACGCCAGGAACGACCTATACAACAAACTATAAAGGCAAGAAAATGCATTCCGTAACTGCCAGCGATGAAATGATCCGTTTTAACGATGTGCGTCAAGTTACTTCCGATACTTTCGAAGTGGATTCCTTACGCGCTGAAGGCGTAATTGATTACGGTTATCTCATCTCCGCTTATGCAGGCGGCCGCGGAGCAAACGCGATCGTATTGGATGAGAATAACAAATATAATGGACAAACGATGCAGGTGATTTCGTCTCTTGCTACGAGACAGGCAACCCTCACACCGGAGGGCGGAGAGCCGATCACGGTTAATTATGTTGGATTCACGCAATCGACGGATGGCAAGCAAGAGCCGAAATTCCGCCTGCCGGCAGGCACATCCCTGCAGCCGGGCGTGAAATACACGGTAACCTCGAGCTGGTTCGAGTTGAAAAATAATACGTTCACCGCACAGGCCATTTCGCCGCTTACCATCGCATCCGTTTCGAAAGTCGATACGGTTACGCTTAATGTTAAGCTGACTGCAGATCCTGAGGATGAGTTGTTCGCTTACCGTTCTATTCAACTGAAGGGCTCGGACGGAACGACGCTGACTGCGCAATACAAAGTACAGACTCGTAAGGGTGCGGTTGGCGTGTTTGAATTGCAAAACGGCGGCAAGCTTGCAGAGGGCGTTGATTATGAGATTTCACCGGTAGGAAACTGGGCAGTTGCTCATCAAGTGACACTTAGCTCGAAATAAACGATGTGGAATAGAATAAAAGAGCGAGAAGCTAGGTTATCCTTAATGGATCTCCTAGCTTCACCTCCGATTACCATAGCCAGATTAATCACATAATCAATGGATGAATTCTCCGCCGATTTGTGCTACACTGGTGCTAATTTAAAGGAACGGAGGGTTACGTGTGATAGACTTTATCCGAGTTAGGTCTTTGCGCAGCTGCTAATTGAATAGCGCCAAAGCTCTGCCTGTGTGCAGAGGACTCAGGATAGGTCTGCCATTTTGAAGGTAACCCATAAATGGAATACGTTGAAACGTTGAGGGATTAGCCCTCTTTGGCGTATTCGCCTTTGGAACGGAAATTCCATAAGCATACATGGAGCGCAGCAACTCCGCTCTTACGATAGCTGGGCTTTCCCGTCTCTTCGGGACGGTTCTGCTGTTCATTGCCTTGGAAGACCATTTTTTTTCTGATATCCTCTTCCCCATAACTGTGAACACAGGCAGAGCAGCCTGTGTTTTTTTGTTTTACAAATAACCTTTAGAGGATGATGAATAATGGAACAACCGCAGCAAAAAGCGATTATCGTCGGCGTTCAGCTTCAGAATCAAACAGACTTTTCTTACTCCATGGAGGAGCTCCGCAATCTGGCTGCTGCCTGCTATATAGAGGTGGTTGATGAACTCAGTCAAAAGGCAGCCCGCATAAATCCTTCACACTACATCGGGACTGGTAAAATACAGGAGCTGCTGGCGCTGCTCGAGGCACATGACGCGCAGGTCGTCATTTTTAACGATGAGCTGTCTCCTTCCCAAATTCGCAATCTGGAGGCTGCTTTGGAGCGGACGGTTATCGACCGGACGATCCTCATCCTCGATATTTTTGCGGAGCGCGCCAAAACCAGAGAAGCCCAGCTGCAGGTGGAAGTTGCCCGGCTACAATATATGCTTCCCCGACTGGTCGGTCTCCGCGCATCATTAGGCCGGCAAGGCGGCGGCGCCGGTCTTAAAAACAGAGGCGCCGGCGAGACGAAGCTTGAGCTCGACCGGAGGCGCATCGAGGAGAGAATAACCACCCTGCAAGCTGAGCTGGAAAAACTCGTTGCCAGACGTCAAATTCAGCGGAAGCAGCGGCAAAAGAACGAGGTGCCTGTCGTCTGTCTCGTCGGTTACACAAATACGGGGAAATCCAGCTTGATGAACGCTTTGCTGGAGAAGTGCAATCCCGGGACCGATAAGCTGGTCTTTGCTCAAGATATGCTGTTCGCCACGCTGGAAACATCGGTTAGAAGCATAGAGCTGCAGGATAATAAATCATTTCTGCTCACGGATACGGTCGGTTTCGTCAGCCAGCTTCCCCATCATCTTGTGAAAGCATTTCGTTCAACATTAGAGGAAGTAGCCGAGGCCGATTTGCTGGTACATGTCGTCGATTACTCTCATGAAGACTACGAGCAGCTGGTCTCCGTCACGAATGATACGCTGAAGGAGCTGGGCGCCCATGAAATTCCAACCATTTTCGCCTACAATAAATGTGATTTGACGGAGCATGCCTACCCGGCAACTCAAGACGACAAGGTCTTCCTCTCGGCGAAGAAAAAGAGCGGTTTAGATGAGCTTATCTCGCTCATTCGTAACCATATCTTCGATGACTATATGGAGTGCGAGCTGCTGATTCCATTCAGCCAAGGGCGGCTTGTCGCATACTTCAATGAGCATGCTCACGTGCAATCCACGGATTACGAACCGGAGGGCACGAGAATGAAGCTGGAGTGCCGCGTAGCTGATTTCGAAAGGTATCGAAATGAAGTAATCGTGCTTTAACAGCAAGAGACCCCCGACCAGTCCAGGTCGGGGGTTTCTCACTTAGAGCGTATGGAAGATACCG
>DATJKM010000101.1:0-19753 GCA_035491515.1 Candidatus Udaeobacter sp. | reverse complement strand
CCGCCGCCTGTCCGGTCCGCAGCGCCTGTATGAATTCCCGTTCAAGCGTAAACGGATATTGCGGTTCTTCGCTGCCGTCTCCGCGGGCATGCAGCTGTCCGATATCGATCAGCTGATTTTCGTTCCCGAAATTCCGCTGGCTTGCCGCATGCTTCGTCTCCTCAAACGATAAAGGGATATTCGAAACCGCATCCGTAGGCTCGCTAACGGCAATCGTAAGGCGCATGTTCAAAATATGATTGACCGCATGCGTCAGCTCTCCGCTAAAGGCTTGGAGCTCCGCAGCGTAAGCGCCGTCCTTCGGAACGATCAGCAGCAGCCCTGCCGAAAGATCATGGAAATTGATCGTTTTGCTTTGCTCAAAATGCTGAGCCGCGAACTCCTCGATCATATTGACCGCAGCAAATGTGACAAGCCCTTCGTCACCATATTTGAATTTTCCTTCAAGACTGGTCATTCCTGTCAATTGCATGTAAATGACGATAAACCGGTGGTTATCCACCTTCCACTTGTAGCGCTCCAGCCTTCCAAGCAAATCCTCTTCCGAATACGCATACAAATAGCCTTGCAGCAGCTGATGCAGGAAGCTTTCCTTCACGTAAGGGAGCTGCTCCGAGAGCTTGGAATGGAGCTCCGTGCTCTCCCTGTTCAAGTTATGCCATTGCCGCTCGATGAGCGAGAACTCGTCCCCGTTTTCCTGCGGCAGCGATTTGCCCGCCATAAGCACAGTCAACAGCCGATTGACGGGCGAGTAAATCGTACGCGACGCAAACCATGCAAGCAGAGCAGCCAGCAGCAAAGCGCTAAGACTGACCGTAAAAATGATTTTGGATATGAATACGACAGGCGCCGTAATGCTCGTAATCGGAGAAGCCGAGACATAGGTCCAGCTGTCCGAAATTCTTGAGAACTTGCCATACGTAACGGTAAAGGTAGATCCGCTCCAATCGAAGAAGAAGGAGCCCTCGTCACGGTCCTTAGCCGCTATCTCTTCTCTTAAAGCAGCAACGAAGGGCGATTCGATACCGTTTCCTCCTGTAGAAGCAAACAGCTTTCCGTTATCCTGCAGAAAAAACGTTTCTCCGCCGTCATAGGGAGTCATCGAGCGCAGCATGTCCCCAACTTTCTCGTTATCCAGACGGATAAGCAGCGCCCCAAACGGCTTTAAGCTCCCGCCGGGAATATGGTGAACCAGCGTCAGTTCCTTCGCTTGAGGACGCTGCGGATCAAACGCCGCTTCGGTCCAATAAGTAACTTTATCCGACCGCAGCAGATCCTCATAAAGGTCTTGAGCCGGCTTTGCCGAAAGCGGCGCATACTCAGGATCGAACAAGACGGGCTGCTCATCCCCTCCGAGGTATAGCTCAACCAGCTTGTTAATCGTATTCGAGCCCTGCATAACGAGCAGCGTCTTAGTAATGTCCCTCGCCTTCTCGAAGTCTTGGATAAAGTTACGGCTTTCGAGACTGTAATCGAATTTGGAATCAAACGCCCAATGGGATAATGTCAGCTCCAAATTCGTTAATTGCGTGTCTATGTTCCGAGCCCTCTGTTCGATCTGCTTGTTGTGCAATTGCAGCAGCTCGCTTTCCAGCCGTCCGCCTGCTATCCCGTAAACGAGCGCGCCTGTAATAAGCCCCGGTATGCTGGCTACGATAAGAATCATAATTAAGCTTTTCCGGTAAAAGCGTCCTTTCGCTCCGCTTTTTCCTTTTTTGCTGAGCACGAGCTTCAAGTTCATTTCCTTTAGCATATTCTCACCAACCGAATCAGAAATGTATGTTCCAAACCTCAACCACATATGTAAACGCATTCAATTCTATTTTCCAAGAATATATCGCATCGGGGAAATGAACAAGTCCTTTTTTCAGTATTTCTACCATTCCGTAGAACTACGGCAATAGACAGAAGACCCGTTTGGTCACAAACGGGCTCTGCCTATTGTATACTGCTGATTTATTTGCCGGCTGCGTACAGCTCATTCATTTCTTTGATCAGATCATCGCCGCCGCTCTTCTTCCACAGCTCGAGAGCTGCGGTGAAGCCCGCTTCATCCAGCTGCCCGACGATAAATTTAATGCGGGCGTCATTAAGAATGTTATCCAGCTGCGCGCCTTTCTCCGTGTATACCCTAGATATGAACGGTTCCGCAGGATTGGTTACGATATACTTCACATTCTCCTTCTGCAGCTCCGTTTGCTTCAGCCTCAGCGGCGTCTGCTTCACTTTTTTGGCGCGGTCCTCTGGAATAAAGGTCAGCATTTGATTGAGACCCTCCACCTCGGATTCCATAAGCACCGTATCCTTGCTGACTACAACCGAATCCTCTTCAATCGTATGATGCTTGCCTTCCAAGCCATAGCCGAGCATCGTCTGCAATTCCGGCGCATTAAGCTGATCGATGAACGTCAATACGCGCTTCAGCTCCTCCTCCGTCTTTACCGCCGATTTTGGAATGGCCAGCATGCCTGCAAATCCGGAGGTCGGCAGCGTATGCAGCACGCCGGCAGCATCCTTCACACCGCCGAACACGTCCACGAAATGAACATCCGGCTGATCCTTTCCTGCAGCAGCCAGCGCAGCGTGAATTTTGTCGTCGACGCGGGCCGCGCCATCCACGACGTCTATAATGACTCCAGCTTGATTGTTCACGAGCGGATCGGTCCATTTCGCGGAATCCATAATGGCGAAATCCTGATTAATGAGCTTCTCGTCATAAAGCTTTTTCATAAATTTTAGCGCCTCTAAATATTCCGGCGTCAAATGGTCCGGCACGAGCTTGCCGTCCACTTCTCCCCATTTATTTGGCGCGCCGAACCAAAGTTTAATGTTGTCGAAGCCGCTCGCCCAGCCTCCCGTCCATTTCACAAGCACCAGTCCGTATGTGTCCGGCTTGCCGTTTTTGTCCGGATCCTGCTCTTTAAACGCTTTCAACATATTGTAAAAGTCATCAATTGTCTCCGGTACGGGCAAGCCTACGTTGTCGAGCCAGTCCTTTCTGTAATAAACGCCGTTTCGCCCAAGGGCGCGGCCGCGATAAATGCCATAGTTTTTGCCTTCTATTGAGGAATTGTTTAAGATGACCGGATTAGCGCCGCTAAGATTCGGATAATCCTTCAAATAGCTGCCGAGCTCCCAAAATGCGCCTGATTTGGCGGCATTCACGAAGCTGGGCGATTTTACATCGGGTACATACATGATGGCCGGAAGCTTGCCTGACGCAAGTGTAATGTTAAATTTATCCACATATGAAGCGTTCGGCACCCACTCGAAATGAATGTCCGTGTTCGTGCTCTTCTCGAGCTCTGCTGCGACCGGACTATCGTCCTTCGGATAATTCGTTTTGAAAATCGGCAGCATGATGTTGAGCTTGAGCGGCGTTTCCGCTTTGCCGCCTGTATTCGCCGGTGCCGCATCTGGCGATGCCGTGCCCGGCGCCCCGTTATTTGCTCCGTTGTTTTGCTGCGAACATCCGATAAGCGTACCTGCAGCAAGCGTGCCGGCCAGCAGCAGCGAAGCCCATTTATTCACTTTGTTTCGATTTCCTTTCATGCATGTACCTCCCTTAGATATTTGTATTATATCGTAAAATCGTCTGCCAGCGGTTAAGCTGCTGTCCGGCAGGCGAATGTTACCGCGGTTAGCCCTTGATGGATCCAATCAGGACACCTTTGGCAAAATGCTTCTGGAGGAACGGGTAGACGAGCAAAATCGGAACGGTGCCGACAACGATAACGGCCATTTTGACCGATTGATCCGGCGGCTTGACGAAATTTGGATCCATCGCATTCAAATCTCCTGCAGCTGCCTGCGACAGCAGCACGATTTGGCGGAGCAATACCTGAAGCGGCCACTTCTCCGGGTTATTGATATAGAGCAGCGCGGCAAAGAAATCATTCCAATGCCCTACCGCATAAAACAGCGTAAAGGTTGCGAGCACCGGCTTTGAGAGCGGAAGAACGATTCTCCACAGCAAGCCGAGCTCCGTGCAGCCGTCAATTTTTGCCGCCTCTTCTAATCCTGGCGGAAGCTCCTGGAAAAAGTTTTTGACGATAATCAAATTAAATGCGCTAACTGCTCCGGGCAAAATAAGCGCCCAGTAGGAATCCAGCAGCGCTAGCTCGCGGATGACGAGATAGGTCGGTATCATCCCGCCCCCGAACAGCATCGAGAAGACGACGAGATTAAGCACCGTATTGCGGCCCATCAGGCTGCGCCGGGCGAGCGGGTACGCCATCGTTACGGTAAAGAATAAATTGACCGCCGTCCCGAGAATGGTGACGTACATCGATACGCCGATGCTTTTCATAATCGTATTGGTTGAAAATATAAATTCGTAAGCTGCCAAAGAAAACGTTTCCGGAATGAGAAACACCGCTCGCTTCGTCAGCTCGGCATCGGTTGCGAACGAGCCCGAGATGACATAAATAAACGGGACAATCGCAGCGATTGCGAATACGCCTAGAAAAATATAATTGGCCACGTCGAATATCGTTCCTGGAACCGTTCTGTATGTTTTCGCCACTATGAAGCTCCCTTCTCTCGCTTATCCGTTTAATAGAGTCCGGATTGTCCGAATTTTTTGGCTAAGTAGTTGCTTCCCAACACGAGAATGACGCCGATAACCGCTTTAAACAAACCGACCGCCGTACTGTAGCTGAATGCTCCCTGCGTAATCCCCATCATATACACGTAAGTATCGAATACTTCGGCTGCCTCGCGGTTAAGCGGGTTAAGCATCAGGTAGATTTGTTCAAAGCCGTTCTCAAGCACATTGCCCATTCGCAAAATAAGCAAAATAATGATCGTGCTGCTGATCGACGGCAGCGTAATATGCCAGATTTGCTTCCAGCGGTTAGCCCCGTCCATAATGGCCGCCTCGTACTGCTCCACGTCGACAGCCGCAAGCGCCGCCAGGAAAATAATCGTACCCCAGCCGCATTCCTTCCAGATGGTTTGAAGGATAATGATTGGCCGGAACCACTCGGGGCTTGCCAGAAACTCTATTTTTTGCCCCGTATAAGCATAGAGCAGCTCATTGACAGGACCGCCTGCCGTCGTCAAAAATACGTACGTCATACTCGCCACGATGACCATCGAAATAAAATGCGGCACGTAAATCAACGTTTGAACCGATCGTTTGAAGATGGCGATCCGCACCTCATTGAGCAAAATCGCTAATATGATGGGCGCCGGAAAGAAAAAGAGCAAATTATAAAAGGATAGGAGGAGCGTATTGCGCAGCAGCATGAAAAACTCGGGATTCGAGAAAAACAATCTGAAATGCTCCACGCCCACCCATTCGCTGTTCCAGAAGCCCGTATAAGGCTGGTAGTTTTTGAAGGCGAGCAAAACGCCCCACATCGGAACATATTTGAAAATTAAAAAATACAGCAAGCCTGGCAGCAGCAACAAGTAAAGCCATTTGTCCTTTTGCAGCCTGCTCAGCAAGCTCGGCCGATACATGGAAGATGGCCGTTTAAGATTTTGAGCTGCAACCTGCTTCATCATCGTTCACCTCCGGGTGTCGTTTATCGCCTCGTCGGCGATGTAACCCCATTATGCGAGAAGCGCATGATTTCCAGCAATTAGACATTATTGTGCCCGGCACAGCTGGGCTTTTGCGGTGCCGGGCAAGAAAGTGCAAAGCGTGCAAAACTATCGCAATCACGAATGATGACGCGCCAAAAAAGTCCAATTGTAAGCGATTCCCCCTTTCTTTACAGTAAAAGAAAACATGATTGAAAGGGAAGGTGTTCCGCATGAGCAGAAAGCTGTACCATGGTGTCGCTTGGTACCCTGAGCTTTGGGAGGAGACCGTCATTGAGCAGGATATCGCCTATATGAAAGCGGCAGGCATCAATGTCGTACGAATTGGCGAATTCGCATGGTCTACCATGGAGCCATCGGAAGGAAGTATTGATATCGGCTTCTTCAGTAGCATCATTCAAAAGCTGTATGCGCACGGAATAGAGACAATCATGTGCACCCCGACCGCGGCGCCGCCGATCTGGCTGTCGCATGGCCATCCTGAGCGCATGTATGTCAATGAGCGCGGCGAAACGATGGGACATGGCTCAAGGCAGCATGCCTGCACGAATAACGCTTATTTTCGCGAGAAAAGCGCCACCATCACTGAGCATATTGCTCGTGCGGCTGGCTCGCTGCCCGGATTAATGGGCTGGCAGCTGGACAATGAATTTAAAGCGCATGTGTCGGCATGTATGTGTCAAGGCTGTCTTCGCCTATGGCATAGCTGGCTGGAGAATCGATACGGAGACATTGGGCGTTTAAATGAAGCGTGGGGAACGCAAATTTGGAGCGAGCGCTACGAATGCTTCGAGCAGGTGCCGCAGCCGGGACCCGTCCCGTTTCTGCACAACTCCTCGCTTACGACTATGTACCAGCTGTTTTCTATGGATAAACTAACCGAATTCGCCAATGAGCAAGCCCGCATTATAAGGCGCTATTCCGGTGCGCCAATTACACATAACGGCAGCATTGCCTTTCATGTGAATAACGAAACATTGTTCGAACAGCTCGACTTCGCCTCTTACGACACTTATGCTTCCGCAAAAAATTTTGCCTCTTATTTGATTAACTGCGACTTGTGGAGAAATGTAAAACGCGGGAAGCCCTTTTGGGTTATGGAGACGAGCCCGTCCTTTAGCGGGTCATTGGAAAGCAGCGCAGTCCCTCATCCAAACGGATATGTGAGAGCAGAAGCCGTCGCGGCATACGCGCTTGGCGCAGACGGCTTCTGCTACTGGCACTTGAGACAGCAGCGCGCAGGCTGCGAGCAGCCGCATGGCTCTGTCCTCAGCGCATGGGGAAAGCCGACGATCGGCTACCATAACGTGCTGGAGGTGTCGCAGGCTATTGCCGAGCTGGAGCCTGTTATGCTGGCGAGCGTGCCGATGCAGGCTGAGGTCGCCATAAACTATTCGGATCTATCCAAAGTATTTTTCAAGACCGAGCCTATGCGCAAGCTGAACTACCGCGGTTTGATAACTGATTATTATACGCGGTTGCTGAATATGGGCGTTCATCGCGATTTGTTGATGGAAGGAGCAAATCTGGAAGGGTATAAGCTGCTGCTCACGCCGTTTATGCCGCATTTATCTGCCGCGTATCTTGAACGGGCTCTTGCTTTCGTAAGAGCTGGCGGAACCTGGATCGCGGGGCCATTGACCGGCGGACGTACAGAGCAGCATACCATTCCTACCGATGCCGCGCTTGGGGCGCTGGAGAAAGAAGCAGGTGCAGATACCGTCTATATGTATCCGATGGATGATACGGGGGCGATTGGCCATGCTTTCGGAATTTCCGCACCGCTTGGGAAGTGGAGCGCCGTATTCGAGCCGCGCGAGGCGGCCGCGACATCGGTTGGAATCATTTCACAAGGCATTACACCGGGGCACTCCTTTATCACCGAACGGGCCTATGGCCTCGGAAAGCTCGTCATGCTGGGCTCACTGCCGCTCGGTGAAAGCGGCGATGCCCTGTTGAAGAAACTCATCAATCATTACTGCGACGACGCCGGCGTAACGCTGCGGACCGATGTGACGCCGGGCACCCTCATAGCTCCTAGAAGAGGTGAAGACTTTACGGTATGGACCGTCATCAATATGAACGGCGCAGGCGGCTCCGTTACGCTTCCGGCCGGCGGAATCGATGCGTTGACGCTCACTCCCATAGATCCGGGCCTGCTAGAGCTCGGACGTTATGAATACCGGGTCATCCGATTTCATGATCCCGCCTAGCAAACGTATCAACCGCGTTTCGTTACAACCCGCTTCTCCAGCGCATAAAGCTCGTCCTCGAGCGTCTGCATCTTCTCGAGTACGGCTTTGCGCGCGTCCTGAATGGCGTGATTGTACACATGCGGCCCAATTTCCTGGATCATAAAATCAAGCAGCTGCTCCGCTGCGATCGAGCCGATCGTCTCCGAGCGTTCCAGCTCGAAATATTGTTGAATCCTCGCGGCCAGCTGATCCTTTTGCTCCTTCGGCAGTTTCATTACTAACATGCGTTATCCCTCCAATTGTCCCTTAAGAACGGTTACTGCTTGTCCCGACAAATAAACCCGCGCGCCATCCGGTCTCACCTTCACGATGCCGCCGCGCTCCGATGCCTGATAGCCGACAAGCTCGTCTTTGCGAAGCCGTTTTGCCCAATATGGCGCAAGCGCGCAGTGAGCTGAGCCCGTTACGGGATCCTCGTCGATGCCCGTACCGGGATAAAAGGCCCGTGACACGAAGTCGTAAGGGGAGCCTGTTGCTCGGCTCGTCACAATGACGCCGCGGGCTTCCAGCCGGGCAAGCAGTCCGAAATCCGGACGCAGCGTGCGAAGCGTCGCCTCGCTGTCCACCTCGACGAAATAATCCATCCGGTTGCGGCCGACGAATCTCGGAATGAGCCCCAGGCCTTGAACAAGCTCCTCTGGCGCAACGGCTGCTGCCGGCGGCTCGGCCGGAAAATCCATATCGATCCAATCTCCACTAAGCGTGGCCGTTAATAATCCGCTTCTCGTCATGAAGCGCGCCGTTTCATGACGGGGCAACCTGCCCGATTCCCATAATACATGTGCGCTCGCAAGCGTCGCATGTCCGCATAAATCGACCTCTGCCTCAGGTGTAAACCACCGTAAATGATAGCTCTCCGCCCCAGCCACAAGGAAAGCCGTTTCCGAAAGATTCATCTCTGCCGCAACCAGCTGCATCCAGCTTTCATCCTGCGGCTGCTCCAAAAAGCAGACGGCAGCCGGATTGCCTTTGAAGCGTTCATTTGTAAAAGCATCTACGATATACAGCGCATAACTCATCGTTCTATCCTTCCTTTCTTTGCCCTAAACAAAAAAAGAGCCTGCTTTCGCAAAACGGGAGCGAATGTCATCCATTCCATACTCCGTTCGATTGCGCGCAAGCACTTTATATAGGTTATCCTTTGAGCGGAATAAGCAATTCTACCGGCTCTTCCTCCAAATGATGCTCGTCGATATAAAATACTTCTAACGATACGGCATTTTCTTGCTTCTCTAGCCGCATTTCGTTTATCCAAGTATGAAGCTGCTCATACCCTTCGCCGATTCTTTTGTTGGAGCAGGCTACCATCGCGTAACGATGCTCGGGAATCGTGAACTGCACCATTCCGGGTGGCAGCTCCTCTTGATGCTGCACCTCATAGCAAGCCCAATAAGTTGCAAACACTTCATTGCCGAAATAAGGACTGTACAGCACCGTAGATTTGGCAGCGTCATTCAGCTCGTGCTTGCGCTTCAAAAACTCGGTTTGCAGCCGAATGGCCTCATCCGGAAAGGATGAATACGGGCCACAGTAGCTGATTCCTGCCAAATAGAGCGCAGGCTTTGTTACGATTGAGCAGTTTTCCACGCGGTTTCCTCCTTCGGATCTGTCAGGACTTTTGCGCTAGGATGAGCTTTCTCTGCCCATAGTGTATCATGCTTTACTAGTATATGGATAGTCGTTTCAACTTTAATCCTTCCGGCTGCAAATTGTACAGTCCGCTTGGCGGGCGCTACTCGTTTTCCAGCCGCTTCATGAACTCCTCCACCGCGCTATAGCCTTGCTGCTTCAGGTACCAGTTGTTCGCCGCCGCCTCTATTA
The DNA here is from genome assembly GCA_035491515.1 of Candidatus Udaeobacter sp. Taxonomy (GTDB): domain Bacteria; phylum Bacillota; class Bacilli; order Paenibacillales; family Paenibacillaceae; genus Pristimantibacillus. The sequence continues at coordinate 10,127 of DATJKM010000101.1, read as the reverse complement.
ATCCCGCAACATCTCTTCCCGGCTGCAGCTGAATTTCGATATGCGGAATTTGCACGCCCATATATTGTGTAAACTTTGGCTCCAGCTCCAAATCGTTATTCAGCTCATTGTCCCGCCACTTGGTGAGCTCGATGTCCAGGACGATGCGCGTCTCATCCTGAAAAGCCGTTCTGCCGTACAGCCTTACAACATTAATGAGACCGATGCTGCGCAGCGCGAGAAACTCCTTCGTCTTCCCGTTGTGGGTGCCGAGCAGCGTTTGCGGGCTTAGCTTTTTCAAAACGACGATATCGTCCGCGACCAGCCTAGAGCCCCGTTTAATCAGCGTATGGGCGGTTTCGCTCTTTCCGATGCCTGACTTGCCGCGCAGCAAAATGCCTATCCCCGATACGTTCAGGCAAATGCCGTGTATCGAAATTTCCGGGGCCAGCGTATTAAGCAGGTAAGCATCCAGCATGCCGAGAAAGTCTGCGGTCGGAACCTTTGTACGCAGTAAGGGGATGCCTTCCTGGTCGCAATATTTGGTCAAATATTTCAGCCCTTCCTGACCTGCGGTGACGACGAAGCAGGGCGGATGATATTTAACGATGTTGCCTATATGGTGATTTCGCTCATCTTCGGTTAAGGTATGCAAATACGTAATTTCCTTCCTGCCCAAAATCTGTACATGCTCCTGCGGGAAAAAGTCAAAGTAACCGGTAAATTCAAGCCCTGGACGATAAGCTCTCGCTTTAAGAATGGGCCTGTCAAGCTTATCGTCTCCCGCCAGCACCTCTAATGAGAATCGCTTGATAAGCTCACTTACTGCTATTGATTTCAATGCGCTGTTCCCCCTTTGTCGTCGTTTTAATCATATTCAACATGGCATTTCTTTTCCCTGCTGCTACGAGCCCGTAGAACGATAATGACGGACCCCGATGCGCCATACGAGGAGACAGGGCAAAATGAAGAGGATTCCCGCTGCGGGCGCCAGCATATACGGCAAATCATTTCCAGACGTTTTATCTAACAGGTAAAGCAAAGGCAAGTAGTTGACGCAGCCGAAAGGTATGATGAACGTAAAAAAGCGCATGACCCATTTTTGGTAAATACCTAGCGGATACTGGGCCATTTCCCTTCCGCCATCGGTAAAAATATTAGCGATCTCCAGTCCTTGAATCGTCCAGAAACACATCGTTGCGGCCAGCATGAAGATACCGGTAAAAATAAATACGCCGCTCGCAACCATAAAGACGAGGGTAACCACCTTAAGCAGCGTCCACTCCAAGGAAAGCCGGCTGATCGCCCAGCAAAGTACGATAACGCTTTGCAGCAGCCGTCCTACGCGAGTGAATTCGAACTTCGAGCCAAGCACCTGCAGGACCGTGCTGCGCGGACGTACCAGCACTCGATCAAAATCGCCATTCCCCACCAGAGACGAGAACGAATCAAAGCCCCGGGCAAAGCACTCGCTAATGGCAAACGCCATATGGATAATGGCGAAACAAAGCGCCACCTCATGAAAGGCCCACCCCTTGATTTGCCCGAATCGCTCGAACAGGAAATACAAACCGGCAAATATGGAAAACGGTACAAGAAATTGCCCGATGGAGAGCAGCCAAAACGAAGTGCGGTACTGCATTTGCGACTTAAACAAGATCAATATATATTTTCCGTACAATCTCATTAACGTTACCCTCCATTTACGACTACTCTGCGCAGTGCCTTGGCCATTGCCAATCTGCCGAGTCCTACCAATACCAGAAACCAAATGATCTGAATCGCGATGCCGGCAAGCGCTTCCTCCTTCGGAATATGTCCGGAATAGACACGAAACGGAAAATCTGCTGTCCAGCGGAAGGGAAGCACATAAACAATGCTTTGCAGCCACGAGGGCATAAGCGGAACCGGTATGACCATACCTGCCAGAAATTCGCCGATCACGCCAAACATAAGCAGCGAGCCTGCGGGGGACAACGTAACGAAAACGGATATGTACATCAACATCGAGAGCGAAACGATCAATAGCAGCCCGAGTATAAGCGCAGCGATAAATAATAGAAAGGCAAACGGGTCTGACGGAAGCGGCATCCGATAGGGCTGCGGCAAAATAAATGCAACGGTTACAATCGGCAAGCTTCGCAAAAGCGCGCTCGCGAGCCGCTGCGCAAGCAGCTTGGCATACCATAAGCCATAGATCCCGCTAGGCCTGCAAAGCTCATAAGCGATATTGCCTGTCGTAATAAGCTGAAACAGCTCATTGTCGCGGAACCACAGCATGACAAAGGCAAGAAAGGCTTGCTGCAGCCAAACATAGGTGATGAGCTGGGTTAATGAAATGGGAGGCTGCACAGTCGCCCCGCTATAAAACGCCTCAAAGACCATTATGATGACGAAACCCCAGAAAAATTGGGTTGCCATTCCCGCAAGCGCAGCGGTGCGGTATTGCAGCCCGTTCGAGAGGCGCAGCTTGAAAACCGACATATAGGCCTTCATTATATTTGATGCTCCTTATACAATTGAACGATCATATCCTCGATCGGCAGCGTATCAATTGCCACGTCAAGAAGCTCCACCTGTGCGGATAGACGGATCAGCACCTCTGAAATAACGACCTGCTCCGTATCCACGCTAAGCACAGCCCGCTCGGGCGACCATGCTTCCATAACCGTGCCGGGCACTTGAAAGGGCTCAGCTTGATGGCTGTATACGGCGGTAATGGTCTTTCGCGTCCCGAATTGATCGCGAATGGCGCTCACGCTGCCGTCATAAAGCTTCTTCCCTTTGCCGATCAGAATAATCCGCTTCGCCAGCGCCTCAATGTCATTCATGTCATGAGTCGTCAATATGATCGTGACGCCCTTCTCTTCATTAATGGTGCGTATGAACTTTCGTACCGCTATTTTGGATACGGCATCGAGGCCGATCGTAGGCTCGTCCAGAAACAGCACGCTCGGGCTGTGCAGCAGCGAAGCCGCAATTTCGCAGCGCATCCGCTGCCCTAGACTTAATTGTCTTACCGGCATCTGAATGATGTCCTGCAGTTCAAGCGTTTCCGTTAGCAAAGACAAGGTGCTTCTGTACTCCTGCTCAGGCACCTTGTAAATATCCCGAAGCAAATCGAAGGAATCAATGACCGGCACATCCCACCACAGCTGGGAGCGCTGTCCGAACACCACACCGATATGCTTCACATATTCGACCCGGTCCTTCCAGGGCGTGTACCCCATGATCGTGCAGGAGCCGCTGTCGGGCACGAGTATGCCGCTCATCACTTTGATCGTCGTTGATTTCCCTGCCCCATTAGGCCCGATGTAACCGACAATCTCACCCGGCTCAATCGTGAATGAAATATCGTCTAGCGCATCTACGACTTTGTATTCCCTTTTGAATAGAGCCTTTACCGCCTGTCTTACGCCAGAAGAACGCATTGCAACCTGATAAGATTTACTTAAACCATCGATTTTTATCACGCAAGTTACCTCCGTACAAGATTCAAGAGGGAAATATTAACATCGAAAATAAGGAGTGTCAATAAAAAAATCGCTCTTTTTCTGCCGGGAAGGCCGATAAAGAGCGATTCATATGTTGTATGGCGATTAGGTTTTATTAAAAATTGAAGACGAAGTCATCGTCATTCAGCGGCTCGACGTGAATCGTACGTACATAGCCATTACCTTTTTTGGAGAAGAAGTCATGCTGCTTCGTGTGCGTGCTGATGCCGTTGAACACGATCGGGTTAACCGGCTCCTCAGGGAAGTGCGGCTCCATGCCAAGGTTCATAAGCGCTTTATTCGCATTGTAGCGGACGTAGACATTCACTTCCTCAGCCAGGCCGACAGGAGCATACAAATGCTCGGTGTACACGATCTCGTTCTCGTACAGCTCGTTCAGCAAAGCATAAACTTCGATCTGCAGCTGTGCTTGCTCCTCAGGGCTAAACGTCTGGAACAGCTCTTGCGCAAGAACGCCAACGTATAGGCCATGAATGCTCTCGTCACGCAAAATCAAATCGATAATCTCGCCGCTGCTTGTCATTTTGCCTTGACCAGCCAAGTAGAGCGGGTAGAAGAAGCCGCTGTAGAACAGATAGCTTTCCAGGAATACGGAAGCAGCCATTGCTTTATACAGCTCTTTCGGGCCCGTGATGTTCGAATACCAGGAAGAAATCAGATTTGCTTTCTTCTGCAGCTGTTCGTTTTGCTCCACCCATTGGAAGATTTCGTCGATCTCTTCTCCCGAGGCAAGCGTTGTGAAAATGCTGCTGTACGATTTCGCATGGATTTGCTCCATCATCGACATAAATGACAGCACCGCTTTACGCTGTAAGCCGTCCACATGCTCCAAAATTTTCGGCATGCCGACGCCGCCTTGAATCGTATCGAGCAAAGTCAGGCCTCCGAGCACGTTTTTGTACAGCGTGCGCTCAGCGTCCGTCATTTCCATCCAGTCCATTTTATCGTCAGATAACGGAATTTCTTCATCCGTCCAAAATTGCATTACATTTTGCTGCCAGAATGTTAATGTAAAATCGTCATCCGGGCGGTTCCAGTTTACTGCTTTCATTTGGTGAGCTCCTTCTTTGCTACGTGAGCGTCTATTAAAATTGAACTTAAACTGCGCAGCTCGTGCATTCCTCAACAGAAAGCCGCTTCGTTCTTGTGTAATAGAGCGATTTAAGCCCTTTTTGCGCAGCATAGACGTAGAAGCGCGCCAGCTCGCGAGTCGTCACATTACTATTAACATGCAGCACGGATGAAATGCCTTGGTCAACGTGCTGCTGAATTTCTGCAATTAGATCAATCAACTTGAACTGATCGATGTTGTAAGCCGATTTATAGTAGAAGTAATTATCTTGCGACAAGTACGGCATTGGGTAATACGTTGTCGAGTTCGCATACGTGCGCGTTTCGATATGTTCCACGATCGGCATAACGCTCGAAGTTGCGTTTTGGATGTACGAAATGCTTTGTGTCGGCGCAATCGCCAGACGGTAAGCATGATACAGGCCGTGCTGTTGCACTTTCTCTTTTAAGGCAGCCCAGTCCTCAGGCGACGGAATTTCCATGCCCTCGAACAATTCCTTTACTCTATCCGTTTTTGGACGGAAATCGTTCTCTACATAACGAGTGAAATAAGTGCCCTTCGCATATTCGGAACGGTCGAAATCTTTGAACGTAATGCCGCGCTCTTTGGCGATCTCCATGCTTTGCTCGATGGAGTAGTAGTTCATCATCATAAAGAATACGCCGGCAAAATCTCTCGCTTCTGCGCTTTCGTAAGCGATTTTGTTTTTCGCCAGGTAGCCGTTCAGGTTCATCGCGCCAAGACCGACGGAATGCAGCTCCTCATTCGCTTTGCGAACGCCCGGAGCATTGTCGATTTTGGATAAATCGCTGACAGTCGTCAATGCTTCGATGCCGACATGAACCGATTCCTTCACTTTCTTGTGCTCCATCACATTAACGATGTTAAGCGAAGCAAGGTTACAGCTGATATCGCGCCGAATGACATCCTCGTTGCCGTAATCCTTAATTTCCGAAGTCTCCTGCAGCTGGAATATTTCCGTGCACAGGTTGGACATTTTAATGGAGCCGATATCCTTCAAAGCGTGAATGCTGTTGGCATTCGATTTGTTCATGATGTATGGGTAGCCGGATTCTAGCTGAATCGAGGCGATTTTTGTCAGCATGTCGCGTGCGTTCATAACTTTCTTCTTCGTTACAAGCTCGTTAGCGAGCAGCTCTTCGTACATCTCATCCATATCCATGTCATCGAGATGCTTGCCGTATGCCTTCTGAACGGAATGTGGTCCGAACACGAAGAGCGGCTTGTTTTGCGCAGCTAGCTCATAAAATTTATTCGGAATAATAAGGCCGATCGACAACGTTTTAATGCGTGCCTTCTCGTCGGCGTTAATTTTTTTGCAATCTAGGAATTCAATAATGTCCCAGCCGAAAATATTGTAGTAGCCGGCTCCGGAGCCTTTGCGTTGTCCCATTTGGTCTGCGTAGGAGAATGCGTCCTCCATCAGCTTCAGCACCGGCATAATGCCTTTCGCTGCGCCTTCTACGCCTTTGATCGGCTCACCGCGCCCGCGAAGCTTCGACAGGTTGACGGCTACGCCGCCCCCGATTTTGGAGAGCTGCATACATGTGCCCAGTACGTAGTTAATGGAATTAAGAGAGTCGTCCATTTCGAGCAGGAAGCAGGAAACCATTTCGCCGCGGCGGCTCTTGCCCGCGTTCAGGAAAGTCGGAGTGGCTGGCTGCAAGCGTTGGTCGATCATCGCATCGGCTATGCGGAGCGCTCTAGCCGCATCGCCTTCGCCAAGATGCAGGGCAACAATCGCTACGCGATCGGAATATTGCTCTAAATATTGAGATTTGTTGTTGGTCTTCATCGCATAGTCCTTGTAGAACTTCGATGCTGCCATGTAGGATTGGAATTCGAAGCCGCTGTTCGAGGTTAAAGTGAAGACTGCCTCAACCTGTTCGTACGTATACTTCTCGAATACATTATCGTAATAATCGTTCTCGATCAAATAATCCAGCTTGTGGCGAAGGGAGTCGAACTTCACGCTCTTCTCTTCTACTTCCTCCATAAATGCGGCAACAGCCTCTTTATCTTTATCCAGCTGGTAAAATCCATCTGCACCGCGCTGCATCAATTCATTATTAAGCTCAATATGCTTCAATGGTTCGCACCCTTTCGACAAAATGTTGCGTATCTTGACTCGTACCTGACAATTCAAACTTCAGAATCACGGGAACATCATACATTTGCGAGATCGTGTCCGCGCTTTTGGCGAACCCGTTTCCCCAGTTACGGTTGCCGCTGGCGGAAACGCCGCGGAGCATTCCGGAGTTGCTTTCGAGAAACGAAGTCACCTTCTCCGGCACCTGACCGAACCCTGTCGTATACGTGACCAGCACGAACGGCTCGTCCACTGCTTCCTGCTCATCGATAGGTACCGCACGCATATTCAATTTTTTAATGAACCGCTTGACGTTACCTGTTTTGGAATCATAGACGACTAGCATTGCACGTTCGCTCCTTTTCTGAATTCAAGCAATTAAAAAGCGCTTCTGACTAGCATTTCCGTCAGCAGCGCTTGTTCATGATTTACCCATGGTTAATCATTGAAGGCACCTATCCACATCAATATGTAGTTGATGTTTTTGATTCTACATCAATATATAGGAGTAGTCAATGAAAATTATGGAGAAAATATTAATCTATTTTTTTGACGCACTCGACTATTTTAACAGATGCTTGTATGATGGGATAGTGACATTTTATTGCTATTTTGGAGGCCCTGATGGACGCGAAAACACCCGCAGAACAAATACGAGAAACGGTAGAGAAACTGTTCAAGGATGCCGGATACGCGGCGCCTGAGCTGCTTGCCTATATCGAAAAACTAGAAAATGACCATGAGCAGATGAGCCAATTGATCAAAAAAATGAAGCTCGATTCGGTGCGGAAAGCGTCTGCCGCGGCAGGCATGAACAGCCGATTAAAGGATGCGCTCCGGGAATAAATATCGCTTTCGGAACACTATATCTTGATACAGATAACTAGCTGCAGCCAATAAATTCAGTAAACGGACAGCACTCGTTCACCAAGCAGGCGGGTGTCGATAAAATATTACAATCAACCGCAAAATACGACAATTCTCTCGTTTTTACACATTATGCAGCGGCCGGCTAAAGTGTTTCTCCTACGGGACAAACATCCATCCCTGCTCTTAAAAAAGCTGCAATCTCAAAAATAGATTAGCCAGCAAGATAAATAACTGACTATTTAAACTTGTAAATGATCATGCAAAAATGGTTGAGCAGCATAGTTGGCCTGCTCAACCATTTTTCTTTTTTGGCCCGTTGCCTACTTCACCAGCATTAGGAACAAGCAGAAGCCATCGGCCTCTGTTTGCGTGCTTACACTCTCATTCGACGCTGCTCATACGCCGATCCCGATCTGTAAGCACGTAGAGATGCTTACAGACCACAAACTCGGGCTGCTATTTCGATGTAAGCGCATATAGGTGCTTACAGCTGTTAAATATGAGAATCTGTCAAATCTTAATGAGCTGAAAAAAGAGAGGTGTCCCATATAGTCTGGTTAGACCATAGGAAACACCTCTTGTAGCGCTACTCTATTTGACAGCTGCAAAAAACAGACGCTCCGACTCGCTGTCCGCAGGCTGCAGCTCGAAATCGGCATAACGGTCGACGGTGTGGAAGCCCGCGCGCCGCAAGGCCGCCTCGATCCAGTCTGGATCGTAAGCGCGCTGCACATGCGATTCCTCGAAACGGTGAAACTTCGAATCGCGGTCGCGTGAGAAGATAGTTAAATGATGTTCAATCTCGCAGCGCTCCTCTTCGAAATCGCATGTCCATATATAGGCCACATCCCGCTCATCGAGCACAAACGGCTGCTCCTCCGCATAACGGATGAGCTGCTTAGGAGGATGCATGTCGAACAGGAAAGTTCCCCCGCTGCGCAAGCCTGCATAAGTAGAACGGAAAGCAACCTCGATATCGGCCTCCTCCGTCAAATAGTTCAAGCAATCGCAAAACGAAATGACCGCATCAACAGGCTCCTGAAGCTCCCACTCACGCATATCCTGCTGCAGCCACCGGATGGAGCCTGAACGTGGTCTTGTGACCAGCTGAGGCGTCTCATCCCACTTGCTGCGTGCAACGGTAAGCATGTCCGAGGACAGGTCAATGCCGTAAACCTCGAAGCCCGAGCGGGCAAGCGGAATGGATAGGCTTCCGGTGCCGCAGCCAAGATCAACGACAGTCGCAGGCATCCCGTAGCGCGACCAGCCGGCTCTTGCGAAGCCCAGCCAATCCGCGTAAGGCATGTCCTCCATAAGCTGATCGTAGACCGTCGCGAACTGTCCGTAAGAACTCGTCATTGCCCATCAGCTCCTTCAGCTTCGGAGCCTGAAGTTTTTGCTTGTTCCTCCGCTTCCCCTGAAGGCTCAACAGCCAAATACGTCCAGCTGCCCTTCTGGGTGACCAGTCTTTCTCGCATCAGCTTTCCTAAAGCGCGTTTGAAAGCACCCTTGCTGATTCCGAATTTTTGTTTAATAATGTCGGCATCTGTCTGATCGGAGTACGGCATCCCGCCGCCTGGTCTTTCTTTGATAAAGGCAAGTATGCGGTCTGCATCTTCTACTCGTCCAATCTCCTTGCGCTGCGCCATCGAGAGATTGGCTCTTCCGTCTTCGCGGATAAAGGTTACGCGCGCTTTCACGCGCTCGCCAAGCCGAAGCGGTCTGATGCGCTCGGCGCTTGGAATAAGCCCGTAGACGCCAAAGCCTACTACGCCGCCATCGATGATGACAAACGAGCCTAGCTGCAGCGTCTTCGTTACCCAGCCCTCAACCCATTGGTTGTTCCAGCTCTGCGGCGCGGGGAATACCAGCTCAGAAAGCTCTTCCTCAAATGCGATCTTCGCGACCAGTCTTCCGATTTTATCATGCTTCATTACGACAAATACTTCATCGCCGGGAAGAGGCCTGTACTCAATGCTCTCCGGCAGCTCCGAAAGCGGCAGCAGCAGCTGTCTGCCTAAGCCCATCTCCAGAAAGCAGCCAAGCCTCGGATGAACGTCCGCAACCTTCAGCCGGGCAAGCTCGTCGAGCTGAAGAAGCGGCTTCTTCATCGTTGCCGCCAAACGGTCCTCCGAGTCATAGAATAGAAAAGCTTCCACGTGGTCGCCGATTTTCGGCTTAGATCCAACGAGCTCGGTATAATGCATAAGCACATCAAATTCTCCGTCGCTCAAGAAATAACCGTAGGGCGACACTTCGCGTGCCACCCTTAACGTTTGCGTAGTTCCGGCTACAAAGCTCATGCGAACTCCACAACCTTCGCATCGGACCAGAGACGCTCTATGTTATAATATTCACGCTCATCGCGATGGAATACGTGAACGATTACATCGCCAAGATCGATCAGCACCCATCTGGCCGAATCCATGCCTTCAATGCCGCGTACGCGGTTTCCGTTTTTCTCCGCCTGCTTGCGGATTTCGGTCGCGATCGCCTGTACCTGCGTATCTGAGTTACCGCTGCAAATGACGAAATAATCCGCCACCAAGGAAATTTCTTTTAAATTTAACGCAACGACCCG
>DATJKM010000100.1:0-15812 GCA_035491515.1 Candidatus Udaeobacter sp. | reverse complement strand
TTCACTTTACCCGGCTCTTGCGGCACAAAAGGCTCTTTCAGCCGCGATACGGTGTTGTAAATAGATACTGTCATTGTCGTAATTCTCCTCCAGTTACAGGTTCACGAAGCTGCTTCAGTTCGGATTTCAAATCATCTATTTCCTTCTGCATCGTACGGAACATTTCAATGACCGGGTCGGGAAGCTTCGTATGATCAAGCCGATCGCCTACGCGCTCTCCATTTCGTTTGACGACGCGCCCCGGATTTCCTACTACGGTGCAATTCGTCGGCACTTCACGCAGTACAACCGCATTTGATCCGATGTTGGAAAATTCGCCTACTTGGAACGAGCCCAGCACCTTCGCACCTGAGCCAATAACCACATTATTGCCAATTGTCGGATGACGCTTACCTTTTTCCTTGCCTGTTCCCCCGAGAGTAACGCCTTGATAAATAACGACATCGTCGCCGATTTCGCAGGTTTCACCAATCACTACGCCCATTCCATGATCGATAAACAAACGCTCGCCGATTTGAGCGCCCGGATGTATCTCGATACCCGTCATGAAACGGCTCACCTGGGAGATCATGCGCGCTGCCGTAAACCAGCCTCTGCGGTATAAGGGATGGGCAATGCGGTGAGCCCATATGGCGTGCAAGCCTGAATAGGTGAAAACAACCTCGAAACGGCTGCGGGCAGCCGGATCATTCTCGAAAACCGCTTGTATGTCCGATCGGAAATGACGAAACATAAGCAATGCTCCTTTTTCATACGCTCATTTATTTCTAATAAAAAGAAAAGCCCCCGCAGCATATTATGCTGCAGAGGCGTGTTATCTCGCGGTCCCACTCTGCTTGAACGAATCTACAGCTGCACGCTGAAGTCCGTTCATCTTATAGTCTTTAACGCAGACGATACGTTGTTGCCTACCCTACACAGCCGAATGTACGCCTGCATAAACGATAAAGCGTCGCCGCTCTATCCTTATGATCGTGCATTTCCTGCTGCAGCAGCTCGGAACAAAGCTCCCAGGTGCATATTTCCGTTCGGTGGACCAGACAACTTGCAGCCCCATTCCGCTTTCCCATTGCCACACTTCATGATGCGACGCCGATTCGAATGACGGTTGTCCTCTCTGCGAATCCACAAGCAAACGTACTTCTCCTGTTCATGGCCGTTCGATTCATTCATTTATTAGTCATAGTATACCGAATACCCAAAAATGTGACAAGGGTATTATGTCCGTTTGATAAGACAGTACCTATAAGCGTTTAAGCGCCATAGCCTGCCAAACGCCCGCGCAGACGGCTGGCAACCTTTTCTTTGCCGAGCAATGCAAGGGATTGATTCAGGTCGGGACCATGCGTCTGTCCGGTAAGCGCCGCACGAATCGGCATGAAGAGCTGCTTCCCTTTGAAGCCCGTTTCCTTCTGCACGGCCTTGATCATTTCTTTAATGCCATCCACCTGGAATGCCGTTCCGCCCGCTTCTATCAGATTCAGGAAGGCTTGAAGCACAACAGGAACCTGCTCCTCGGCAAGGACAGCGGCAGCATCTCCCTCGTCCTCAATTGTATCGCGGAAGAAAAGCTCAGTCATCGGCACGATTTCCGCAGCATAACGCAGCTTGTCCTGATGAAGCGCCACAAGATCCGTAACCCAAGCGCGGCCTTCCGCATCCAGCTCGGCAGCAACGCGCTCTGCCTTTTGCAAATGCGGCAAGCAAAGATCTACCAGACGCGACAGATCCGCTTTTTTCAAGTATTCGTTGTTCATCCAGCTCAGCTTCTGCGTATCGAATACGGCCGGGCTTTTGCTTAAGCGTTCCGGATTAAATACGGAAACCAGCTCGCCTTGGGTAAATATTTCTTGCTCGCCTTCAGGCGACCATCCAAGCAGCGTAATAAAGTTAAACATCGCCTCCGGCAAATAACCGAGATCATCGTATTGGGAAATGAACTGAATGATCGATTCGTCGCGTTTACTTAATTTCTTGCGCTGCTCATTTACGATAAGCGTCATATGACCGAATTTCGGCGGCTCCCAGCCAAACGCTTCGTAGATCATAAGCTGGCGCGGCGTATTCGAAATATGATCCTCCCCGCGCAATACGTGACTGATTTTCATCAAATAATCGTCAAGCACAACAGCAAAGTTATAGGTTGGAATACCATCCTTCTTCACGATTACGAAATCGCCCATCTCCGCTGTATCGAAGCTGATCGAGCCTTTTACGATATCGTCAAAAGCATAGGTGCGCCCTTCCGGCACGCGAAAGCGAATACTAGGCACACGTCCTTCCGCTTCATATGCCCCGCGCTGCTCCGCCGTCAAATTGCGGTGCTGTCCGGAATAACGCGGCGTTTCGCCCCGCCCGATTTGCTCTTCCCGCTCCTGCTCCAGCTCTTCCTCGGTACAGTAGCAGCGATAAGCGAGACCGCGATCAAGCAGCTCCTGCCAGTACTTGCTGTAAATATCGACTCGCTCTGTCTGGCGGTAAGGACCATACCCGCCTCCGATATCGATGCTTTCATCCCAATCGATGCCGAGCCATTTCAAATATTTAAGCTGACTTTCCTCTCCGCCCTCAACATTGCGCTTCACGTCTGTATCTTCGATTCGGATAATGAATTTACCGCCTTGATTTCTTGCAAACAAATAATTAAATAAGGCCGTTCTCGCATTGCCAATATGTAAATGACCCGTCGGAGATGGGGCATAACGAACTCGAACCTCTGCTGTCATCTCAATACCTCCTAAAAGTTTTGCGAAGCAAAATCTTGCTTCTAAAGACTAATAAAGTTTTGCGAGGCAAAATCTTGCCTCTAAATAATCCCGATCATAACACATCCTTGACCAGGCAGACAACGGATTGCGCAGCGATCCCCTCGCCCCGTCCAGTGAACCCGAGCTGTTCGGTTGTTGTAGCCTTCACGTTCACCCGGGTAACGTCCGCCTCAAGCGCCTTTGCAATGATATCGGCCATTTGCGGAATATACGGGAGCATTTTAGGCCTTTGGGCAATAATCGTGGAATCGATGTTGCCTAGCTTGTAGCCGCGCTCGCGCACCAGCTTCCATACAGCCTCTAGCAGCTTCAAGCTGTCAGCATCCTTAAATGCGGCATCTGTATCGGGAAAATGCTTGCCGATATCTCCAAGCCCGAGCGCTCCCAATATCGCATCCGTTATCGCATGCAACAGCACGTCCGCGTCCGAATGGCCGAGCAGGCCCTTTTCATACGGAATCGTTACTCCCCCAATAATGCAGGGACGCCCTTCCACCAATTGATGCACATCAAAACCTTGTCCAACTCGAATCATTCTTGCCCACCGTTCCCCTCTGCCCTATCGGCACGACGCTTCGCAAGCAGAAATTCCGCCCACGGCAAATCCTCAGGCGTCGTAATTTTAATATTTGTATACTCGCCTTCTGCAACGGTGACGCTCACGCCCATACGCTCCACGACCATCGCGTCATCCGTTCCAACGAATTGCTCCGCCAGCGCGCGCTCATGCGCCTCCAGCAGCAGGACACGTCGAAAAGCTTGCGGCGTTTGTATCGCCCACAAGCTTCGGCGGTCCGGTGTCGAAACGATGACACCCGCTTCATTCACCTGTTTAATCGTATCTTTAACCGGAACAGCCAGCACCGAGGCACCGCTCTGCTCAGCTTGCGCGCAGCAAGCGTGGACGGCATCTGCCGTCACAAGCGGACGTACCCCGTCATGCACCATCACCCAGTCAGTCGTCAGCTCTTGCAGTCCGCAATATACGGAATGCTGGCGTTCTTTCCCCCCGGCAACGACAGCCGTTACCTTCGTAATTCCATACTGCAATACCCACTTGCGGCAGCGCTCTACATCATCACTTCCAACGACTAGCACCGCTTCTTTGACTGTTTCCATCGACTGGAACAGCTCCAGCGTGTGAACGAGTATAGGCTTGTCCGCCAGCTGCAAATACTGCTTGCTTTCCTTCGTCCCCATCCGCGTGCCTCGTCCTGCCGCAACGATGATAACTCCCCAATCTGCTCCCATGCCTTCAACCCGCCTCACACTGTGTTAAAATATAAGACTTTATAAGGTACACCCTTATAAACAGACTCATATTTCACCGCGAAACGAGCTTTGCCGTCAGGACGGCGTCAGCCGTTTACGCTTAAACAATAGTACTATCATACCTTGTTACAGCGCTTTTTCCAACAGCTTCGGCTTTGCAAATATCATTCGGCCCGCAGAGGTTTGCAGCACGCTCGTCACAAGCACCTCCATCGTAGTGCCGATATACTCGCGTCCTCCCTCGACGACGATCATCGTGCCGTCATCCAAATAGGCGACACCTTGACCATGCTCTTTGCCGTCCTTTATCACTTGAACGATAATTTCTTCTCCCGGCAGGACGACAGGTTTCACGGCATTAGCCAAATCATTAATATTCAGCACCGATACTCCTTGCAGCTCGCATACTTTGTTTAAGTTAAAATCATTCGTAACGACCTTGCCATGAAGAGCCTTAGCCAGCTTCACAAGCTTGCTGTCCACTTCACCGATTTCTTCAAAGTCGCCTTCATAAATAAGAACCTTCACATCAAGCTCTTTCTGAATTTTGTTCAAAATATCGAGTCCGCGCCGTCCTCTATTCCGTTTCAGCAAATCGGAAGAATCCGCAATATGCTGAAGCTCTTCAAGAACGAACTCCGGTATGACGAGCGTCCCTTCAATAAAGCCGGTCTTGCATATGTCCGCAATGCGTCCATCGATAATAACGCTCGTATCGAGTATTTTATGCTCCTCGTAGCCGCCTGCTTCATCTGAAGCCGGTGCGGATCTGCGCTTCTCCAGCAGGGCGGCAAAGCCGTCTGCCAGTTCCTCCTGCTTATGCAGTCCAATTCGCATGCCCAAATAACCAAAGCATAGCATCATAGCCGCGGGAATAAGGCTCCCTAGCCCCTCTAAGCCGGATACTGCGGGATAGAGCATTACGGCGAGCAATAATCCTGCAAGCAATCCACCTGCCCCGGTAACCAGCTGCTTCACGGGAAGCGCTGCAGTTTGCTCCGCACCCTTCTGCATATATCGAATAATTTGCCCTGCAAGCATCGTTGCCACAACCACACCAAAAACCGCGCCAATTGCTACATTCATGTAATAAGTGCCGGATCGCTGTAGCATTCCGAAGGATGAGCCAGACCATACGGCCGCTCCATTTATCCATCCGTATACTTCACCGCCTGCCATACCACCGAACAACATACCCATTAGTTGAATGATTCGTCTAACCATTGTGGTTCACCTCCACTACAATTATGTTCCAATAATTGCCTTGCTAACCGTGGGGGTACACATTAAATGCAAACATTTATTATTTTTAATAAATCATATTTTGAAAAGAGAGGGTAGGAAGCTTATAATGGAAATTAAGATTACATCACAAAAGGTTGGTGAAAGAGGTGGAACCGATGAGCGCTCCTACACTGGATCAATTTCAGCGGCAAGTTTCCGAATTGCTGCTCAGGCACCGAAGCTTACTAGATGTTATGTCAAAATTCGGTCAGTCAGGCGCTTCTGTTAACCGTGCAGTCACGAAAGCAGTGACTGATTGTGGCTGTATCGAAATTAATGCCCGAAAGCAGCAATACTCAGACGACTTAAATCTTGAAAATGCGAAAGCAACGCTGCAAAGTCATCTCTCCGGAACGGTATGCGAGCATTGCCGCGACGTACTGAAGGCCGATCTTGGCCGCAACTTATTTTACATGACTGCTTTATGTAATCTGCTGGATATTCAATTGGATGAAGTTATTGCAGATGAGTACGACAAATGCTCCACTTTGGGCCTGTTTAATTTAACGTAAAGTGACACAAGAGAGTATCGGCCAAGTCCGACAATTGACAAAAGCTTTGAGGAGTTGATCTCCCCAAAGCTTTTTCTTTGTTTTCATGAGCTTTATTAGCATGGATATAACTATAATAACGTCCGACTTCTTCTTCCGAAATACGTAATACATCGTATTCAAGGAAATGTAATTAATTGATTATAATAGAAACATACATACTCATCTTTATTGTCCGATCTTGTCATATAAACTGTTTCACGAAGCTTCTCTCCTTTATTTATTATATTAATTTTATAAATTTTATCGCAAATTTCATTATTAATATTAAATGATTTAATTTTAAGAATATAAAAAAATAGCGTATCTAAGCACGAATAATTTCGTTTAGATACGCTATTGGTTTAAGCCGGCTTCTCTGATTGAACAGGCTCATCGGAGATTTCATCCCGCTTCTTCCGCTTACGATTTCGCTTTGGCAAACGTCGATCAACGTTTTTTTTTAGGCCGTACAGCGCATATAGCAGCAGCGGTACAAACAATATTTTGGACAGGTCGTTTTTGAATAATAAGCCTAGGACGACAGCCACGACAATGACGATGGGCACAACCCAAACCGCGCTTTTCGGAATACCGACCTTTTTGAAATTCGGATATTTGATCGTACTGACCATAAGTATGGAAAGCACAAGCGTGCTCGCAAGCAGCACCGATACGTAAATGTCATCTTTAAATAAAGCAAGCGTTGCTAGTACACCGCCCGCTGCCGGTATCGGCAGACCGATAAAGTAACCTGGCGCGCTTGAAATCACATTGAAGCGAGCAAGCCGCAGAGCACCGCAAATCGGAAACAAGGCCGTTACAATCCAAGCGAAAGCAGGATTAAGCTCTTGAAAAGCGACCACATACATGATGAATGCCGGCGCTACACCAAACGAAATCACATCGGATAGTGAGTCTAGTTCCTTACCGAATTCACTTTGAACGTTCAGCGCCCGAGCAACGCGTCCGTCTACACCGTCGAGCAGCATGGCGATTAATACCATCATTGCCGCCGTATCTGGTTTTTCGTTAAATACAAGAATGATGGCGATTACTCCTAGGAATAGGTTCCCCACCGTGAGAAGGCTCGGTATCGATTTTGTGATCATCTTTTCCACCTCTTCTCTACTATGCCCCAAAACCCTTAACGAATGTATATCCACGTTACAGGACCACATTCCATCCATTGTATGGGATTTAGATTTGCCTGTCAATGAACATCTGCTCTTGGATTCGTTTGAGACCTTCCTTGATTGCCCGTGCCCGTACTTCGCCGATACCCTCAACCTCATCCAGTTCTTCGATCGTCGCCATCAAAATATGAGGCAGCCGTCCGAAGCGGTCGATTAGATTGTTCATAATGATGAGCGGCAATCTCGGGATTTTGTTCAATAAGCGGTAACCGCGCGGAGAAACAGATTCATCGTTCATATTGTTCGTATGTGGATAACCGATCAAACGAATGATTGGCGGCGCATCCAGCAGCTCTTCCGAGCTTAGCTTCTTGAGGCCAGCCCGAATTTCCCGAATCTTCTCATCCGAATTATCTTTGGCGTAATCCTTAAGTAAGTACCAAGCGTCCTCTTCCACACCGCCTACCAGCTCATCCATTTGCATGCTGATGAGGCGTCCTTCCGTTCCGAGCTCATTCACATAGCGCTTGATCTCCATCTTTATGCGCAGCACCATCTCAACGCGTTGAATGACATGCGCCACTTCCTGCAGCGTTACAAGCTCTTCGAACTCGAGCGCTGACAAATTCGTAAACGATTGGCTGAGTACCGCTTTATATTTCTCCAGCGTTTGAATCGCTTGGTTGGCCTTTGTCAAAATAACGCCCATTTCCTTCAGCGAATAGCGCAGGTTGCCTTGATACAGCGTAATAATGTTGCGGCGCTGCGAGATCGATACGACAAGCTTGCCGGTTTGCTTAGCAACCCGCTCTGCCGTACGGTGACGAATACCTGTCTCGATCGATGGGATAGAGCTGTTCGGAATGAGCTGCGTATTCGCATACAAAATCCGGCGCATATCTTCGCTCAAAATTATCGCGCCATCCATTTTGGCAAGCTCATACAAATAGTTCGGCGAGAAGTCGCAATTAATGGAGAAGCCTCCATCCACAACCTCCATTACCTCTGGACTATAGCCAACAACTAGCAATGCCCCCGTTTTGGCGCGAAGCACATTCTCAAGCCCTTCACGAAAAGGGGTACCTGGTGCGACTAATTGCAATAATTGGTTCATAATTTCAAGTTGAGTAGGTTCCTTCATCGTATGCCCCCTATCCAAGCGCTGCCTTAAGTGCTTCCGACACTGTGGTTACGCCAATAATTTCTATGCCTGCGGGCGGCTTCCAGCCCTTTAAGCTTTTCTCCGGCATAATGACACGTTTGAATCCTAGCTTCTCTGCTTCCTTCACCCGCTGCTCCGCACGCGATACCGCACGAACCTCACCCGTCAGTCCTACCTCGCCAAAGATGACATCGTAAGGCTTCGTCGGTGAATCCCGAAAGCTGGAGGCTATGCTGACAGCAGCCGCAAGATCGACTGCCGGCTCGTCGAGCTTTACTCCGCCCGCAACGTTCAAATATGCATCCTGCGTTTGTAGAAACATTCCGTTTCGCTTCTCCAGCACCGCAATGATTAGCGCCATCCGATGATGATCAATGCCGGTCGACATTCTTCTCGGAGATGGAAAATTGGTAGTCGCCACAAGAGCCTGAAGCTCTACAAGCACGGGCCTTGTACCTTCCATGCTTGCGACGACTGTCGAGCCTGATACACCAAGCGGACGCTCGGACAAGAACAGCTCGGAAGGGTTAGACACCTCTCTGAGACCATCCTCGCCCATTTCGAAAATTCCGATTTCATTCGTCGAGCCGAAGCGGTTTTTGACCGCCCGCAAAATGCGGTACGTATGATGGCGCTCTCCTTCGAAATAAAGAACGCAATCCACCATATGCTCCAGCAGTCTTGGTCCTGCAATTGCGCCTTCCTTCGTAACATGGCCGACCAGCACAGTTGCGATTCCTTTGATTTTGGCGACTCGCATAAAATGTGCCGTACATTCGCGAACCTGCGATACGCTGCCGGGAGCCGATTGTACATTCGGATCGTACACCGTTTGAATCGAGTCAATAACGAGGAAATCCGGCTGGACTGATTCAATTGCATCGTTGATCTGCTCCATATTGGTCTCGCACAGCACATACAGCGACTCCGTCAACGCTCCCAGGCGGTCTGCCCGAAGCCTCGTTTGGCGCACCGACTCTTCTCCCGAGATATAGAGAACTTTAAGTCCCTTTACCGCAAGAGCATGAGAGGTCTGCAGCAGCAGCGTTGATTTCCCAATACCGGGATCGCCGCCAACAAGAATAAGCGAGCCTGGTACGACGCCTCCGCCAAGCACCCGGTTGAGCTCCAGCATCCTTGTTTCGATACGCGGCTCTTGCCCGCTTTCTATATGTATGATGGATTGCGGCTTTTCTTTCGCATGAAACGACGACAAACCGACGCCCTTCGTTTTCACAACGGTTTCTTTCTCTTCTACCATGGAATTCCAAGCATGGCAGCCCGGGCATTTCCCAAGCCATTTTGGTGATTCAGTGCCGCATTCCGTACAAATAAACTTCGTTTTAATTTTGGCCATTCTGAACTCCTTAAACGTTATGGGCTAGCGTAAATAGATGAAGCCATCCCTGGCGATTCTGCTTAAAATTACACTACGTAAAGTTTACCATTTTATCCCCCATGTATAAACCCACATTGTTCACGAAAAAATTGATGATGCTTCTATTATTCGTTTCCCACAATTAAACTTATCCCTTTTGAGCCATAACGGTTTTATCCACAGGTTTATCTACAATTTATCAACATTATCCACAAGTCATCAACATATCCCCATCGTCCATCTAACATAATGACGCATAAAAAAGGCTCCCGTTATCCACAGTGGATAAGAGAGCAGAATGACAATCCTATTTAAAACTTTTCATAGAGGGCACAAGCTGCCTCTTCATTTACACATCGTTAAGCTGTGATGCTTCGATACCGGCTTGCCGGGCAACCAACACGCGGTGCGTGGACAGCTGCGAGCCCAGCATAACGCTTTCCGGTTGCTGACCGTCTGCGCCCTGTTGTTGACCGCCTCTGTGGGCATGTGCTTGCCGGAACGAATCACTGTTCACCCAGCCCTCGAAAGAAGCTTTATTTTCCCAAGTCGTGCTTACTTTAAGCTCATCATATTCCTCCAGACCTTCCGTAAACAAAACCTCCATGCGTACGAAACCAGGCGATAAATCGATACCTTTAGAGTTTTGGAACCGTTTTGCCACCGTCTCCCCGTGACCTTTTTTTACTTTTATCGTATTTGTAACAACTATCATCGTTGTTCCTCCCATGTCTATGTAATACTCCATTTCTATTATACGATAATGATTATCATTGTCAATTATTCGTTATAATAAAAACTGTCCCGCAAACAGGATCACTGGCCGCGGGACAGTTTGGAATTAAGCTTTATTTCGTAGTAGCGGACTCCTCAGGCTCTTGCTCCGAGATCGATTTGTTAACCGTTAAGCTTCCATCTTTCTCGTCAATGGTAAACGTATCGCCTTTTTGGATAATGCCCATCAGCAAATCTTCGGACAACCGGTCCTCGATGTGCTTTTGAATAGCCCGGCGGAGCGGACGCGCTCCGTATTGCGGATCGTAGCCTTCCTTGGCTAGGAAGTTTTTCGCTGCATCCGTCAACACGAAATCGACCTCTTGCTCACGCAGACGCTTGCGCAGCTCCTCCGACATGAGCGTAACGATTTCGGCAATATGCTCCTCGCCAAGCGAGTGGAACACGATGCTCTCGTCGATCCGGTTCAGGAACTCCGGACGGAAGCTCTTCTTCAGCTCAGCCATTACTTTATCTTTCATTTGTATGAAATCGCGTCCAGCATCCTGTACGGCTGTAAAGCCGAGCGAGGAATTACGTTTAATTTGGTCAGCGCCAACGTTGGACGTCATAATAATCAACGTATTACGGAAATCAACTACTCTGCCTTTGGAATCAGTCAAGCGGCCATCCTCGAGCACTTGAAGCAAAATATTGAATACTTCCGGATGAGCCTTCTCGATTTCATCAAGCAGGACAACGGAATAAGGTTTGCGACGAACCTTCTCTGTCAATTGGCCGCCTTCTTCATAGCCTACGTACCCTGGAGGCGCGCCAACCAAACGTGATGTCGAATGCTTCTCCATATATTCCGACATGTCGATGCGGATAACCGCATTCTCATCGCCGAACATCGATTCAGCAAGCGCTCTGGCTAGCTCCGTTTTACCTACCCCGGTTGGCCCTAAGAAAATGAATGAGCCAATTGGACGCTTCGGATCCTTCAGGCCGGCACGAGCACGACGAATCGCGCGCGATACCGATTTAACGGCATCATCCTGACCGATAATGCGGTTATGAAGAATGTCCTCCATTTTTAGAAGGCGCTCCGTTTCTCCTTCAGCCAGCTTGCTAACCGGTATTCCCGTCCAGCTTGCAACAACCTGTGCGATATCCTCAGGTGTTACTTCGGAATCGGTACGGCCCTGTTTTTCTTTCCACTGATTTTTCGTAATGTCGAGCTCTTCGCGTATTTTTTGTTCCGTATCGCGCAGAGCTGCCGCTTTCTCAAACTCTTGGCTTTGAACCGCTGCATCCTTTTCCTTGCGGATATCCTCTAAACGGTTTTCAAGCTGCTTCAGGTTCGGCGGTACGGTGTAGGAATTTAAGCGTACCTTCGAGCCAGCCTCATCGATAAGGTCGATCGCTTTGTCCGGCAAGAAACGATCCGGGATATAACGATCAGACAGCTTTACCGCTTGCACAATTGCGTCATCCGTAATTTTCACACGGTGATGAGCCTCGTAGCGGTCGCGCAAACCGTACAAAATTTGAATCGCTTCTTCAGGCGAAGGCTGATCTACCGTAATCGGTTGGAAACGGCGCTCAAGAGCTGCATCCTTCTCGATATATTTGCGGTACTCATCAAGCGTTGTTGCCCCGATGCACTGCAGTTCGCCACGAGCGAGAGCAGGCTTCAAAATATTAGAAGCATCGATTGCGCCCTCCGCTCCGCCTGCGCCGATCAGCGTATGAAGCTCATCAATGAATAAAATAATATTGCCGGCTTGGCGAATTTCATCCATGATCTTCTTCAAACGGTCCTCGAACTCACCGCGGTATTTCGTGCCTGCTACAACAGAGCCCATATCGAGCGTCATTACACGCTTGTCACGCAGCGTTTCAGGAATTTCATTCTCGATAATTTTTTGAGCGAGACCTTCGGCAATCGCTGTTTTACCGACACCAGGCTCCCCGATTAGCACTGGATTGTTTTTCGTCCGGCGGCTAAGCACTTGAATCACGCGCTCAATTTCTTTGCTGCGGCCGATAACCGGATCCAAATTCCCTTCCTTCGCATATGCCGTCAAGTCTCTTGCAAGACCATCAAGCGTAGGCGTGCTTACGTTCGCCGGCGAGCCGTGGTTGCTTGATACCGCTTCGCTGCTGCCAAGCAGCTGAAGCACCTGCTGGCGGGCCTTATTCAGGCTGATGCCAAGGTTGTTCAGCACGCGTGCTGCAACGCCTTCCCCTTCGCGGATCAGACCGAGCAAAATATGCTCCGTGCCAACGTACGTATGTCCAAGCTTTCTTGCTTCATCCATCGAAAGCTCAATTACTTTTTTCGCGCGAGGCGTATATGCAATGTTGTTCGGTTGTTCTTGTCCACGGCCGATCAACGCTTCAACCTCATCTTGGATCTTCTCAAGTCCTAGACCGAGTCCAATTAATGCTTTGGCCGCTATTCCTTCCCCTTCGCGAATAAGACCAAGTAAAATATGCTCCGTGCCGATATTGTTATGCCCGAGACGAACCGCTTCCTCTTGCGCCAATGCAAGCACCTTCTGTGCTCGCTCCGTAAATCTTCCAAACATCATATTCATGCACCCCCATGGCCTTTTTCACCACGCAATTGCTTGCGTATGAGTTCTGCTCTCCTGAAATCTCTCTGCTCCGGACTCATCTTCTCATCGAAGGTTTGCTGCAGAAATCCGGGCTGAGTCATTACCAAAAGCTCATTCAACACTTGCGGCGAAACATTTGACAAAATGCCGAGATCGGCACCAAGCCGCACATCCGACAACCGCTGTGCCGCTTCCTTGGAATCCATAATCGAAGCGTGGGATAAAATACCGTACGATCGTCTTACACGATCCTCCGTCCTCTGCCTCGACTCTTGCATAAGACGCTTGCGAGCCGCTTTCTCATGCTCGATGATTTGTCTTGCTACGCTATAAAGATTGTCAATGATTTCGTTCTCGGATTGACCTAGCGTAATTTGGTTAGACACCTGAAACAGATTGCCAAGCGCTTCACTGCCTTCGCCATACAATCCTCTAACAGCCAAACCGACCTGCGTTACCGCTGACAAAATGCGATTGATTTGCGACGTAAGCACAAGTGCCGGTAAATGCATCATAACCGAAGCACGTATGCCAGTGCCAACATTTGTTGGACATGTCGTTAAATAACCGCGTTTCTCATCAAACGCATAATCAGCCGCTTCTTCAAAAATATCGTCAATTTCGCTGGCCAACGCCCATGCCTCTTGAATTTGAAAGCCTGGATATAAACATTGGATGCGCAAATGATCTTCTTCGTTAATCATGATGCTAACAGATTCGTTATCGCTTAAAATAACGGCCCCGCATCGCGATTCATTCGCTAAATTTGGACTAATTAAATGCTTTTCTACAAGCACCCTTTTATCAAGCTCGCTTAGATCTGACAAAATAATGGTCTCAAATGAACCAATAGACTGCAGCTTACCGCTCTGGCTTACTTCAGTCAGCTGATCCATAACATCCTTAGATTGCTGATTCGTTGCAAGCAATGGAAAAGGCTGATTCCGTAAATTACGGGCTACGCGCACTCTGCTGCTAATAACAATTTCAGATTCCGGGCCTTTGGCCTTCATCCATTCGCTAAGCGCGTGCTGTGAGAATCGATGCTTAGTCAAGAGGTTCATTCACTCCTTCTATGCCAGCCTACAGGTCTGCAATTTTGCGCTCAAGTTCACGTATTTGATCACGCAGCTGAGCTGCGCTCTCAAACTCTTCATGTTCTATTTTGGCTTGCAAATCCCGTCTCAGCTGTTCGATTTCACGCTTGCACTGAATTTGTCCGCCGGAGCGCTTAGGTATCTTCCCGCTGTGTATCGTACTGCTGTGAACCCGTTTGAGAAGTGGATCAAGCTTACCTTCAAACGCCTGGTAACAAGAGCTGCAGCCAAAACGGCCAATCTTGCTGAACTGCGTATAGGTCAGCCCGCATTCCTCGCACCTTAGCGCTGGCTGCTTAATACCGGCTGCTCCTGCACCGCCCAAATGCTCGAAATCAAGAAGCCCTGACAATAAGCTATGAATAGAAAAGCTATTCGGCGCTCCAGGAATGCCTTCCCCTTTCTCCCTGGCACAGCTTTCACAAATGTGAAATTCGGTCTTCTCACCATTGATGATTTTTGTAAAGTGAAGCGTAGCCGGCTTTTTACCGCACTCTTGGCAATACAAGCCTGAATCCCTCCTCCCGGTACAAACGGTTTCTCGTTATTTTACCAGCAATGAGATAAGCATGGACCTGAGCAATCTTGCTCTGATTTCATCCCTTAGCGGCAGCTTAAGCGCGATCGTATCGCGGCTCACAGCCGCTCGAAGCAAGTTGCCTTCACGCTTCGAAATGAGTCTTGCTTCCTCCAGCTGATAAATAAGTCCTTCCGCCGCGCTTTGATCGACACATTCCCCAACCGTTTCTTCAATATGGAATTGAATCGTCTTCAATGCCGGAAGATCAATCCGTTGAATTCGGATATAGCCTCCGCCTCCGCGCTTGCTTTCAACCATGTATCCCTTCTCCATCGTAAAGCGAGTACTGATGACATAGTTAATTTGCGACGGTACACAAGAAAATTTGTCAGCCAAGTCATTGCGTTGAATTTCTACTGCGCCCTCCGGGCTGTCTTGCAGCATGTGCTTCAAATACTGTTCGATGAGATCGGAAATGTTTCGCAAACCACCAACCTCCCTGAGAAATAACCAAAAAAGCCTAAGTTGAAACATTAGAACAGGGAAATCAAGTAAACCTTTTTCAGTCAAATTAATCATTCACCGAATATTCGGACAACTGACTTTGACTTTCTTTGACTTTGATTTTATTATATGCAATTTTAGCAAAAGGTCAAGTGCTCGTTTAAATTCATTTTTATATTAGCTTGGTGCGGTTGCACGATGTTTATACATGGACAGACCTGATTGAACAGATAAAAACGCTCAGCCCCCAGACTCAAAGGTCAGGACGATTGAGAGTCAATAATGCCGGCAGGTTAAGCGTATGGGATGAAAGAAATCAATGAGCACCTTGGTCAGTCCAATGTTATGCAATCCGCCTTTAACAGACAAACATTTCAAATACAAACGCCAAAATATGCCACGGTGTTTTCGAAGCATGTCGGTTGGTGGCTTCTTTAAGTAGACCCATCTCCAATCACGCAGCAGCGAGTAGCCTGCAACCACAACCCATTCGATCTGCACGGAGTAGCAGGATGCAATGACATTCACGAAATTTGTATTAAGAAAATATATTAATAGGGATTATATTGCGATAAGCTGATAACCTAATTAATAGAAAATGAATGATTCGTAGTTAAGAGGAAGCCGAGCTCTTGCCACAATTGATCAATGAGCTGTGCCTAGTTAGGTTATACGTGCAAACAACAAAAAACCTATCGCATCACATGCGATAGGTCTCTCGTGCTTGGCGACGTCCTACTCTCCCAAGACCCTGCGGTCTAAGTACCATTGGCGCTGGAGGGCTTAACGGTCGTGTTCGGTATGGGAACGCGTGGTTCCCCTC
>DATJKM010000099.1:0-10565 GCA_035491515.1 Candidatus Udaeobacter sp. | reverse complement strand
GTCCTGAGCCAGGATCAAACTCTCCAAATTGGTGTTTGACTTGCTCATTACTTGTTATCGCTTTTTCGCTTATCCCGAAGGATTTGCGAGGCAGTTATTACTCGTTGTTCAGTTTTCAAAGAGCAATCTATTCTTTCGTTTAGTTCGCTTGTTTTGCTTGTCGTCCGCGTGTTTCTCTCGGCCGGAATTAGAATATACCATGTATCAGTCTAGTATTGCAAGTGTTTTTTTAAAATAATTTTAACCACCCTCCTTTTACTAGCCTTACGTCATAAAATCAACCTTCTTTCTTCACAAGACTATTACCAGTAGAGTCGCATTTATGAGCGTGCATAAAGCACTAAAAATATGAGCAAGCATTAGCAATTATAAATAGAATAGAATGTGAAAATGACCTGATTCCGCGGCCTCAGGTCATTTTCACATCGTTCAAGCTTCTTCGTTTCAGGGAACAAAATGAATAGCGTCGGGGTCTATTTATTCGGTAAAACGGACTCACAATCGAAGCCTAGTAACATATCCCCTCATCATTATGAAGTTTTATAGCGTTCAAACTGTTGAGCTTGTAAAATTTCAGGTAAATCAAGAAGACAGCCAGCATCCGACGATGATTGCGCCCACTCAAGCAGCGCTTCATATTGATTTTGGCTAGTTATTCCGCCCAGCCATATTTGCTTCTGTGGCGTTAAAATTGAAATGACATTTGTTAAATCGCATGGCCCCAAACAACCGCTTATCGTCAGTTGAATCGTTCGCAGCAACCCTCCCTGTTTCCAGTTGTTCTTTAACCACTCTTCAGGAATGGCTGGTTTCCCTTTATCCGTTCGACCGCAACAGCAGCCCGAGCAAATGATAACCTGGCCTAAAACTTGGCGCTTTGTATTAATGGTTTGGCTTAACATCTTCGCGGCTCCCCCTTTCTTCCGGCGTTGTTGCATTTTGATTTTAATCCGTTATATTAACTCTCTTTCTAGAATCGAGTAGTATATTCACAACCATGTTGTTTTTTCGGTAAAAGACGTGCGCTTCGTACTTGGTGTTTCAGATGAGGAATAGCCGATAAAAATCGTTCCAATTACCTTTTTATTTTCTGGGCTTCCAATAAAACGGTTCAGCCTCTCATCGCGTACAAGCCCGACTCCTCTCGTTCTCCATACAAAGCCGAGTCCGAGCTCTTTTGCCGCAAGCCACATGGAATGTATGGAACAGCAAACGGCATACTCATTATCTTCAGAAGATGCTTCGTCGCCGGGAATGATATCAGAAGTCACGACGATGATAAGCGGTGTGTTTTTCAAGACTGTAAGTGACTCACTAACTAAATTCGGTTTTGTAGGAAACCTTTCCTCCAAATATTCCAGCGCCATATTCTGATATCGCTGCTTGGCCTCTCCACGAATAACATAGTAATGCCATGGTTCGCGCAAACGGTCATTAGGTGCCCAGGTAGCTGCTTCAAGTAATTTAGCGATTTTCTCCTCTTCTACTTCGAGAGGTTCATAATTGCGTACTGCCCTGCGGCTTTTCAATGTTTCAATGATAGACATCGCTCGTCTTCTCTCCTTTATTCAATTGAACTTCTATAATTATCCTGCATCTATCAATACTCAATGCCTAATACTGCAGGAACGCCTTCATCGTAATAATGCTTTATGACCTGTACTTCTGAAGCCAAATCAGCTTTTTCGATAATCTCCTTTTTTGCGCTTCTGCCCGTCAGGACGAGATGCAAGTAGTCCGGCCGTTTTTCTATCAGCTCTAACACTTCATTAAGAGGGAGAACATCATCGATTGGGAATTTTTCAATGGCGAGCGCATTATTGATCTCATCCAGAATTACAACATCCCAGTCACCGTTCATTACTTCTTGTTTCGCAGTCGTCCAAGCTGTTTGCAGAGCGTCCCGGTGTTCTTCCGGCGTTTTTGTCCAGGTGAATCCCACACCCAGCTGCCGTATATCTACACCTAATTTAGATAGCGCTATTTGCTCGCCGTATGTACGCTGCGGCGATTTGATAAATTGCAAAATAAGTACTTTAAAGCCCCGTCCTACAGCACGAACGGCCAACCCGAGAGAAGCGGTTGTTTTGCCTTTGCCGTCACCTGTATAAACAAGAGTATATCCCTTACGTTTCTTTCTTCTCTCCGCCTGTTCCATCAGCCATGCCTCTTTTCCTGCTATATTCACCGCAATATGAGATGAAACGGTCAACCACTTTCGGGTTCGAAGCAAAATGAACATGCGTATAGCCGGCCATTAGATTGTCAGTATGATATCCCTCTTGCCCAGCGCCGCGCAGCCCTTTCGTTTCATAAACATACGGATAATTTTCCTGATCTGTCGTTAATGTAGAATAATGAAATTCATGCCCGCGAATGACTTCTTCTTGTACCATAAGAATACAGTCGCTTAAAGCCTTTGCTTCCCGATATCCTAGTGCGGCCAGCTTATTTTGCATTTTCACGTCCGCCGGGATCACCCCCGCCATTTCATGCTTATTTCCTGCACGATCCGTAATCGAACGGGTAAGATACATATAACCTCCACACTCTGCAAAAACGGGAAGGCCCCCGCCAATACGCGCTTTCAAATCTGCTTTGATATGTACATGTGAAGCAAGCTCCGCTGCGAATTCTTCCGGAAAACCGCCGCCGATATAAAGCCCATCCGCAGCATTAGGCACCTGCTCACCCGCCAATGGACTAAAATAGATGAGTTTGGCACCTTTTTGCTCCAACAGTTCAAGATTTTCGGGATAATAAAAATTGAACGCAGCATCACGCGCAATAGCAATTGTCGGACCGTCACTCAGATTGAGTGAGCCCATGGTAAACAACCGCTTCTCCGGCCAGCTTAATTCCGTAACTTCCTCCGCCAGTGAAACAATTGCTTCGAGATCTATTCCCTTTTCTACCAAATCAGCAGCATGATCTAAAAATGGAGTTAATTCACCGCGTTCGATCGCGGGAATCAAACCGAGATGCCGTTCAGGAATTTCTAACTGCTCATCGCGTCCCAGCCAACCGATGACAGGAATTTTGCACTCCTGCTCAATGGCTGATTTGACAATCTTATAGTGTCCTTGGCTGCCGCATTTGTTGACGATCA
Organism: Candidatus Udaeobacter sp.; assembly: GCA_035491515.1. Classification (GTDB taxonomy): domain Bacteria; phylum Bacillota; class Bacilli; order Paenibacillales; family Paenibacillaceae; genus Pristimantibacillus. Next base: position 7,456 of record DATJKM010000099.1, on the reverse strand, counting down.
CCGCGGCAATGCGAACCCGCTCGTCCAGCTTTTGATAGCCGAGAACAACAGCCGCAGCGCTGCGCGCCATGCTTTGCGCATTAACGATCAATATAACGGGACTGTCAAGAAGCTGTGCGATTTCCGCCGTGGAGCCGGTATTCGCTAAAGGATTTTTGCCGTCGTAAAGACCCATTACCCCTTCGATTACAGAGATGTCAGCCCCTTCAGAGCCTCTGAGGAAAATTTCCTGCATCGTATCAGGAGACAACATCCACGTGTCCAGATTCCGCGATGTTCTGCCGGTAACGGCTGTATGATAGGTAGGATCAATGTAATCCGGTCCGCATTTAAATCCTTGCACGTTCAATCCGCGGCGTTTCAAAGCCCCCATCAGACCGATCGTTATCGTTGTTTTACCCACGCCGCTGCCCGTTCCTGCAATGACAATCCGGTTTCTTCCAGCAGTCATGGCGTTACCTCAGCAATAGCGCTGTTTGGAATGCGGGCAACCGAGATAGTTACATTTCCGCTTTTACGCTTTTCCAACAGCCAATTTGGCGCCCCTGATGAAAGCAATGCGGCAGGCTCGCTCACTCCATATGCGCCGGTATATTTATACACCGTGTCAGATGGATTTTTTATCTGCACCTGATTTAACTCTCCCGGTGTATAAGTGTCTAACTTCCATTTAAACTTCCCGCAAACTTCAAGCAGTCCTTGCTCATCTTTCTTAAGATCAATTGTGGCAACATTGCGTACACTTCTGATCGATAACTGAAGCTCAGACAGCGTATCCGCTATCGTTTGCTCAATTTCCTCGGCCAGCGTTCCACGGTTGCAGCCAATACCGAGCACAATCGTTTTCGGACGATACAAAACGCCATTGTGAAGAAGTGCCGAGACTTCTTCCGCATTTAATAAACGATCCGTTATGACTAACGCCGCATCAAAACCCGTTTGCATCGCTTCGCTTGTGCTTGTATAGGTGCGGATATGCGAAGGAAGAGGCCTGTCATAAGTCCACCAGTTCGTCTCGCCTGCTTCTTGTACGACAACAACCCGTTCTTCGTTAACAACGGAAGCACTTACGGGAGTCGCTCTGTCAAAACTCTCAATCTCCCAACCGAAAGCGCGGCCGAACAAATCTACCGGTATTGTCTGCTGCACATCGGAAGCCGTTGTAATGACGGGGCGTGCCCCGATTACTTTGGCCACTTCACGAGTCAGCTCGTTCGCTCCCCCAAGATGGCCTGATAGAACACTAATGACATGCTCACCGCGGTCATCAATGACGACGACAGCAGGGTCTTTCTTCTTATCCTCCAAAATCGGTGCAATCATTCGGACGACGGCTCCAAGGGAAATAATGATAATTAATCCGCTGTATTTTTTGAATAAATCCGGCAGTATCAGTTTTACAGAGCCTTCGAACATCTGGTAGCCCTTTTCCTGTTCGTCACCTCTTGCAAATTTACTCATATAGTAGAGATCGGTTCCCGGAAACTGATCAGCCAGATTGCGGGCTATTTCAACTCCATGCTTTGTAATAGCCACGGTGGCAAACGGCTTAGTCATTGGTGACAACCCCTTTTCTATACCCGTGAGTAAACGACTTATCATACAGCTTGGAACGATGTTCATCACGGTCTACCAATGAAGGATCAAGCGCCCATCCTGCCAAAATCATGGCGTGCATACGGATTCCGGCCTCGCGCAAAGCCTGATCGAGGTTTTTGAGCGTTGTGCGCACGATTTTCTGATCAGGCCATGTCGCTCTTTGAACGACGGCTACCGGAGTGTCCTCTGACCAACCGGCGGCAAGAAATTCTTTCACGACCTTCTTGGCAAGCGTGGCGCTTAGGAAGAGAGCGACGGTACAATGATGCGAAGCAAGATCGCGCAGCTTTTCCCTCTCAGGAACCGGCGTTCTCCCTTCCGCACGGGTTAAGATGACCGTCTGGGTCAAATCGGGAACCGTTAATTCGGCACCGAGCGCAGCCGCCGACGCAAATACCGAACTGACTCCGGGAATAATCTCATAGGAGATGCCGCGTTGTTTAAGCAGAACCATTTGCTCCAAAATAGCCCCGTACATGGACGGATCGCCTGTATGAACCCGCGCAACGCTTTTTCCTTCGGTTACAGCTTTCTCCATAATGACAACCATTTCTTCCAAATCCATACCGGAGCTTTGGAGCACATGTGCATGCTCGCCGGCACGAGAAATAAGTTCTTCATTTACAAGCGAATCTGTATAAAGGACAACATCTGCTTGCTGTATAATTTTCAGGCCTTTAACCGTTATGAGATCAGGATCTCCCGGACCGGCACCAACAATATAAACCTTCGCTTCCATTTCCATTATTTTCTCACCGCCATCAGTGTTAAGTATTCAAGATCCTGGCCCTTTAACTCACGAACGTTACGCCAGACCAGCTCATGGGGAGAGGTCACTTTGGTAACAACGGAAGCCCGGTCTATAAGATCCAGTTCCTCTAATATATCGATCATCATGTCCATAACCTTAGCAACCTTAATAAAAATAACCGCATCATGCTCTACAATGGATTTCTTCATCGCTTCACGGTCTTCCGTTGCAGGTATGATTGCAACCTGATCATCGCCGTCAGCCAAATGAATCCCGAGACGCGCTGCAGCTCCGAGGAAAGAAGAAATGCCCGGAACAGAACGAATCGGCACCTCCGGGTGCAGCTCCTGCATGAGACGAGCCATATGAATGAAGGTACTGTACAGGTTCGGGTCTCCTTCCGTGACAAACACGACATCACGGCCTTCCTTCAATTGCTCAAAGCAAAGGGATACGGTCTTGTTCCATTCCCTGTCCAGCGCCGCTTTATCTTTGGTCATCGGAAAAACAAGGCCCAGCATCACTTTCTCGCTGGTATTCACATAAAGCTCGACAATTTCTAAAGCGTACGATTTGCCTCCCATACGCTTCTTCGGATAAGCAATTACCGGACATTCTTTCATTAAACGAAATGCCTTGACGGTAATTAGTTCCGGATCTCCGGGACCTACACCGACACCATATAAGGTTCCAAGCTTAACCGCTGTTGTTGTCATGATTATTCCTGCTCCTTTCCGGAAATATGATCGGACCCGCGAAAACCGACGATAACATAGATCGGATTAAGCCCCTCGAACCGGGTCATATCGAGGATTGGCTTGCTTCTGGCGATCTGAACGAGCGATATACGCACGGTAAATCCTTCCTCAATCAACGCTTGCTGGCTCGCCGACAACGTTTCGATTGTCGCCGCATTGATCACAATATGACCGCCTTCTTTAAGCCGAGTACAGCATATATGGATGAGTTCACGCAATTCTCCCCCGCTGCCGCCGATAAAAACGGCATCCGGATCAGGCAGATTATCCAATCCATCAGGAGCCTTTGCATGGATCGCAGTAAAATCAGTGCGAAACTTTTTACGGTTCGCTTCGATATTCATCATGTCCCCCTCATTTTTCTCAAGGGCAAACACTTGGCCGTAAGGTGCCAACCTCGTACATTCGACAGCGACTGAACCCGATCCGGCGCCAATATCCCATACCACGCTATCATTTTTCAATTTCATCTCGCACAAACTGAGTACTCGAACTTCCTTTTTGGTAATTAAGCCTTTTTCGGGCTTTCGTTGATGGAATTGCTCATCTTCTATACCAAACCCTCTAAGCGGTTCAGGAGCGTCAGGCTTCCGCCTTAGAATCACGACATTCAAAGGCGAGAATTCCGCATGAAGCATATCCTCCAAAGTCCAAAAACCATACCTTTCATGTTCGCCGCCGAGATTCTCCGCTACAAACACTTCATATTCTTTCATTCCGAACTCTATTAAATAACGGGCGATCGCCGAAGGGCTGTTCTCTTCATCCGTTAAGATCGCTATCTTCGCTTTTCCGTCGATTTTTTGCGCAAGCCCCTTCATCGGCCGGCCATGAACACTTTCAAAAGCCGCATCCTGCCAGCTGTCGCCCATTCTTGCAAAAGCCAGCTGCAGCGAGCTTAAATGCGGATGAATCTCTACCGCCTGCGAACCTATTTTTTTGGCTATGAAACTAGCAATACCATAAAATAATGGATCGCCCGACGCCAATACGACTATTTTTTGATGATGACGAAGCTCAGCCAATTGCTCGATTACGGCGGCTAAACCTCCTTTTAACACTTTGCGTTGTCCGCTGTATTCTGTAAAAAAAGAAAGATGCCTTTCGCCGCCGACAAGAATGTCCGACTCATGAATCCATTGCAGACAAACAGGTGACAAATCATACGTGCCATTGTCACCGATCCCAATTATTTTGATGCGATTATCCATTGATTTCCGCCCTCCCCAAAACGTCGCCTTTCATTGTGACCAACACGGTCTCAATTGCCAATCCTCCACCGATATGCTCCAAGGAATGCCGGCAGGCATATTCACATAACTTATCGAAAAACTCACGTATTCCAGCTTCGATGACAATATCTGAAACATGCGATCCCGTATTAGCTTCCAGTATGGAAGTCTGCAGCTCTTTCGATGCTCCTGCTTCTTTAGCCACTCCTGCTAAGAAACCGAAGTCAACAGCCGCACTTTTGGAATGCACCATCATCACGCCTTGCGCGACTTTTGAAAATTTGCCCATCATCCCGACCAAACTGATTTTGTTCATTCCTAATCGTTTGGCATGCTTTAAAGAGAAGCCGACAAAGTCACCCATTTGGATAAACGACTCCTCTTTCAGCTCAGGATTTAACTTCATCGCATATTTTTCACTGCTGCCTCCGGTAGTGAGTACAACGTGATTGCATTCCGCTGCCTTGGCCACCTGAATGGCTTGTACGACACTTGCTTTATATGCAGATGTGGAAAAAGGCACCACGATTCCTCGTGTGCCTAAAATCGAAATTCCTCCGATAATGCCAAGCCTTGCATTTAACGTCTTCTTCGCTATTTCCTCTCCATCCGGCACAGCAATTACGACTCGTACACCTTTGTCAACGCCGTACTCGCTTAGTACCTGTTCAACCTCTTTGAGAATCATCTTCCGGGGAATGGGGTTAATCGCCGCTTCACCGACAGGAACCGGAAGCCCCGGTTTCGTTACGCGCCCGACACCTACGCCTCCATCGAGTTCGATGCCGCTGCCCCCAGTCCATGTGACGGTCGCTACGATTTTCGCCTTATGCGTCGCATCCGGATCATCACCTGCATCCTTTATCGTTGCACATTGCGCCATATCCGCAGTAAATTCACTCTCAATCAAGTCAAATTGATGGAAAAAACCTGCAGGAAGCCAAATCTCAGATTGATATACGAATTGTTCGGTGATCAACATGGTTACAGCGCCTTTGGCCACCGCAGCTGCGCAAGCGCCTGTTGTATATCCATGACGCATCTCTTTGGGATCTTTCTCTGGATCTTTAAAATCACTCATGTGATCACCTTCAATTTAGTTTTGGTTTTGAGCCATAATAGATAAGGCGTTTACGGCCGCGACGACAACCGTGCTTCCGCCTTTGCGGCCGATATTTGTAATGAATGGAATGTCCAGTTTGCGGAGCTCATCCTTGGATTCCGCCGCGGATACAAAACCAACCGGCATGCCGATAATAAGACCCGGCTTCGTCACGCCTTCCTTAATCAAACGAATCAATTCAAGCAGAGCTGTAGGGGCATTCCCAATAGCATAAATGCCTCCTTCGGCTTCTTTGATCGCTTTCCGTATGGAAATGATCGCCCGGGTAGTATTCAGCCTTTTCGCTTCTTCTATAACATCGGGATCTGAAATATATACGCTCACATCTCCGCCAAACTTTTGAATGCGGTCTTTACTTATGCCAACTTGAACCATCTGTACGTCGGCAACTAGTTTTTTACCATTTCGAATGGCTTCTATGCCCGCCTCAATCGCTCTTGGATGGAAGACAAGGCTGCGGCCAAGCTCGAAGTCTGCCGAAGCATGAATTACCCGCTGAACGACTGGATATTGGTCAGCTGTAAACGGATGCTCCCCTAATTCTTCCGTAATCATCTCAAAGCTTTTTCCTTCAATTTCCTGGGGCTGTACAGTCAATGGCTTAAATTCTGTTTTAAAATCCATATCCATATCGATTCCCTCCTTCAATATAAAACAAACACCTTACGATGCATCTTTTATTGAATATATAAGTTGAACTAAAGATTGAATGTAAGCAGAGTCGCATATAGGAACAGACTCTCTTTGTTGAACTTGACGATGGGTATGAGCCGCGTATAGCAGAATTTTCTTATTCTAATTAGTTGTAAATGATCGATGAATGCAGCTCCTGCTTCAATCTGCCTCGAGCTACCATCAATTGAATCGCTATCCTGTAAAATCGCAATAACTTATCCCTTATTTGCGCCAAATCCTGCTCTATCCTGCACAATTACAATAAAAAGCTGCAATTTTCGGCTGTAGGATGAAATGTAGGTCACTATGTTGTACAAAATACAATATAGTGACTTATACTGATCGATAGCACGCGATGACCCGACCGATAAGGATGAAATTCTTTCGTTCAACTTATAAAGCTTCTTTCAACTGGCCAATCACGCCATCAAAATCGGTAAACACCGTTCCAAACTCAATCTCGGGCCTTGAAATTAACACAACATCAATTCCCATTTGCAAAGCAGTCTCTACTTTTTCATCTACAGAACCGATCTTGCCGCTCTCTTTGGTCACCATAACCGTCGTTCCGTATTGGCGGTAAAGAGCTTCATTCATTTCCCGTGAAAAAGGGCCCTGCATCGCAATAATATTTTTTTGCTCTACTCCAAGTTCTTCGCATTTTTCCATGTTGTCACGACGCGGCAGCATGCGGGCAACAAGGCGTATTTCCGGAATTCCTATCAAATGCTTTGCAAAAATATGCAGCGTTTTGCTGCCTGTTGTCAGCATGGCAGATCCTTGGCGCTGCTTGACTTCCAGTGCTGCGTCTTCATAGGATGAAACTACGGTAAGCTTCGGATGGTCGCCATACACGAGTGATGCACGCTCAAAACGAATATATGGAACATCAGCCTTTCGAGCGGCTTCGATCGCGTTTTTGTGGGCCTCTTCCGCGAAAGGATGGCTCGCGTCAACAATGGCCTCGAAACCTTCCTGTTCAATGAGGCTTGTCATCTCATCTGCAGAAAGCCGCCCCATGCGGACCGGCAGTCCCGCTTCTTCCAAGCTTTTTGCCGCTGACTCGGTGACGACAGAAGTCATGACATGATAACCGCTATCCTTGATCCTTACAGCAAGCTCCCTTGCATCACTTGTTCCGCAAAGCATAAAAATCATTTGGCTGCCCCCTGACTATCCTTTAACTACTGATGGCTTCGTGTGATTATGGTCATGGTCGTGACCGTGGTGGTGGTGATCATGATGGTGATCATGACTGTGATCATGACTGTGATCATGACTGTGATCATGACTGTGATCATGACTGTGATCATGACTG
>DATJKM010000098.1:0-11778 GCA_035491515.1 Candidatus Udaeobacter sp. | reverse complement strand
GTAGGTATTACCCGCTCAGTCATCGTTAACGCATTGCGCAAGCTTGAAAGTGCCGGCGTTATTGAAACAAGATCTTTAGGGATGAAAGGCACATACATTAAAATATTAAATCAACAGTTGCTTCAAGAATTGGAAAAAATTAAGTCCTGAACCTGGGACGTCGAGACTAAAAGGGCCCTATCTTTTTTTAAAGATAGGGCTTTTTTCTCATTGTAATATTTTAGGTAATTGTTGAATATTAACTTGTCAGCAAAAAACGACACAACCGTCTCATTTTTTTAATATTTCTGTCGAACAAAGAAGGAAATTAGCGGCAATCTGTTGAATAGGTAAAATAGATCTCTTATGTGAAAGTGGTGAACTACGTGAATTTGTTGAATGGCGCAGCATTCGGAAGAATGGAAGGCGCGCTTCAAGCAGCAGAAATGCGGCAACGCGTCATTTCTAACAATGTGGCAAATGGAGATACGCCGCATTTCAAACGGTCTGAGGTTTTGTTTGAGGAATTATTAGGTCAAATGATGGGGGACCAGCAAGGTCGATTGACGGGTAAAAGAACGAATGATAGGCATATAGCTATAGGACCGGGATCACCTGGATCATCTAATGTGCCTATACCCCAAATTGTGGCCGATGATTCAACTTCGATGAACAACAATGAAAATAATGTTGATATCGACCGTGAAATGTCTTTGCTGGCAAAAAATCAACTCAGCTATAACCTGTATGTGCAACAAGTTAATCATGAAGTGAGAATGATGCGCACGGCGATTGAAGGGAGAGCCTAACGGTGAGATTGTCAACAGGGTTTGATATAAGCGCTTCCGCATTATCTGCGCAACGCCTGCGGATGGATGTTATTTCTTCTAATATAGCAAATGCAGAAACGACTCGAGGCAGTTTTGTAAACGGTCAATTCCAGCCATATAAGAGGAAGATGGTCGTTATGGAACCGATGCAGCAGTCGTTTTCAAGTGTGCTTTCTAGGCAGTTAAGTGGAAGCTCGGCTGCGCAAGGCGTTAAAATAACAAAAATAAAAGAAGATCAATCGCCGAACAAGCTCATCTACAATCCAACACATCCTGATGCGGATGCAAACGGCTATGTGAATATGCCGAATGTGGATGTTACGAAGGAAATGGTGGATATGATTTCGGCGACACGATCCTATGAAGCAAACGTAACGGCTTTGAATGCTGCCAAATCGATGTTTGTTAAGGCTTTAGAAATAGGAAAATAAGCATACATAATCATTCTATAAAGTATTGGAGGAATATTGATGATACAAGCGATGTCGCTTGGACCGGTTCAGCCTGCCAAACTAGTTGAAACAAAATCGGTTCAAGAAGCGACTCCGGCACAATTAACACAGTCTTTTGGACAATTTTTGCAAACGGCAATCGATAATGTAAGTAACCAAGAACAAAACGTTCATAAGCTTAATGATAAATACATAACGGGTCAGGCGGATGTCACGAAGGTTCTAATTGCTTCTGAGCAAGCACAGTTGAGCCTGCAGCTTACCTCACAAGTCCGCAACAAAGTAGTCGAGGCATATCAAGAAATGATGCGGATGCAAATCTAATCATACTTAAGACCTAGCATAGTATTTGGGTGAGGTGACAACGTGAACGAGAGAATCGCCCAATTTCGAGGTAGGCTCACTCAATTTTGGGGCCAAATGGGCAGAAAACAAAAAATATGGTTGGGGGCATCTATTAGTGGACTGTTGTTGACAATCATTTTGTTAACGATCGTTTTTACGAGAACGGAATACGAAATTGCTTTCCAAAATTTAGACACGACCGATGCAGCAGCTATTATGACTTACTTGGATGGCAGCGGAATTGCCTATCAGCTCAGTGACAACGGGAAAAGCATTTCGGTGCCGAGCACGGATGCATCCAGAATTAAGGTAGATGTCGGCTCGCAAGGATTAGTGCAAAACGGTTCAATCGGATTTGAAGCCTTTAGTGCAAGCTCCAGTCAATTTGGAACGACTGAAAATGAATTTAACGTGAAGTATCTCAATGCCTTGAATGGAGAAATTCAACAGCTTCTAAATGCAATGCAAGGTGTGGATAGTTCGAAAGTTTTGGTTAATTTGCCGGAAGAAAGTGTGTTTCTTTCAGCGGAAGACGCTGAACAAGCCTCCGCATCAATCATGTTGAAGTTTATTTCAGGTTATCGGCCTAGTCAGAAAGAAATCGACGGGTATTATAACCTCGTAAAAACCGCTGTTCCGAATTTAGCGATTAAGGATATCACGATTTCGAGTCCGCAAGGAGAATTGACATATTCTGAAACGGATGACGGTTTGGCTGGCAATACAGATGCTGTAGAATCGCAATTCGTCATTCAACGGAAATATGAAGCCGAGCTTAAGAAAAACATTCAGCAATTTCTCGGACCGATCGTCGGAGCTGATAATTTAGTTATTCAAGTGTCCAGCAGCATGAACTTTGATAAGAAGACATCGCAGGAATCAGTCGTGAAACCACTTGATAACAACAACAATAACGGAATTATTATTAGCGAAGAAATTAACAACAGCACTTCGACTGGCGATTCGGGAGCAGTTGGCGGCGTTGCAGGAACCGGGGAGACTGATGTGCCAGGGTATCAGGCGGCATCAACAGGTGGAAGCTCATCAGAAGCGAACTCTCAAATTCGGAATTATGATGTTACTCGTATCAGCAATAACATCGTGTCCGGGCCCTTTGTTCTCAAAGACCTTTCTATCAGTATCGGTATCGAACAGTCAGAAATGAATGATGAGGCGAGTAAAGCAGCAATTATGACCTATTTAACTGCATTGGTAAGAGCGCAGCTCGCGGATTCCGGTCAAGATGTGAACGATGATGCACTAATGCAGAAGAAAGTATCCTTAATTGCAAGAACATTTTCCGGCAGCAGTTCGAATGATCAAGCAGGTCTGCTTTCTATGCCTTGGATGATCGGCATCGGTGTCGCAGCTCTTGCCTTAATCGGCGGACTGATCTTTATGCTTGCCCGCAGACGCAAAAAAGTTGTCGAGGAAGAAATTGAATTATCTGCACCTACTAAAGTGGAATATCCAACGCTTGATTTGGAAAGTGTGAGCAACGAAAGCCAAGCCCGTAAAAATCTTGAAACACTTGCAAAACGAAAACCGGATGAGTTTGTTAATCTTCTTCGCACATGGCTCGTGGATGAATAGAGGTGGTTCAATTGTCAAAGTCAATGCCAAGCTTAACAGGTCGCCAGAAAGCAGCCATTTTGCTTATTACGCTTGGACCTGAGGTGTCGGCACAAATATTTAAGCATTTACGTGAAGAAGAAATTGAACAGCTAACGCTGGAAATCGCAAATGTACGGAAAGTGGACAGTATTGACCGAGAAACGATATTGAGCGAATTTCACCAAATTTGCATGGCTCAGGAGTACATAACGCAAGGCGGTATTTCCTACGCAAAAGACATATTGGAAAAAGCGCTCGGCGAGCAAAAAGCGCTTGAGGTCATTAACCGATTGACAGCTACGCTGCAGGTAAGACCATTTGATTTCGCCAGAAAAGCGGAGCCTACACAAATTTTAAACTTTATTCAAAACGAGAATTCGCAGACGATTGCTTTGGTCTTGTCCTATTTGCAATCTGAGCAATCCTCGCATATTCTTTCTTCTCTTCCTCAGGAGAAGCAAGCAGAGGTAGCAAGGCGAATCGCGTTGATGGACAGTACGTCGCCAGAGGTAATTTCTCAGGTAGAGCGTGTCCTTGAGCAAAAGCTATCCGCAACCGTTACGCAGGATTACACAAATGCCGGCGGTATCGATTCTATCGTACAAATATTGAACGGTGTCGACCGCGGTACGGAGCGGACCATTCTTGATGCGCTCGAAATTCAAGATCCGGAACTTGCAGAAGAAATCAAGAAGCGCATGTTCGTTTTCGAGGATATTGTCAATATCGACAATCGCTCGATTCAACGTATCATCCGCGATATCGAGAATGCAGATCTTCAGCTGTCGCTTAAAGTGGCGAGCGAAGAGGTTCGTGAAGCGATATTCCGCAACATGTCGAAACGAATGGCAGAGACCTTCAAAGAAGAAATGGAGTTTATGGGTCCGGTCCGTCTGCGCGACGTGGAAGAAGCACAGACTCGTATCGTTGCTACCATTCGCAGATTAGAAGAATCTGGTGAAATCATCATCGCCCGCGGTGGAGGAGACGACATCATTGTCTAATTTGATAAAATCTTCAAGCGTGATTACTCTTGATCAACTAAAGCAGCTGGAATGGCTGCATCAACGAAATGTTGAAATGGATGAGGCGCTTGATCAGGAAACGGACATTGAGCCTGTACCTGATGAAGAGACCATTTCTCTGCGAGATCAAATTCTGAATGATGCTCAGCTCTATGCGGAAGAAAGACTTCGCGAAGCGGCTCAGGAAAGCGAAAGGCTTCTGTCTGAAACGCAGCAGCAGATCGATGTTTGGTGGCTGCAAAGGCGTACGGATGATGAAGCAGCAACCGAAGCATCCCGGAAAGCCGGTTATGAGCTTGGTTATGCCGAAGGTGCTGCGCAATCAGAAACGGAATTGCGCGAGATCTGGGAGCATAAGCTTTCCGAAGCATCGGATGTATTAAAAACCGCATTTGAGATGCGTGAGCAAATCATTCAGGAGGCGGAGCCCTTTCTGGTTGAATTAAGCTGCGCTATAGCAGAAAAAATAATTGGGCAGCAGCTTACGTTAGCGCCTGAGATGGCTATCGACCTGATTCGCAAATCTTTGTCACGAAGAAGAGAGCAGGGCGTAATTACGCTTTGCGTCGCTCCAGGACAACTCTCATTCGTACAAGCTGCTAGAGAAGAACTACATTTTGCGATCGATTCGCAAGCCGAGCTGCAGATTTTGCCTGACTCGACGGTAAAGGATAACGGTTGTGTCATTCGTTCTGCATACGGCAGCATCGACGCAAGGATCGATACGCAGCTAGCTGAGATTAAACGAGAGTTGATACATCTTGCTCATCATAGCGGCGAAGAACGAGGTCATTCCGATGAAAGTGAATAAACTGGATGTTCTAAAGTACATCGAGCATATGCAGCCGCTTGATCCCGTACGGGTAAACGGCAAAGTAACGCAGGTTATCGGTCTGACGGTTGAATCAGAAGGGCCGGATGCGAGTATCGGAGACGTTTGCCTTATCTATCCATCCAAAGGAGCGAAGCCGATCAAAGCGGAAGTCGTCGGATTTCGCGATAACAAGGTCATCTTGATGCCGCTTGGCGATCTACATTCGATAAGCCCTGGCTGCGATGTTGTCGGAACAGGCAAGCCCTTAACGGTTCAAGTCGGATCAGAGCTGCTGGGTAAAGTGCTGGACGGCCTCGGCAATCCGCTGGACGGATCGTTCTTGCCTAGGCGGATGCAGCATTATTCAACGCACAATGAACCGAGCAATCCGCTCAAGCGTCCACGCGTCGTAGAACCGCTAGGAATTGGCGTGAGAGCGATTGATGGCCTGCTTACCGTAGGACGTGGTCAACGCGTCGGAATTTTCGCCGGCTCGGGTGTCGGCAAAAGTACGCTGCTTGGGATGATTGCAAGGAATACATCCGCTGACGTCAACGTGATTGCCTTGATCGGCGAGCGCGGACGTGAGGTGCTGGAGTTTATCGAGAAGGACCTGGGGCCTGAAGGGCTTGCCCGTTCGATCGTAATCGTAGCAACTTCTGACCAGCCCGCATTAATTCGTATGAAAGGCGCTTTAATTGCGACTTCCATAGCTGAATATTTTCGCGATCGCGGCCTAAACGTTATGTTGATGATGGACTCGGTTACACGTTATGCGATGGCTCTGCGTGAGGTTGGCCTTGCTATAGGCGAGCCTCCCGCTACACGCGGCTATACGCCTTCGGTTTTCGCTGCACTGCCAAAACTGCTTGAACGTGCAGGGACAGGACCCACAGGTTCCATCACTGCTTTCTACACCGTGCTTGTAGACGGTGATGATATGAATGAGCCCATTGCGGACGCTGTCCGCGGAATTTTGGACGGTCACATCGTTTTGAGCCGTCAATTAGCTCATAAAGGACATTTTCCCGCAATCGATGTGTTAGCCTCTGTTAGTCGCGTTATGAAGGAAATTGTAACGGAAGAGCAGCAGGATGCGGCAAATGATCTGAAAAAGCATCTGTCTATATATAAAGATTCGGAAGACTTGATCAATATCGGGGCGTACCAACGAGGATCAAATGCAGAAATTGATATGGCGCTTCAATTTATTGAGCCGATTCAGAGTTATACGAGGCAGAAGACCAACGAAAAAGTGAGCTTAGAGGAAGCGCAAAATCGTTTAATTACCGATTTTTACAGGAGTTGAACAGATAGATGGCATCGTTTCGTTATTCATTTCAAAAAGTTGTTGATTTGAAGTCCAGTGAGAAGACACAAGCAGAATGGACTCTATCATCAGCAATTGGCGCACTAGCAGAAGAGGAGCTGTCGCTTGGGCTGTTACGAGCGAAGCAGCGGGAATGGGAAGGCAAGCTTCATGAGGCTACACGTATTGCCGTACCCCTGTCAGAACTTCAAGTTATCCAGCATTATTTGGATCATTTAGTAGCTTGTATTACAAGCAAATTGCAAGATGTGCTGTATGCACAGAAGGTGGTTGAACAAAGCAGGCTTAAGCTTTCGGATAAGATGAAGGATGAGAAAGTGTGGCTTAAAGCAAAAGATCATGCGCGTGACCGATTCCAGCAAGCTGTGCAAATCAAAGAGCAGAACGAATTGGATGAGCTGGCAAGCGTCCGTTTCATGATCCCAACCCCATAAAGTGATGCGTGAGACCGGCTAGAGGGAGTGAGTGGAATTGGCGGGTTTGGATAATGAAAAGCAAGGTTACAGCACGCTGGAACGAATCATGTTTTTGATGACGCCGATTTTATTCGCAATCGTGTTGCTCGGCGTATTGTATACCTTGTTCAATAATGATTTTCGCAATAAGATGCTGGAGGCCGGAAACTCGGTTCCTTTCTTAAAAGATGTGCTTCCTGAACCTAAGGTTGCAGGAGGGACATTAAATGATGATGATTTGATAACAGCAAACATGTCTGCGAAAATTGCGGATCTGCAAGCGCAGCTGACTGCGATTGAAAGCGAGCTGGCAGCAGCAAACCAGTCGAAGACTGCGCTTGAGCAAGAGGTTAAAGATTTGGAAAGCGATAACTCTCAGCTCAAGAGCGTTAATGATGAGCAATTGCTTGAGGATGAGGAATACGAAGCGAAAATTCAAGAATTAGCGAGTATGTTTTCCAAAATTACACCAAGTAAAGCAGCACCTATTTTGCAAAGCATGACTTTAGAAGAAATCGTGCTCGTGTTTGCAAATATGCGCTCCGATGACAGGGTACGTATTATGGAGAAGATGAATCCGCAGACGGCGGCTGACGCAGCAATGATGCTGAAGGATAATGTGAAGACAAAGGATTTGCAAATTGCCGCGCTTCAAGCAAAACTTAATGCTCAGAAGACACCGGAAACGAAGAAAGCGACCTCCGTTCTTGATCAAGAGCAGCTTAGTGCCACCTTCACGGCAATGGATCCAAAAAGCGCCGCTGAATTATTAATTAAAATGGTGGAGGTAAGCCCGAGCAAGGTGCTTCGGATTATTAATGCGGTTGACAATCAGTCGAGATCGGCCATTCTAGCGGAAATGTCGGGAATTAATGAAGCGACCACAGCTCAGATTGTATCCAAATTGATGACAGGCAGTTAACGGCTGACCAAGCAGCTTTTGAACCCCCTATTCGAAAGGAGGTGAGAATAATGGAAATGATGATTCCACAAATTGCGTCAAGCCAGCCACAGGCTCAATCAACAACATCTGGACAAGCGAGTAAAAGTACAGGTGGAGCGGTATTCCAAAAAACGCTAGTGCAGCAGCTTAACGGCGGCGATGCTGCTAGCGGTACTGCAAATACGCAAGGCAATCAGCCAGTTGCTATTGTCTTAAAGGAAGCGGCAAGCGAAACCGCAGATCCAGCAGCTGCCCCTACTATATCCGATCTGATGTCGATTATCGACGGGCTGCTTGAACAGCTTGCTGAACCGGCAAAAGAAGATAGCGAAGCGCCAGCAGAAGATGGGCAGCAGCTGCAGCAATTAGAAGCTGTTCTCGATCAAATGAATGCGCTGCTCGCGTTGATCGGAATTCCAGTTCCCGTAATTCAGCCTACGGCTAAGCCATTGATTGCCGGGGATGGAAGCATGTCTGATCAACAGGTAGTTTCAGGTATCGCAGCTGTGAAGTCTAGCCTGCAGGATACGCTGCTGCAATTACAAGCCATGCTTCAGCAAGGAACAACTAAGCTGATTCAAAAACAAGAGCCATTTGAATTGGTAGCGCAGCAGCTTCAAGCGTTAACGGCGATTGTGGAAGGCGAGCCGGTGGAAACGAATAAACCGCAAACGAATTCGACATTCTTCACACAACAGCTGTTTTCAGCGCAAACTGCTCCGCAAGTTGAGGTTAGCACGTTGTTGCAGCGTTTATCGCAGCAAGCGGCAGTACACCCGGCAGTCTTCTCTACAGCAGTTCAAAGCTTAGAGCAAGGCGTCGATTCAGAAACAGTCACTTCATCGGCTGAAACGAATCCGCTGGTTCAGCCGGGCGCAAGTAATCCGGATACGCTGCGTGGATTCGCACCGCTGGTTGCAACTGCAGCAGCTGCTGCGACTTCATTTGTCGTTGCGGATGACTTTGCTAAGTCGATGACGGGAATGATTGTACAAAAGTTTGATTTAACGTCTTTAAACGGTGTTTCAGAAGCGAAGATTATGCTTTTCCCTGAACATCTGGGGCAAGTTGACGTACGGATTACGATGCAAAACGGCTTATTGACGGCAATCTTCCAAACGGATACAGCTATGGCTAAAGATATGCTGGATAATCAAATGGCGCAGCTTCGTTCCGCTCTTCAAGCACAAGGCCTAATGGTCGATAAGCTTGAGGTGTCGCAGGGACAATCGATGACTCAGCTGTCATCGCAGCATCAAGGTCATGGAGGCAGTCAGCAGCAAGCTACTGGCCGTCAGTCTTTTCAAGGCGAAGAGGGATCAAGTGAAACCCAATTTGAAACCGAAATGATCGAACAAGCGGCAATTCAAGGACTTGGCTTCGGCAGAGGAATAAACGTTAAGGCTTAGCAGAACAATCGTACCGCAAGAGAGATCGGAGGTGATCGGAAATGGCAGATAGCATTTCTACCCGCGCAGTATGGCCGAACTATAGTCAAGCAAACGTGCAAGCGGCAGCAAACAAAACAAGCACGGATACGCTTGGCAAGGATCAGTTCTTAAGCATCCTTGTGACGCAGCTTCGTAATCAGGATCCAATGCAACCGCTGCAGGATAAGGATTTCATCGCACAGATGGCACAATTCACCTCGGTGGAGCAGCTTATGAATATGTCTTCTGAGCTAACCTTAATGCGTCAGAATATAGGCTCCGCTTCAACCATGATTGGCAAAACGATTGAATGGAACGAAGCTGACGAAGCGGGAGAAGTCACAACCGTTAAGGGCGTTGTTGAGTCCATCATCTCGAAGGACGGCATTCTATATGCAAGGGTAGGCGGTGCTGAGATCGCTCTTGATTATGTCACAGCGATATCGGAAACGGATGGAGACAGTGCCAGCGCGGAGGAAACGGCAGATAATGCCAGCGTCGAAGCGGCGGATCATTCATCTTCCGATTCAGCGGATGCTGAGGAGGGGGCGGAAACCTAGTGAATAATGGCGTGAGAATCGGTCATATTTTTCCGGTTAAATCCACCCCCCTTCAGCCAGGCAAAGCGGCAGCTAACCGTTTACCGCAATCAACAGAGTTTCAAGGCTTGCTTGATGCGAAAGTGCTTAAGTTCAGTCATCATGCCGAGGTGCGCATGCAGCAGAGAGGCATTAAATTACAGCCGGAATCGTTAACGAAAATTATAAATGCCGTTGAAGAGGCTGCATCTAAAGGCGCTCAAGATTCTTTAATCGTTTTTCGAGATATCGCAATGATTGTGAACGTTCCAAGCCGCACTGTAGTAACGGCTATGGATGGCGGACAAATGAGAAGTAACGTATTTACTCATATAGACAGTGCTATTATTTTATCGTAAGGCTGGACCTATCAGGGAGCCTCAAGCTGCGGACCGATTGAAGCAGCTGCATGATAGTGCATACATACTTAGAAGCCAATGAGTCCAATCCATATTCCAGGAGGAAAAACGAACAATGCTAAGATCGATGTATTCGGGCGTATCCGGTATGCGCGGCTTTCAAACAAAGCTTGACGTCATAGGCAACAATATCGCAAACGTCAACACGGTAGGTTTCAAAGCAGGCCGCGTCATGTTTAAAGATATTCTAAGCCAGACTGTTGCGGGCGTTACCGCACCTGAGGAAGGCGTGCGAGGTGGCGTAAACGCGAAGCAAGTCGGTTTAGGCGTATCTATCGGATCTATCGATACGGTACATACCGCAGGAAGCGCAATGACGACGAATCAGGCGACTGATCTACGTATCGACGGAGACGGCTTCTTCGTTGTTCGAGCTAATGACGAGTCTGAAATGCTTCTGACCCGCGCAGGAAATTTTACGTTGGATGCGAACCGGCAGCTTGTAACAGGCGATGGATACTTTGTACTTAGCGTCGACCAAGAGCCGATCGTTCTTGACGAAGCGATTACTGCTTTTTCCATCGGACAGGATGGAACGATTACGGGCGTAACGGCTGACGGTACGGAAGCTGTTGCACAGCTTGGCGTTGCGAAGGTTGTAAACCCTAGCGGTCTTGAGAAGCTTGGCGGCAATATGTACCGCGTGACGGCCAATGCTAATCCGGACGCTTCAATTGAAGATTTCATGACGTTCGCCGGCGATCCGGAGCTCGGTACGGGATCGATCATTGCCGGACAGCTGGAAATGTCAAACGTTGATTTGACAGCTGAATTTACGGAAATGATCGTTGCGCAGCGCGGTTTTCAAGCAAATTCGCGTATTATTACAACTTCCGATGAAATTTTGCAAGAGGTTGTTAACTTAAAACGATAGGTAAGTCATAACGGGCAGGAGGCCTAGTGCCTCCCCTAGGTGTGAGGGGGTAACTAATGATTACCGTAACGCGATTAAATGGAACAAGAGTCACGATAAATGCACTATTAATTGAAGTGATTGAAGAATCCGCGGATACCGTTATTACGCTTACGACAGGAAAAAAGCTGGTAGTTAAAGAGAAGACAGCTGAGCTGTTGCTGCTTAATGAGCAGTATCTTCGGACAATTGGCCTCGTTGCGGCGGCCCAAAAGAGTGAGCAAAGGGAGGGGCCCTCAGCATGAAAAAAATGCTTCCATGGTTGATTACCATTTTGTTATCTATAACATTAATCGCAATTGTTGCCATTATATTGTTTAAATCCTTTTTTACCGATCCTAAGGAGCAAGCGACGGAGACAAAAACCATTGAGGTTAAAGTGTTGTCTGCGGATGAGCGTGTAGAGGTTACATCCGAATTAAAGGATTTCAGAAGAAACCTGAAAGACCCCGAATATGTTGTTGTTCTTAGCTTTGCTTTCCAGCTTGACAGCAAGAAAACAAAGGAAGAGTTCGACAAGCTGATCGAAATTGAGGTTAGACCTATCATTAACCGTACACTAGCAGATATGACCGCTGACGAGCTGAAAGGCTCTCAAGGCGAAGATGCACTCGAATCCAAGCTGCTTAACCTTATTAATCCCATTATCCC
>DATJKM010000097.1:0-12818 GCA_035491515.1 Candidatus Udaeobacter sp. | reverse complement strand
AAGGGCAGCATATTTATTATTCGCTTCATACGACCGTCTTCCAAGATTTAATGAAATGGATCATCACCTTTCAGCATAACGGAACCGAAAGGAATGAATCCGAATGAAATCGAGCGTATTATCTTGGATAATTGTTGCCGTCGCCGTCATCGCAAGCATCGTAACCTATCCCGATTTACCAGAGCAAATGGCTATTCACTGGAATGTAAGCAACGAAGTCAATGGACTCGCGCATAAAGCATTTGCACTTTTGCTTCTGCCGGCGTTAATGGTCCTAATGATCGTCATTCTTCCCAGAAAGCAAAACTACCACAAACATAAGCCCAGCATGCTGATTGTTCAAAATATCGTCCTGCTCAGCCTCCTTGTTCTGCACAGTGTCACGATTGCCTTCGGCTATGGGCTAGAAATCAATATCGCAAAAGTCGTCCTGCCTATGGTCGGCATTATTTTTGTAGTTACAGGTAATTATATGCCGCGCTTTCAGCCAAATAGCTATTTCGGCATAAAAACAAATCAAACGCTTGCAAGCGAGACCGTTTGGAGAAAGACGCATCAAGCAGCGGCCAAGTTTTATCTATATGGCGGCTTACTTACGATCGCAGCCGCATTCGTCCCTGCTCCTTTCCAAATGATTATCTTCTTTGGCATAATCGTCCTCATCGTCCTCGCTTCCGTCTATTTGTCGTTTCACTTTAGTAAAGACAACAAATAAAGCAAAAACGCGAGGTTGCCCTCGCGTTTTTGCTTTATTCCTCTTGCAGAGCACGTTCAATTTCAATATGCATGAAATCCGTTGCCGCCGTTACGGCATGAAAACGCACGGCCGCCTCCGCTTCCAACTGACTTAAATCCTCATTGCTGTATCGACCGCTAAAATGTGTCATGACAAGCCGCTTCGCCTTAGCTTTTGCAGCCGTTTCTGCCGCATCTGCCGAAGTTGAGTGACCGAACTCATACGCTTTCTCTTCCATGCCAGCGGCGAAGGTCGCTTCATGCACGAGCAAATCGGCGCCGGCTGCCAGTGTCAACGCATTATCGCATGGTTTAGTGTCTCCAAGCACCGTAACAATTCTGCCAATATGAGCGGGGCCGGTAACATCCGCCGTCCGGACGATCATACCGCTCGGAGACGTAACCGGATGTCCCTGCTTGATTTTTCCGTACAGCGGCCCTTCCTCTATGCCAAGCTCTTTCAGCTTATTCACGAGCAGCTTGCCCGGCTGATCATGCTCTGTAATGCGATAGCCGAAGCTGGTTACGCGATGCTCAAGCTGCAAGGCCTCCACCTTAAAGCGCTCATCTTTAAAAATTATCCCTTCATCGCCTGTTATCTCATGGATGTTTAGCTCATAGTCCAGCGTAGTGGCGCTTATGGCAAATATCGTATCAATAAAGCGCTTTATGCCAATCGGACCATAAAGCTGAACGGGAGTAACCCCGCCATCGAATGAACGGCTGCTTAACAAGCCCGGCAGACCGTATATATGATCGCCATGCAAATGCGTTATGAATACGGCCTCTAGCTTGTTTAGCTTCAGCGGCGTTCTCATAATCTGATGCTGCGCTGCTTCTCCAGCATCAAATAACCACCAGCTGCTGCAAGGCTCAGGAAGCTGCAGTGCCATTGCAGTTACATTCCGATACTTGGAGGGTCTGCCTGCACCCGTTCCCAAAAACCACATGTTCATAATCTCGTCCACCTCACCCTTAGCGGCTGCCGCATCACTTGCCGAATTGAAACGAAGAGCCCTCTTAAGCTCGTATTACCGAACGCTCAAGGGCTCTTTGCAAATTATAACCTATAGCTTCTCCACATTAAAATATTGCGCTTCCGGATGTGCGAATACCATCGCAGACACGGATGCTTCCGGCTCCATCATACAGCCTTCCGTCAATTCAACGCCAATATCCTGTGGTCTCATTAAATCGAACAACGGCTCCTGATCTTCGAGGTTAGGACATGCCGGATAGCCGAATGATACGCGAATGCCTTGATAACGAGCGCCATGACGCTGCTTCATAGTCATTTCAGCCGGATCCGGGTAGCCGCATAGATCGCGCATCATATGATGGACGCGCTCAGCCATCCCTTCCGCTACTTCGAGTGCCACTGACTGCAGTGCATGCGAACGCAAATAATCGCCGTTATCCTTCCACTCATTCGCCAGCTCGCGAATGCCGTGGCCAGCCGTTACAACTAGGAAGCCTACGTAATCCATCACGCCGCTCTCCACAGATTTCAAGAAATCCGCTAAGCATAAATAAGGCTCAACCTGCTGGCGCGGGAATGTGAACCGTTTGATCTCCTGCTCGGGATCTACCGGATTATAGATAATAATATCGTTACCCGAGGATTGTGCCGGGAAGAAGCGATACATTCCGTGCGTTTTCAAAATTCCCTCAGTAGTTCCCTGTCGCAGAATTTCATCTACGGTTGCTTTGAGATGAAGCGCTTTTTCGTTGCCTTCCTTAAGCAGGTTATCGACATTGCCTTTCAGTCCAAGATGATGACCGAGCAGCATTTGCATATTCACATAAGGAATGACATGAGGAAGCGGCACATCACGCAGCACGTGACGCTCTAAATCCGGCGGTGTGAACACCGGCGCATCCGGCGAAATTTTGGAACGTACGGCGCGCGTCAATTCAGGCAATGGCTTCTTCTCTTCCTCATACAATCCGCCAGACGCCTTGAATGCGGCCATCTCGTCTTCCATCCGTGAGCGATGCTCGGGATCCATCAGCTTGTTCGCGATGTCCAGACCGTCCATCGCATCCTTCGCGTATAGAACAAGTCCGTCATATTCCGGGCCGATTCTTGTTTTTGTAAATTTCCGCGTAAGGGCCGCGCCGCCAACAAGGATTGGTGCATCAATGCCGGCCGTACGCAAATCCTGCGCGGTAATAACCATTTGCTGCGCTGATTTAACGAGCAGGCCGGACAAGCCGATCGCATCGACCTTCTCCTTGCGGTAAGCTTCAATTAACTGCTCCGGCGGTACTTTAATGCCTAGATTTATTATTTTATAACCGTTGTTAGACAAAATAATTTCAACAAGGTTTTTACCGATGTCATGCACGTCGCCCTTAACCGTTGCCAAAATAATTTTACCTTTGACAGAGGATTCATCCTTTTCCATAAAAGACTCTAAGTAGGTTACAGATGCTTTCATAACCTCGGCGCTCTGCAGCACCTCCGCTACGATCAGTTCGTTGCCGTTGAATAAACGGCCGACTTCCTCCATCCCCCGCATAAGCGGCCCGTTTATGACATCCATGGCCGAGTATTTTTTGAGAGCTTCATCCAAATCAGGGATGAGGCCTTCCTTCGTTCCCTCAACAACGTATGAAGCCAAACGCTCCTCCAGGGACAGATTCGAAATTTTCTCTTTCTTCTCTACCTTCTTGTTGCGGAAAGCAGCAACGAACGCAGCCAGCGTCTCGTCAGTCGTGTTGTAGATCAGTTCCTCAGCCAAGCGCCGCTCTTCTTCTGGAATCGAAGCATAACGCTCCAGCTTCTCCGTGTTCACGATCGCGTAATCCAGACCCGCTTTTGTCGCATGGTACAAGTAGACGGAGTTAAGCACTTCACGTCCCGCATCCGGCAATCCGAAGGAAATGTTGCTGAGTCCGAGGATCGTCTTCGCAAGCGGAAACTTCTCTTTAATCATACGAATGCCTTCAAGCGTCTCAACGGCCGAACCGATGTATTGCGGATCACCCGAGCCGACAGGGAACATATTCGGATCAAAAATGATATCCTCAGGATTCATTTTATATTTCTGTGTCAGGAGGTTATAAGAACGCTCGGCAACCTCCATCTTCGCTTGGCGGTTTACTGCTTGGCCGCGTTCATCGATTAGAATCATTACGACAGCAGCGCCATAGCGGTGAATTAACGGTAAAATTTTCTCAAACTTCGATTCGCCGTCCTCCAAGTTAATGGAGTTAATGATCGCCTTGCCTTGCGAATATTTTAGCCCCAGCTCAATAATATGATCATAGGTGGAATCGAGCATCAAAGGCGCCTTAATTTTTTTCACAACCTGCGGCAAAAATTGCTGAACGGCATACGCCTCATCGATATCGGTATCCTGCAAGTTAATATCGATAACATGTGCGCCGCCCTTAACCTGCGCCCTTGCGATTTCAGAGGCTTCATCGAACTTCTCTTCCTTCAACAGCCGTTTGAATTTACGGGATCCGGAAATATTCGTACGTTCCCCGATCATGATCGGGCGATTTTCCGGCTCGATATATACGGTTTCTATACCGGATACTGCGTTCGGGTGCTCACCCATCTTCGTGCGCGGAGCATAAGAAGCCATCGTCTCAGCCATAACCCGGATATGCTCAGGAGTCGTTCCGCAGCAGCCGCCGGCAATATTTAACCAGCCCATCTCAGCGAATGCCGACATTTTCTTGGCAAGCGACTCCGGCGATTCATGATAATGACCGTTCTCATCCGGCAAGCCGGCATTCGGATAGCAGCTTATTGCAGAATCCGCAATTTCGCTGAGCGTCCGCAGATGATCACGCATAAATTCCGGACCGGTTGCACAGTTCAGGCCGATCGAGATCGGCTTCAAATGCTCTAAAGAAATATAGAACGATTCGATCGTTTGTCCGGCGAGCGTTGTGCCCATCGGCTCTATCGTACCGGAAATCATAATTGGAAGCTCTTTGCCAAGCTTGTCAAACGCATTGCGAATGCCGATACTGCCTGCTTTTACATTGAGCGTATCCTGTGAAGTTTCAAGCAACAGCGCATCCACGTCTGCTTCGATCAAAGCTAACGCTTGCTCGTAATAGCTTTCTACAAGCTCGTCGAAGGTCACGCCTCCCGTTACCGATAAGGTTTTGGTCGTTGGACCAAGCGCCCCGGCTACGTAACGCGGTTTGTCGGGCGTGCTGTACTTGTCGCATGCATCGCGAGCCAGCTTAGCTGCGGCCAAATTAATCTCTCTTGCTTTTTCCGGAATATCATAATCAGCCAATACGACACTAGTTGCCCCGAACGTATTCGTTTCCAAAATGTCCGCGCCAGCCTCAAGGTATTGCTCGTGAATCGATTGTATAACATCAGGACGAGTCAGAACGAGCATTTCATTACAGCCGTCCAGCTCTGCTCCTCCAAAATCAGCTTCATTCAGATCGGCTTGCTGAATCATCGTACCCATCGCGCCGTCCAAAATGAGTATGCGTTCCTGAAGCATTTGTTGTATGGTCGGTTTCGACAATTTACTACACCCTTCCCAAAATCATTAACCAATAGTTTAACAGAATACCCGTTTTGTGAAAAGGTAAATCCATCGACATTCCATTTGATTTGTTTTATAATAATTATATCATTTAATTTCTATAGGAAAAGAGGGAATGTTCATGGCTGAGATAAGAATTCGCAATACAGAGGAACGGATTCAAGGTGAAGAGGCTGTCCGTGCATTTCTAGAACAACAAGAGGTGCTTTACGAGCATTGGCAACCTAACAAGCTAACAGAAGAATTACAACAAAAATTTGTTCTCTCTGACGAAGAGAAGCAGCAAATTTTGGCGACATATGATGATGAAATTCGCGACTTGGCTGAGCGTCGCGGTTATAAAACCTGGGATATCATCGCATTATCCGATGCTACGCCTAACCTGGACGAGCTGCTAAAAAAATTCGAAAACGTGCACACGCACACCGAAGATGAAGTTCGCGCTATTACTGCCGGACGTGGTATCTTCATTATTAAGGGAACCGATGACGTTGGTTATTTCGATGTTGAGCTGGAAGCTGGCGACGTTATCTCTGTACCGGAATACAAGCCGCATTTCTTCACGCTTATGGATAATCGTCAAATCGTTGCCGTTCGTCTCTTCATCGAAACAGAAGGCTGGATCGCTCATCCTTATGCAGACGAGAAATTCGCATCCAACCAGGCATAATACGGATTTTAAAATAATGCAAGCCCCTCGCTAGCTGTTAAAGCTGATGCAAGGGGCTTTTTATTGCTATTATTTAAGCCTCCAGCAGCTGTAGAAGCTCTTCTAAATGTTTAATTTCATGGGTTGGCACGATCTCGTCATTGCGGACGGCACCGTGGCGGTTAATCCAAACCGAGGTCATCCCGATTGTATTTGCTCCCAAAATATCCGTTGTCAGTTTATCGCCTACCATGATGCCATGATCAGTTTCGATGCCAAGACGCTCAAGCGCATGCTTAAAAATCGATGCGGCCGGCTTCCCTTCCCCAAACTCACCCGAAATTATAATATGGTCGAAATAAGGAATCAGTTCCGGTACGCCGGCAAGCTTCTCACGCTGCAAATCAGGCGATCCGTTCGTCAGCAGTAGCAGCTTGTATTTACCCTTTAGCGCATTTAGAACGCGGAATGTTTCTTCGTATACGATCGGACGCGAACGGCGTTCAGCTGGGAATTGCTCAGCCAGCTTGGCGCCAAGCTCCTCATTATCAATGCCTAATGCACTTAAGCCTTGGGTCCATGCTGCTTTACGGTAACCGGGAGCAAGACTCTCAAGCTTCCGGAATTCCTCTTGTTCGCCCTCGCGGAATGGCGCCCAAAGTCCTTCAAACGGATTGATGCCGATCATTTTCGTAAACGCGTACGTTTCATACGATTCATAGAGCGCCCGCGCTGCGGTGCGAACCGATTCCTCCAGTGCATGAGGATCAACTCCAGTCGCTGCCGCTGCCGTTTGGCATGTAGCTTCAAAAGCTTCCTTTACGCTGCGGTCATCCCACAGCAATGTGTCATCCAGATCAAATAAAACTGCTTGTTTAGTCATCGTTGTTCGAACTCTCCTGCCTGTTTATTTTTGCTGAAAAGCAATATTGTTAGCTTGAGCGAAAACCTTCAGCTTCTCACCTAGCTCTTCTGTCGGGAACCGGTTAGTCAACTTAGAGAAAACCCAGTTTCCGCCTTTGTGCTGCTCCACGATTACATAACCCTTTTGAACACTAATGCCTTTGATCGCGGATGCAGGAATACGTTTATCTCCGGTCATACGGCGAGACTGTACGAAATCTTTGCCAATCGTAATGTACGGTCTGCGGAAAAAAAATAGTACCGCCAGCAAAATATAGCATCCTACTGTGATCCAAAACATCATATCCATTTTAAACTCGGTAGAGCTTTGCATCAGAATGACGTACATGGCAATAAATAAAATCAATAATATGGGAGCAATGAAATTACGCCCAACGATCTTCTCCGATTTATCGGCATTGAATATGATTTGACCATTGCCTTGCTTTTTGCGTTGCTTATTTACGACACTCATGTTTTTGCGCACCTTGCGCTCCCAGGAACGTGACAAGCTGATTCTCCTCCTAATTGAAACACTATTCAAACGGTCTGCGGAACTTATCGATGAAGCGATTCGGATAGTCATCCGGTAGTGCGCTTATTTGTTCCAAACGGTTCCATATCTCGCTTGGCATTTCCCAACCTATTGCTCCGATATTATCCTCGAACTGCTCTAATTTGCTGGCACCAAATATTGGTGATGTAATACCTTCCCGCTGAATAAGCCATCTAAGAGCAACCTGAGCAGGCGTTTTGCCAAGCTCGTTGGCCGCTTCAAGCAGAGCATCGAGGATTACGAAGTTTTTGTCTGATGAACGGTTAATCCATGCGCTCTCCCCTACCTTTGAGGTTAAACGACCCTCTGTCGGCATTTCCCTGCTGTAGCGACCGCTCAGAAAACCGCCGCCGATGGGAGCCCATGGAATAATCCCTACCTGCTCCTCTTTGCAGAGCGACAGCATCTCGCGATCCATTTGTCTGCTCACTAGGCTGTATTGAGGCTGAATCGATACAAAACGCACATATCTGTTAGCATCGCTACAAGCCAATGCCTTCATCAGCTGCCATGCAAAAAAATTTGAACACCCTATGTAACGAACTTTGCCTGAAGTAACGAGATCATCGAGCGTGCGAAGCGTCTCTTCGATCGGCGTTGCGTGATCCCATACATGTACCTGATACAAGTCGATATAATCCGTCTGAAGCCGTTTTAGACTTGCTTCAACGCCGTCCAAAATATGCTTGCGGGACAAGCCTACTCCATTAATATTGCTGGATGTACTCATTCGCACCTTTGTAGCGAGGACGACGTCGGAACGTTTGTTTTTGATCGCTTTACCTACGATTGCCTCAGAACGACCATTCACATATACGTCGGCTGTATCAAGAAAATTGCCGCCGCGGTCAACGAAACGATCGATCATATCGATTGAGTCCGCTTCACTTGTCGTATTGCCGAATGTCATCGTTCCCAAACAAAGCTCGGATACGGCTAGTCCACTTTTCCCTAACAGATTATATTTCATCTAATCACCCTTTCGTGGATATTAAATGAGTAGCGCTAACTTCCGTTAATGCTTGATATTATCATTATCATCAACAATTTCAATCTTTTCCAGCTGTTGACGGAAATTGTTTTTAAAGTTGTTTAAATATAGCTGGCGCAGCTCATCTCTTTCGGCAATTTCCGGCCCTGTCAGGCCTTCCGATTTATTTTTACGAGCAAGCTCGTTTATACGCTCAATTATTTTTGAAAATTCCATCCTTACTAAACTCCTCTCATGTTGAAAAAAACTCTACTCTATAGTTTGACATTTCAGCCGTTCAATTGTCAAGGAGCAGAAGCTCCGTAACGAATAAAGTAACGAGTATGAATCGTTTGCTTTATTGCAAAAAAACTTTCTAAACCGGTAGATTTGCTTAATCTACTTAGCTTAGAAAGCTTTATTTGGGAAAAATCATTTGTATTGCATTGGAATTGACGCCCTAGTTACATACTAGGAATAATTAGCCTCTGCCCTGGCTTAATTGTTGGAGATTGTAGATCATTACGATCTTTAATCATATAAACGATGTATCGAATATCATGGCTGCCATCAGTGTATTGCTTTGCTATCTCCCATAGCGTATCTCCTGAATGCACCGTTATGATTTGTTCTTCACCTGTCGCTTCTTCAGGATGATTACCGGAAGCGTCTGTTCCCATAAGTAGAAAGCTAGTAAATAAAAGGGCGAACACCGCAGAGCAAACTACGATCTTAGCTGCATGCCGCTTCAATAATCGACTCATTAGATGACTGAGCATAGTTGCTTTACCCGCTTCTTGCTTATGAATCGTTCTATAAAAACTTGGACTGGTTATCATTTTTCAACACCCCAAACGTTTGTTCTGTTTTTAGATTACACGAACAAACGTTTGGTGTCAACGGAAAAAATACGAACTTCTGTACTTAAGAACTTATGTTTGTACGAACTCCGGTTCTATGTTATAATTTTTTACAAACCTACTAATGGAGTGATCGCAGTGTCGAAGATTTCGAACCGACAACATTCGATTCTTGAATTTATTAAGAATGAAGTCCGGGAGAAAGGATATCCACCCTCCGTTCGAGAAATCGGCGAAGCTGTTGGATTGTTATCCAGTTCAACCGTTCACGGTCATTTGGACCGCTTGGAGAAGAAAGGTCTAATCCGCCGGGATCCGACTAAACCTCGTGCTATTGAAATTCTAGATCAAGAAGGCGTAGACGGCATTATTCCCCTTTCCGTCGCAAAAGTGCCGATCGTCGGTAAAGTTACCGCGGGCGTGCCTATTACAGCAACGGAGAACATCGAGGAGTACTTCCCGCTTCCTTCCCATTTCGTCGGTGACAGCAGCGTATTTATTCTGAATGTCATGGGCGAGAGTATGATAGAAGCAGGTATTCACGACGGCGATTATGTTATCGTCAGGCAGCAGCAAACCGCAAATAACGGTGAAATTGTTGTAGCGATGACCGAGGATGATGAAGCAACGGTAAAGACGTTCTATAAGGAGAAAAACCACATCCGCTTGCAGCCGGAGAATTCCACTATGCAGCCGATTTTACTCCAAAATGTAACGATTCTAGGCAAAGTCATCGGACTGTTCCGCGATATTCATTAAACAACCAACAATTAATTGCGTTCATAAAGAAGAGGTGAATCGATGCATTTGCATCATTGATTCAGCCTCTTCTTTAATATTTAATTTAACGGGTGTACAACCTGAACGCCCAGTTTCCTCACATCCTATTCAGCTGTGACAAACACCCAATCACTAAACGTTTAACTCGCATAACATACTGTGTACTCAAAACGTAAGGAGGTGCATTGAAAAATGTCCGGTTACGTTGGTGGAGCTTTTACAAACACAGGAACAATTTTGGTTCTCTTCATTTTGTTAGTTATTATCGCTTGCAGCTGCATGGGTTTCGGCTACTAATTAATGTATGAAATCGCAATTTCTTAACTTAATTTTGCAACTTAACACAAAAGACCCGTACTTCGGGTCTTTTGTGTTTGTTCAGACTTCATTCAACCTTTACTTGAAGATGATCTCTCAACTTAGATTAATCAAAATAATCCAATTATCCGTACTCAATTTCTCGCTATTCTAGCTATTTCCTTACACTCAAGAACAGCACGCTCGCGGCCTGTTTGAGCAATATGTATCATAGCGAGGCCGAGCTCCTTCAATGAAATGACATACTTAGGTAAAACTGCACGAAGCATCGGATACATCCAGCTTAAAATCGAATAATAGCTATGCGTATTTTTTAATCCCTTTGTTGGATGAATATAACCTGGTCGGAACATATAAGCTCCTTTAAAAGGGAGCTGAAGCAGACGGTTTTCTGTTTTCCCTTTCACTCTAGCCCACATGCTTTTTCCATGCTCCGAACTATCTGTTCCGCTACCGGACACATAACAAAAAATCATTTCTGGATTCAAGCCCGATAATAAGCTTGCTATATGCAGCGTAAGATCGTAAGTCAGTCGCTTGTATTCTTCTTCTTTCATACCAACGGATGACACGCCCAGACAAAAGAAACAGGCATTGTAATCATTCAATTGCGGTGCTACTCCAGACAGATCAAAAAAATTATTGTGCACGATTTCTTTTAATTTAGTATGGGCTACACCACAAGGTTTTCGGTTGATGACGAGCACACTCTCAACATCCGGGTGTTGAAGACATTCGTGCAATACACCTTCCCCAACCATTCCGGTAGCTCCAGTAATAATAACTTTTATTTTTTTACCCAACTCGTGATACGCAGCTTTTTGCTCACTCACCCGTTTCACCCTGCCACATGAATTTTAAATGCCAAATAAAACGAATAATGGGTATTTTTAAATAATAAAATAAGAATTACCATTAATAAGAAAAAATGCATCCCCCAAAGGAGTAAGGCAATGCACCAACGGGTACTTGCGATTTCTGCTTTAGGGGATGCGTTTCATATCATTATTTTACAGTTACCTATTAGTAAAGAGTCAGATATTGATCTCTTTCCCATTGGTGAACCTGTGTGCGGTACATATCCCATTCGATTTCTTTCAGCTCATAGAAATGTGCCAGCGCATGATCGCCAAGCGCATCACAAACGATGTCGCTTCTTAGCATTTCGTCAAGCGCTTCCTTCAAATCGAGTGGCAAGCTTGGAATACCTTCATCTTGACGTTCTTCTTCAGTCATGATGTAAATGTTCCGGTCAGTCGGCGCCGGCAATGGAAGCTTGTTCTGAATACCGTCAAGACCTGCTTTAAGCATAACAGCCAAAGCCAAGTACGGGTTTGCAGCCGGATCCGGATTACGTACCTCTACGCGAGTGCTTAGACCGCGCGAAGCCGGAATACGAATCATTGGCGAACGGTTGCTTGCAGACCAAGCTACGTAACAAGGCGCCTCATAGCCGGGTACAAGCCGTTTGTAGGAATTGATTGTCGGATTCGTAATGGCAGCCATCGCACGCGCATGCAGCAAAATACCAGCCATATAATGACGAGCAACCGCACTGAGGCCAAGCTTATCCTTCTCGTCGTAAAAAACGTTCCTATCGCCGTTGAACAACGATTGATGACAGTGCATACCCGAGCCGTTCACGCCGAACAATGGTTTTGGCATAAACGATGCATGCAAGCCATGCTCGCGGGCAATTGTTTTGACAACAAGCTTGAACGTTTGAATCTGATCCGCTGCCTTAATCGCGTCTGCATATTTAAAATCGATTTCATGCTGACCAGGAGCTACCTCATGGTGAGAAGCTTCAATCTCGAAGCCCATTTCTTCAAGCGTTAAAACAATTTCACGACGGCAGTTTTCACCCATATCCATCGGAGCTAAGTCGAAGTAACCACCTTGGTCATTCAGCTCTGTAGTCGGCTCTCCGCGCTCATCGGTTTTGAACAGGAAAAATTCAGGCTCCGGACCGACATTCATTGCCGTATAACCAAGTTCTTTCGCTTCCTTCAATGCACGCTTCAAAATACCGCGCGGATCTCCAGCGAAAGGCGTTCCATCCGGCATATAAATATCACAAATCAAACGGGCAACGCGATCTTGTGTTACCCATGGAAAAACAACCCAAGTATCTAAGTCAGGGTACAAGTACATGTCAGATTCTTCGATACGCACATAACCTTCAATGGATGATCCATCGAACATCATTTTGTTATCAAGCGCTTTCTCAAGCTGACTGACAGGAATTTCAACGTTTTTAATTGTTCCTAGCAAATCTGTAAACTGCAAACGAATAAATCGTACATTTTGTTCCTGTGCAATACGTCTAATATCCTCTTTAGTGTAACTCACTGAATCATCTCCTTAGTTTGCTAATCGATTGTTATTATAGTCAAACTAGCGCTTATTTAAGAAACGGGTCAGTTGACCTTGAATAAGCGACGCTTGACCCGGTCTTTTCTCCAACAATTGCTGTTTTAGCAAACGGTGCAGCTGCTGATCGGACAGCTCCCTACGT